>PKYM01000073.1 GCA_003132645.1 Actinomycetota bacterium | reverse complement strand
ACGTCGCGCGGGGGGTCGATCTCCTTGAGCTCGGTGCGCAGGATCTCGATGCCCCAGTTGGCCGTCTCGACCAAAAGGTTCGAACGCAGCTCGTCGTTGATCTTGCCGCGCTCCGAGTTCGCCGACTTCAGCGACAGCGTGCCGATGATGTTGCGCAGTGTGGTGCGCGCCAGGTTGACGACCTGGTTCTGATAGTTGGTGACGTTGTACTGCGTGGCCTTGACGCTCTCTTCGTCGTCTTTGACCTTGAGATAGACCTGCGCGTCGACCTTGGCGTTCAGGTTGTCGTTGGTGATGATCTCCTGCGGCTGCGCTTCGACCAGGACCTCGCGAATGTCGATCCGGTACAGACGATCGATGCCCGGCCACACGGTGTGCAAGCCCGGGCCGCAGTAGTGGTGGTACTTGCCCAGGCGCTCCACCAGGCCGCGGTGCGTCGGGCGCACGACACGGATGCTGAGCAGAGCCAGGACGACGAGCGCGACGACGATCACGCCGATGCCGACCAGTACGGCGGTGCCGGCGGGCGACACGGCTACCATGACAGCCCCGGCGCGCGGGCGGCGGATGCGACGTTCATGACCCCATCCTTCGCTAGGTCGGCTTTAAGCGAACGCCTCGAGCGCGAAGCGGCGCCGGAGTCGGCGCCCGCCTTCTTTCGGTCGAGGTCTTGCGCATAGTGTACCCCGCCAAGGCCCAGGTAGCATTCGAGCGAACGCGAGTGGCCGCGTGCACGGCGAAAAGCGGCCCTGAGGGCGCCGTCAAGGCGTTGTCGGGACACCCTCAGAGCGCTCATACCAGCCGTGGGCGCTGCCCGCCGCGTACCGCGTCGCCCTCGGCGCTACGGTCAGTCTGCCGCGCCGTCTGGGAACAACGTGGGGAAACATGCCGAAGGAGCCCCGATGCCTCCCACTATGGCGAACGGCAAGATCTGTTATGCCAGGTCTGCTGCTCTACGTCATGGTCGACGATGCCGCTGCGACCGTCGAAGTAGTCAAGGCCCACGGCGGCGAGATCGTGCAGCCGCTGGGCGCCGACGCTCCCGAGATCACAGCCCGGTTTCGCGACCCGGCCGGAAACGTGATCGGCCTCTATCAGGAGCCCAGCGCCGGGTGACCCGCACACCGGCGGAGCGTCCGCAGAGCGTGAGCTCGTCTGCGCCCGCGCCCACCTCGACAGCAGGGACTGGAGCCGCGTCTCGGGGCGAGCGTGATAGGCTCGCTCATGAGGGTCGGCGCCTTCGCGGCGACCCGGTTTCCACGGAGGTGGACCGTAGAGCAGCCGCCAGTCAACGCCGGCCGGCCGGCCGGCCAGGCAGCGCCAGGCAGTGAGGGCGCGCCGCGGCGCACGTCGCTGGCCGCCGAACGCACCTATCTGGCCTGGCTGCGCACCGGCTTGGGAGCGATCGGCGTGGCGCTCGCCGTCGGCCGCCTGATCCCGGCGCTGCTCGGCGGTTCGCGCGTCGCCTACGCGGCTCTCGGCGCCGGCTACGGCGTGCTGGGCGCCTTCATCATCGCCTAGGCCCTCGTGCGAGTCCGGCGGATCAACGCTGCCCTCGAGGCCGGTGGCCCGGTGGCCCCGGACTGGTGGGCGGTCATCGTCGTCACGGTCATGAGCCTCGCTCTGGCGCTGGCAACGATCATCATGGTCCTCGTCTCGGTCTGACACTCTGGCATCTGCGGACTCACCTCGTCGACGACCGGCGCCCAGCGGCGACCGCCCTGCGACAGGCGACAAGCGCGGCCGCACTCTCGTGGTTGATACATCAGACGTCTGACGTTATGGTTGCGTGACGGCCACTGCGGGCTGAAAGAAGCCGCAGCCCGAGCCGTGGCACTCCGCGACGAGGCCTGCCGGCGATACCTGATCCTTTTCGATGCTGTGGAGGTAGCTCGTTCATGACCGACCTGTTTGACCTCGATGCACTGAGGCGCCGGCTCGCGGCGGCGCCCGACGGCGCCAGGCTCGAGCGACTGGGCCTGCAGACGGTCGTCCTCGGTGACGACGCCTTGGCGGCCTTGCCCCAGGTCGTTGCCGATCTCGTCGATGCGCGCCGTTCCGAGGGCCCCGTCGGCATCCTTTCCGACCGGACGCCGAAGCTCTACCGGTCGGCCGATCTGCTGGACCACGTCACCGCGACCCTGGCGGCGCAGTGCCGCGTGCGCAGCGTCGCTCTCGGCACGCCCGGTCACCCCTTGCACGCCGACGAGGAGACGCTCGCCAAGGCCACTCGCGACGGCGAGGGCGCCGCCTGTCTTGTGGCGGTCGGGTCCGGCACGGTCGCCGACATCGGCAAGGTGGTCGCGGCGGCCCACGGCATGGCCTACGTCGTCGTGCAGACCGCCAACAGCGTCAACGGCTTCGCCGACGATCGCTCGGTGCTGCTCGTCAACGGGGTGAAGCGCACCACGCCGACGACCTGGGCCGACGCGCTCGTGATCGACACCGACGTGCTCGTCTCCGCTCCGGTCGAGATGAACGTCGCCGGCTTTGCCGACCTGATCGCCACCTTCACGGCGCCCGCCGACTGGTACCTGGCCACGCTGCTCGGCATGGACGACACCTACTCGCCGACCGTCGTCGCGCTGGCTCGCGAGCAGGGACCGGCCGTGCTCGCGACCGCTCCTCATGTGCCGCACGCCGACCGGGCGGCGCTCGCCCAGGTCGCCGCGACCCTCACGCTGAGCGGCATCTCGATGGGCATCGCCGGCACCACGGCACCCTGCTCGGGCATGGAGCACACCGTCAGTCACCTGATCGAGATGGCGACCATGCAGGCCGGCCGTGAGGCGGCCCTGCACGGCGCCCAAGTGGGGGCCAGCAGCATCGTCGCCGCTCTCCTCTGGCAGCGCGTCCTCGACGTACTGGCCGACGGCGGCCTGTCGCGGGTCCTCGTGCCGGACGCAGCACAGGCCGAGGCCGGCGTGCGGGCCGCGTTTCTCACCGTCGATCCCAGCGGCCAGATGGGCGAGGAGTGCTGGCGTGACTACTCGCGCAAGCTGGCGCTTTGGGCGGGCGCCGGCGAGCGGATCGAGCTGGCGGCTCGCGACTGGCCGGTCCACGACCGGGCCCTGCGTGACCTGCTGGCCGGGCCCGAGGCGCTCGTGGCGGCGCTGCGCAGCGCCGGCGCCCCGGTGCTGTTTTCCGAGGTGGAGCCGCCGGCCGACGAAGCCACCGCGCGCTGGGCCACCGCCAGCTGCCATCTGATGCGCGACCGCTTCTCGGTGGCCGACATGGCCTGCTTTCTGGGCATCTGGGACGCGGCCTGTGTCGATGCGCTCCTGTCCGACGCCGCGGCTCTCGGAGGTGCGACGTGAGCTGCGACATCGCAAGCCGCGACACGCTGAGCCTGCCGGCGACCAGCCGACCGACGCGGATCTACCCGGGGTACGCCTTCGACCTCGACGGCACGGTCTACCTGGGCGACGCCCTGCTGCCCTGCGCGGCCGAGACGATCGAAGCCATCCGGCGGGCCGGCTCGCGCATCGTCTATGTGACCAACAAGCCGCTTCACACCGCCGACGACTACGCGCGCAAGCTGACGCGCCTCGGCGTGCCCACGGCGCGCGCCGACGTGGTGACCTCAGTCGATGCGCTGGTGGACTATCTCGGCCGCGAGCATCCAGGCGAGACCGTCCTTGCGGTGGCCGAGCAATCGACCATCGACGAGATCCGCGGGGCCGGCTTCACGGTGACCAAGGACCCGCTGGAGACTCAGGTGGTCGTCGTGTCCTTCGACCGCACCTTCGACTACGAGAAACTGAACGCCGCCTTTCAGGCGGTGCGCTACCACGGCGCGACCATCGTGGCCACCAACCCCGACCCCTATTGTCCGACGCCCGAGGGCGGGCTGCCCGACTGCGCCGCCATGCTGGCGGCCATCGAGGCCAGCACGGGGGCCAGGGCGGAGGCGGTGGTCGGCAAGCCGAGCATCCACATGGCGCGTGCCCTGCTGGGCCGGCTCGGATTGCCCGCCCAGGACGTCGTGGTGATCGGCGACCGCCTGCTCACCGACGTCGCCATGGCCCTGTCGCTGGGCATGACGGGCATCCTCACCCTGACGGGGGCGACTCGCGCCGACAGTCTCGCCGGCGCCTCCGTCACGCCCGACTTCGTGATCGATAGCCTCGCCCAGCTTCTGCCCGAACGCTCTTCCCGCCGCCAGGAGGCCTCGCAGTGAACTTCGTCTTCATGCTGACCCATAACGACAGCACCGTGCCCGATGCCGCCAAGGTCTACGACTCGCTGCGCGGCACGGCTCTGCACTACGTCGGCTTCAAGGACATCGGCGCCACGCCCGACGAGCTCGCCGTCGTGGCCGAGAAGGCTCACGCCGACGGCCTTGAGGTCATGCTCGAGGTCGTGTCGACCTCGCGGGAGTCCGAGCTCGTCTCGCTCGAGGCGGCCCGGCAGATCGGCGTCGACTGGATCCTCGGCGGCACGCACGCCGACGACGGCGTGCGCCTCCTCGCCGGCAGCGGTATCAAGTACTGTCCTTTCCCGGGTCGCATCGACGGTCATCCCAGCGTCCTTCTGGGAAGCATCGCCGAGATCAGCCAGGACGCCCGCAACCTCTCGGCTCTGGACGGCGTCTACGGTCTCGACCTGCTCGCCTATCGCAGTCCCGACCAGGACCCCATCGCGCTGACTCACGAAGTCGTCATCGCGTCGGCCGGACCGGTCGTCGTGGCCGGCTCGATCGCCACGTCTGAGCAGATCCGTCTCGTCGCCGCGGCGGGGGCGTGGGGCTTCACCATCGGTGGCGCGATCTTCGAGGGGCGTCTGCCCGGCGCACCCGACCTGGCCGGCCAGATCACCGAGGTCCTGAACATCACAGCGGCTGCCGAAGCTCTCCGTGAGTAGGGACCCGATCATGAAGAGGCCTCGTCCGAAGCTGCCCGACCGCGTGCGGGACTCGCTGCTCAGCGACCTGTTCTCGAACGTCTATGTCGCCGGCGACCGGCTCCCCAACGAAGACGAGCTGGCCGCCCGCTTCGAGGTCAGCAGGGCGACCATCCGCGAGGCCGTTCGCGGCTTGGTCGAGGCGGGGTATCTGGTGCGCCGCCATGGCACGGGCACCTTCGTGACGGCGTTGCCGCGCCACCGCCACACGCTGAACGCCAACCTGAGCTACACGGCCATGATCCGCGAAGCCGGGCTGGAACCGGGGCGCAAGCTGATCCGGCACCTGGTCCGCGTAGCGACAGGCGGGGAGGCGGCCGCCCTCGCGATCGCGCCCACCGAGTCCGTGCTGTACGTCGAGCGGATCCGCACCGCCGACGGCCGGCCGGTCGTCTACTCGACCGACCGTATCTCGGCGGTCCTGCTCGGCGAGGCGGTCGAGCGCGTCGTCGGTTCGTCGTCGCTCTACGCCTTGCTCGAAGAGGCCCACGCGGGCGTGCGGAGCGCTCTCGCCACCCTGCATCCCGTGGTCGCCGACGCCCGGCTGGCACGCCTGCTCCACGTGCGGGTCGGCTCCCCCCTGCAGGAGATCGAACAAGTCGACTTCGACGAACTCGGCCGGCCCGTGATGTTCTCCTCGGAGTGGCACGTGCCCGACATCTTCGAACTGAGCGTGAACCGCATGAGTGACGCACCGGCTGGTGGCGTCAGTGCCTGAAGCGCCGCGACAGACGTGGCGCAGACTACGGAGGTTTCATGGTGGCCGCTGAGGCGCGCGTGACATGGCTGGGTCCCGATGCCCGCAGACGCGCTCTGGAGCGCTTTGCCGCGGAGACTTTCGACGTGCTGGTGGTCGGTGGCGGCGTGACCGGCTGCGGGGTCGCTCTCGATGCCGCGAGCTGCGGCCTGTCGGTGGCCCTGGTGGAAAGGCGCGACTTTGCCGCCGGCACGTCGAGCCGCTCCAGCAAGCTGATCCACGGCGGGCTGCGCTACCTCGAACATCTCGACGTCGGGCTGGTGCGCGAGGCGCTGCACGAACGGCGGCTGCTGATCGAGAAGATCGCTCCGCACCTGGTCCATCCCACACCCTTCCTGTTTCCCCTCAGGCGCAAGGTCTGGGATCGCCTCTACATGGGTGCGGGACTCCTGCTGTACGACTCGCTGGCCGGCCTGCACCCGGCGGTGCCGCGCCACCGGCACCTGTCGCGGCGCGCCTGTCTGAAGGCGGCTCCCGGCTTGCGCGGCAACGTTCTGGCGGGCGGCATCCGTTACTACGACGCGCAGGTCGACGACGCGCGCTTCGCGCTGGTGCTGGCGCGCACGGCTGCGTCGCTCGGCGCGGTTTGCGCCTCGGCGGTCGCCGTGACCGACTTTCTGCACGACGGCGACGGGGTGGCGGGCGCGCGCCTGCACGACCTCGAGGGCGGCGGCGAATTCGATCTGCACGCCCGCACGGTGATCAACGCCACGGGCATCTGGACCACCGAGATGGAGCGCCTGGCGGGCGTCGCGGACCCCATGATCGTGCGGCCGTCCAAGGGCGTGCACATCGTCGTGCCCCGCGACCGGATCGAGTCGGAGTACGCGCTCATCCTGCCCACCGAGAAGAGCGTGCTCTTCGTGCTGCCCTGGGGCGAGCACTGGATCATCGGCACCACCGACACCGACTGGCACTTCGGCCTGGACCACCCCTCGGCCACTCACGCCGACATCCAGTACCTCCTGGAACACGCCAACGAGGTGCTCAAGGAGCCCCTGAGCTTCGACGACGTCATCGCCGTGTATGTCGGTCTGCGGCCCCTGCTGGGCGGCACGGCCGAAGAGACCGCGAAGCTGTCGCGCAATCACGCCGTGCGGCGCAGCGCGCCGGGGTTCGTGAGCGTCGCTGGCGGCAAGTACACTACCTACCGGCTGATGGCGCGCGACGCCGTCGACAAGGCCGCTCGCGACCTGCCCTTCGCAGTCGACGCCAGTCGCACGGCCGACATCCCGCTGCTGGGGGCCGTCGGCCGGGCGGGCGCTGGGTTCAGGCTGAGCAGGCACCCCGGGGCCGCTCGCCTGATGCCGGGCCAGCTGAACCACCTGGTCGCGCGTTACGGCACGCTGGCCGAGGAGGTGTTCGATCTGCTCGCCGCCGACCCTGCTCTGGCCGCCCCCCTCGCCGGAGCCGAGACCTACCTGGCCGGCGAGGTCCGCTACGCCGCGCTGTGCGAGGGCGCGCTGCACTTGGACGATGTGCTCACGCGTCGCACGCACATCGCCTTCGAGGCGCCCGACCGCGGCCGGCTGGCCGCCGAGGGCGCGGCGCGGCTGATGGCGCCCGTGCTCGACTGGGACGAGGCCGCGGTCGAGCGCGAGATCGCCCACTACCTGGCGCGACTCGAGGCCGAGTCGGCCGCCCAGGCGCTGCTGAGCGACGCCGCGTCTGATGCGGCCCGGTCAGGGGTACGCGACCTGCGACTCGAGAGTCCCGAGAAGGTGGAGTGCGAGTAGTGGTTGTCGCGATGCGCTGCGACTCGGCCTGGGCCACGCCGATCGCGTTGCGCTCCCCGGCGTCGTCGCCGGACGCGTCGCGGCGCTGCGCGATCTGGTCGTTCGCCTGACTGCCGAAGGCGACGATGCGGGCTTCAGGCGTCTCGCCGACGGCGACGCGGACGAGTACGACGACGATGTCGCCTACGTAGTCCGGGCGCGCCCGATCCTCGATGGAGTTCCGTAGGCGGGGGTAGACTTGCGCTCTGTGAAAGCTTCGCCCGCGTCTCGCACCGTTCGCAGCCTCAGCGAGTTCCCGCCCCAGTTCTGGCTGCTCACGGCGGGCATCCTCGTCTACGTCATCGGCGTCGACATGTGCTTTCCGTTCGAGACGCTCTTTCTGAACGGTCGTCTGCACATCTCGATGACGGTCGTCGGCCTGCTGCTGGGCATCACCGGCTTGGCCGGGCTGCCCTTCCAGGTCCTTGGCGGGGCCTTCGCGGACCGCTTCGGGCGCCGCGGCGTGCTGGTGCTGGCGGTCTGTGGCAGCGCGGTCCTCTATGTCGGACTGGGCCTCTCCCACACGCTGGCGGAAGTGGTCGTCGTGGTCTCGATCGAGGCCGCCTTCGGCTGGGCCATGTTCCTGACCGGCAGCAACGCCATGATCGCCGACCTTACGGTCGCGCATCGCCGCGCCGAGGCCTTTGGCCTCTCGCGGACGGCGATCAACGTGGGCATGATCGTTGGTCCCTTGATCGCACTGGCCTTCCTCGGTAGAGGCCCCGGTTTTCGCCCGCTGTTCGTGGTCGGCGGGGCGGTCTGTCTGAGCTTTCTCGTGGTCATCCTCGGCGGGCTGCGCGAGACGAAGCCGGCGGCCGCCGGGCACAGCCCGGCGGCCGCCGGCTTCGGACACATCCTGCGCGACCGGCGCTTCCTCGCCTTCTGCGCAGTCGCCCTGCTGCCGCTGTACGGCTTCGGTCAGGTCGTCTCGACCTTCCCCGTGGCGCTCCAGCAGACGCTCGGCATCACGGCCGGCCAGTGGGCCCGGCTGCTGCTCGCCTACGCCATCGGTCTCAGCGTGCTGCAGTTTCCCGTGGTGCGCCTCACGCGCGCCTGGAACCCGCTGGTGCTGCTCTCCGCGGCGAGCGCCCTGATCGGCGTCGGCCTCGGTCTCACGCCGCTGCTGCCCTGGGGCTGGCCGAGCGTCGCTCTGGTGCTGCTCGTGAGTCTGGGCGTCGTGCTGCTGATCCCCGTCGCTTCGACCGTGGTGGCCGCCTTTGCCCCGCCCGAGCTGCGTGGGCGCTACATGGGCGCCTGGACCATCGTCTATCTGGGTGGCTACGCGCTGGGTCCGCTCTGCGGCGGCTTCGCCATGGACGCTTTGGGCAGCAAGCGCGCGTTCCTGGTGGTCGGCGCCCTGGGGCTGGCGGGCGCCGTCTGTTTTCCGCTGCTGCGCCTGGGGCACGACGTTGTCGGGAACGCCGGCGGGCCGTCACGCCGACAACCTCCCGAGACGTCGCTCGAGACCACTCTCAAGCCACCCGTCGTCGGTTCGTAGGGGCCGTCTGACCGCTTTCGTCGTCGCGGGCCGACAGGCTGCGATAGCATACGGATTTGAGTCACTACGTCGTGCGAGGGCCTGTGGTGCTCGTCGCGGGAAGGTCGGCGAGGGTGGTCGCCCTTGCCGGCGCGCCGACAGGAAGGTGGCCGTCATGAAAGCCGTCGTCGTCTACGAATCTCTGTGGGGCAACACCGCCGCCGTCGCCGCGGCAGTGGCCGAGGGCATCGGGCTCGGGGCCCGGGCGCTTTCCACCGCCGAGGCGACCGGCGCGGCCCTGGCCGACGTCGATCTCATCGTGGCGGGCGCCCCCGTGCTGGGTTTCAAGCTCTCGTCCGAGAAGATCCGCGAGAGCATCCGGGTCAACCCCGGCAAGGCGCCGGCGCCGCCCGACCTCTCCCATCCGCCGATGTGCGCCTGGCTCGAGGCGCTGCCGGCGGGGCACGGCCGGGCGGCCGCCTTCGACACTCGCGTCCGCGGTCCCTGGGGAAGCGCCGCCCCGGCGATCGCCAAGGGTCTGGCGAACGCGGGCTACGGTGCGCTCGGCAAGCCGCGGAGCTTCGTCGTGGCGGGCAAGTTCGGGCCGCTGCGCGAGGGCGAGTTGGAAAAGGCGCGACTCTGGGGAGCCGAGCTCGCCGGGTCGATGCAGTAGGAGGCCACCGTGAAGTACGTCCGCATGCCCATCGAAGTCGAGTCGCCCGAGGAGTTCGGCTACGACCGGATCAAGTTCAACCTCTCGGAGAGCTCGGTGCGCGACCGTTCGCTCGCCGACCTCGGCGTCGACCTGCGCGACCTCGTGCTGTTCTACGGCACCCACGAGGGCCACCCCGGCCTGCGCGAGATCGTCGCGCGGCCGGCCGGCGGCGGCCTCTCAGCCGACGATGTGCTGGTCACGGCGGGCGCCGCCGGCGCCCTGTTCATCATCGGCACGACGCTCCTCGAGAAGGGCGATCACCTCGTCGTGGTGCGGCCCAACTACGCCACCAACATCGAGACACCGCGCGCCATCGAAGCCGACATCAGCTTCCTCGACCTGACCTTCGAGGAGGGCTTCGCCGTCGACATCGACCGGCTGGCGAAGCTCATCACGCCGCGCACGAAGTATGTGAGCGTGACCCAGCCGCACAACCCCACGGGACAGCTCATGAGCGAGTCCGATCTGCGCCGCCTGGTGGCGGTGGTCGAGTCGGCCGGCTGCCGCCTCCTGGTCGACGAGACCTATCGCGAGATGAGCTTCGGCGGCCTGCTGCCCTGCGCCGCCTCGCTCTCCCCGCGCGCCATCAGCGTGTCGTCGCTTTCCAAGACCTACGGCATCCCCGGCATTCGCACGGGCTGGTTGCTGACCCGCGATCGCGAGCTCATGACCACCTTCCTCGCCGCCAAGGAACAGATTGGCATCTGCGGCAGCGTGGTCGACGAGGAGATCGCCTTCCAGGCGCTGCGCGGTCGCGAGGCCTGGCTCACCGACGTCGGAGGGCGCATCCAGGAGGCGCTAGCCACGATGCGCGCCTGGATGGCCGGCGAAGAGCTGATGGAGTGGATCGAGCCCAAAGGTGGTGTCGTGTGTTTCCCACGCATCAGGCTAGAGGCGCCGGTCGACGTCGACGAGTTCTACCGCCTGCTGAGCGACGAGCACGCCACCTACGTCGGCCCGGGCCACTGGTTCGAACAGTCACGCCGCCACATGCGGATCGGCATCGGCTGGCCCACAGCGGCCGAGCTCGAGGGCGGCCTGCGCGCCATCTCAGCGTCTCTGCGCGAGGCTCTGCGCTAGGCGCGCCACCTGTGCGCTAGGCGCGCGCCAACCCCGGAAGGTCCTCGAGGGGGATCCAGGCGGCGATCTCGGCGACCGGCGCCGAGTCGAGCCATTTGGATCTCACGGAGGGGTCTTCTTCGGCGCGCGCCATGCAGAACATGCGCAGAAGCTCGGCGTCGACGGTGTCCGCCAGACGCGGGTGTAGCGAGCCCAGGGCGACGGCGAGTTCCTGGGCGCGCGCCTTCTTCATCAAATAACATTGCATGGTGCCTCCATTTGCGACGTACCTTGTTTCTATCGGTGCGTGCGCCGCGATGTTTAGCGGCGGAGCAGGTCGGACGCTATTGGTTCTGCGCCCGTGCGATGAGGGCCGCGCGAGACGCCGGTTGCGGGGCCATGGATTCTCGCGTGCTTTCGAGTGCCCCCCAAAGCTCACTGCCAACTCACCCATGGCTCACGTCACCTTCAGAATGGCCGGGTAGCATACGGACAGCCCTTCCCCTGGGCCATGAGGCGCCGGCCTTCCCCCCAGGCCGGCGCCCGCCTCGTCTCGCCGCAGCGCTCGCGGCCGTCCAGCCGAGCGCAGCGGCCCGGGTGCTCTTCGCTGCAGATTCATCGACGCCTCACGGCTCCCCAACGTTTGACGGGCAGGCTGGACCCGCACACCGATGTCGGGCGCGGCGGGTGGCCTCGCCCAGAAGGGAGCAAGCATGACTTTCAGGAGGCACGACACCTCCGGGGTCGCCACGGAAGGGAGCGCACATGATCTTCGCGTCGTGCAGCCGGTGCGGCTACGCCATGGACATCTTCCAGGAGCTTTCTCAGCTGATCCAAGCGCCCCTCGCCTGTCCGCGCTGCGGCGAGCTTGAACTCAAGCTGCAGACGGCCGACGACTTTGAGGCGCACGCCGTTGAGGACTGCGGGACGCAGGCCGTTGACAATCGCGGGACGCAGGCCGCCTAGTCTCGAGGGGCCACCCGCGGTCCGCGACGTCGCCTGCTGCCGCCCCTGCTTCGCCATACTCTCAGCCGATCCACACCAGACACTCATGCCTTTCTCAGCTCGCGGTGGCAGTCTGTGCCTGAGCCTGTTTGGTCGGAGCGCTCCCTTGAGCGCCCCCACCAGGTTCCTCTGACCCGGGAACCTGCCCGGCCCGCCGCCTCACGATCCCCCGAGGCGGTGGGCCATCTTCTCAGGCTCT
Organism: Actinomycetota bacterium; assembly: GCA_003132645.1. Taxonomy (GTDB): domain Bacteria; phylum Actinomycetota; class Thermoleophilia; order UBA2241; family UBA2241; genus Bog-752. Next base: position 3,148 of record PKYM01000073.1, on the reverse strand, counting down.
ACTTGACGATGAGAGTCGAGCAGGGAGCGTGGTCGACGACCTTGTCGGAGGTGCTGCCCAGCAGAAAGCGCTGGGCGCGGGAGCGGCCCTTGTGGCCCAGCACGAGCAGGTCGAAGCCGCCCTGTTCGGCGTGGTGAATGATGCGCTCGGCCGGGTCGCCCACCACTTTGACTGGGCGACCGTGCCTGGAGCAACTGCGATGGAACGGCGCGGGAAGGGGAAGGCTAGCCGGGACGCGTCGCTCATGCGATGCGACGCTCGCCGAAAAGAGGAGTGCAGATGGTTATCCGTGTGCTGCCGGGCGGCCGCCGAGAAGCGCGGTAGGTGAGCCGATGAGCCGCCCGGCCCTTGGGCTGGGCATCGCTTTGCTGGCCGTCTTGGCCGCCTGGTCTTCGTTTTCGGCGCTCGCTCCCCCAGCCGCCGCTCACGCTCTGCTCGTGGGCTCCCGGCCCGCGTCAGGTGCGTCGCTGCGCCACTCGCCGTCGCGGCTGCTGCTGATCTTCACCGAGGCTCCCGACCCGGAGCTCTCCGCGGTCCAGGTGTTGGATACCGCCGGCCGCGTCGTCGGCGGAGTCTCGAACGCGCGTCCGCTGCCCGGCCGTCCGGCCGCGCTGCAGGTCACCCTCTCGCGGCCGCTCGCGGACGGCGTCTACACTGTCGTCTGGCGCACCGTCTCCAGCGTCGACGGCCACGTGGCCCAGTCGTCGTTTCCGTTCGGCGTCGGCGTGGTCGCGGCGGGTCGCTCCTCGCCTGCCGGCGCCGTGGCCGGTGTCTCGACGGCGCTCGAGGCCTACCAGGCGGCGGGCCGCTGGCTGCTCTACTGGGGACTTGCCCTGTTCGTCGGCGCCGCCGCGATCTCCTGGCTTGTGCTGGGCGGCCGGACGCCCGATCACGGCCGGCTGCTGATCNNCAGGGCGTCGCGGTCCTCGCGTGCGGCGTCGCGGCCGGCGCCTTCGTGGCGCGCCCCAGCCGCTGGACGATCGCCGTCGTCGGCCTGGTCGCGGCCGGCGCTCTCCTGGTCCACGTGCGCGGCGGCCACGCCGCTGGAGCGTCGCCGTTTCGCGCGCTCGACCTCGCCGACCAGTGGGTCCACGCGGCCGCCGCCGGGGTGTGGATCGGCGGCCTTGTCTGGCTGCTCCTGGGCCTGCGCCGGCGAGAGCGCGCCGATCAGGCCCGGCTTGCGCGGCGCTTCTCGGCCGTGGCGGCGGTGGCGCTCGGCATCGTTCTGGCCACCGGCGTGGCACGCGCGGTCCCCGAGGTCGGCACGCCGGGCGATCTGCTGCGCACGAGTTTCGGCGCTGCGCTCCTCGCCAAGATCGTTCTGGTCTTCGTGCTGATCTCGCTCGGCGCCGCCAACCGCTACCGGGTCGTGCCCGCGCTGAACGGCGGGGAAGAGGCGGCGCGCAAGTTCCGCTGGGTGTCTCGCGGCGAGATCGTCGTGGCGGCCGGGGTCTTTGGAGCGACGGCCGTGTTGACCGGTCTTGCTCCGAGTGCCTTCACGGCGGCGGCCGGGAAGGCCGCCGCCTCCCAGCGGGTCGTCGTCTCGGCCGGCGACTACGCGAGCAGCGTGGCTGTGCGCCTCACCGTCTCACCGGGCAACGTGGGTCGCAACGTCTTCGTCGCCCGCGTCAACCGCTACGGCACGAGCGAACCGGCGCCGGCGCGCAGCGTCGAGCTCGCGTTCAGCCTTCCTGCCCACCCGGGTCTGGGGTCGTCACTTGTCCTGCGGCGCACCGCCGGCGGCTCCTGGACNNCGTGTCGGGTCGCCGTAGTCCGGTGGCTCTACTAATGTTTCACCATCCAATTGCCGAATATGAAGGCATAGGCTATCCTAAGCAGGCAGCGAAGGGAGCCGTACATGAACCAGCGCAGCGAGAGTCGCGAAGAGTACCTCGAAGCGATCTTCAAAGTGACCCAGCACCCCGACGGCGCGACCGTGAGTCGCGTGGCCGACGAGCTCGGTCTGGCGGCTCCTTCCGTTTCGCAGATGGTCGCGCGACTGACCGGCGAGGGGCTCGTCGAACGCGACGCGGCCGGCCGGGTGCTGCTCTCGAGCGAGGGCCGCCGCCAGGCCCTGCGCCTGGTCCGACGCCACCGCCTGAGCGAGCGCTTTCTCACCGACTATCTCGACTTGCCCTGGGATCAGGTCCACGACGAAGCCTGCAAGTTCGAGCACGTTCTGAGCGACGAGGTCGAGGAGCGCTTGGCGGCGCACCTCGGCAATCCCCAGACCTGTCCTCACGGACGCGCCATCCCGAGCGCCGACGGCGAGCTGCCCCCCGAGAAGGCGCGGCCGCTGGCCGAGCTCGGCGCCGGACAGAAGAGCACTATCTCGTTCGTGTCCGACGAGCAACCCGACCTGCTGCGCTACCTGTCGTCGCTCGGCTTGCTGCCCGAGACGGCCGTCTCCGTCGAGGACATCGCCCCCTTTGGTGGTCCCCTGCTCGTGCGCGTGGGACGCGCCCGCTACGCGCTCGGCCGCGAGGTCGCCGGCAAGATCTTCGTGCGCGCTTAGCGTCGTGGCCAGCGCCTCCTGCTGTGACGTAAGCACCAAGCGCCGGTCCACCAGCGCGATCGTCGCCTGTCTTGCCGGCAACCCCAACGTCGGCAAGTCGACCCTCTTCAATCGCCTCACCGGCTCGGCGGTCGAAACCGCCAACTACCCGGGAATGACCGTCGGCCTGAACGTCGCGCGCGCTCGCTGGGCGGGCCAGGAGGTGCAGCTCGTCGACCTCGGCTTGCGGGTCGTGGTCGCCCTGAACCTGTTCGACGAGGCGCGCCGGCAATCGTTGCGCATCGATCCGCGGGCGCTCTCGCAGGCCCTGGGCCTGCCGGTGATCGCCACCGTCGCCCGGCGCGGCGAGGGCCTCGACGAGCTCACCGCCACGGCCGCCGCGGTAGCCATCTCCAAGGACGGCCTCGGTCGCGGCCGCGCGGTGCGCTACTCGGCCGCCATCGAGGCGCAGGTCGCCCAGCTGGTCGCCGACTTCGAAGACAGCGGCGAGACCCTGCCCGAGGGGCTGCCNNCTGGCGCTGCTCGAAGGCGACCAGGAGCTGGTCGCGGCCTTCGGCGAGACGGACGCGGCGACAGCCACGGGACCCGCCGCGCCGTCCCGCCACAGCCGGCGCCACGGCCGCCGAACCAAGG
>PKYM01000140.1:452-13368 GCA_003132645.1 Actinomycetota bacterium | reverse complement strand
GCCATGGCCTTGACGATCACCGCGCAGGAACGGATGGCGTCGTCGTTGCCGGGGATCACGAAGTCGACCTCGTCGGGGTCGCAGTTGGTGTCGACGAGCGCCACGATCGGGATGTGCAGCTTACGCGCCTCTTTGATGACGATCGCCTCTTTGCGCGGGTCGACCACGAACACAGCGCTGGGCAGGCTGTCCATGCCGGCCACCCCGCCCAGGTTGGTCTCGAGCTTGGCGAGCTCGCCGCGAAGCTTCATCTGATCGCGCGTCGGCAACACGTCGATCGAGCCCGCGGCGACCAGCTCACGCAGCTCGTGAAGCCGCCGGATGCGCTTGGACAGCGTGGCGTAGTTGGTCAGCAGACCGCCCAGCCAGCGCGCCGCGACGTACGGCTGACCGGCCGCCGCAGCCTCTTCCTTGATGGACTCCTGGCACTGCTTCTTGGTACCCACGAAGAGCACGCTGCCGCCGCGGGCGGCGACGTTGCGCAAGAAGTTGTAGGCCTCGTCGATGAGCACGGTCGTCTTCTGCAGATCGATTATGTAGATGCCGCCACGTTCGGAGAAGATGTAGCTCTTCATCTTCGGGTTCCAGCGGCGGGTCTGATGGCCGAAATGGACGCCGCTTTGCAGCAGGTCCTTCATGCTGACCGTAGGCACGGTGCCTCCTTGAGGGGTCGGTTGTCAGTACTCTTCTGCTGCCGACGGAGGGCGGCGTGGAACCCCGCAAGCGGGGCACCGCCACGCGCCCAGACCCGTCGGGTCGGGGGTTGGCGAAAACAGGTAGCCACACATGATACCACGCACGTCGCAGCCGCACGCCCGCGGAGCCTGCGTCGCGAGTGCGCGTTACCCTATGACAGCGGGTTCGATCTCGTCGCGCAGGCGGCCCTTGAGGCGCAGGATCGCTTTGGTGTGAAGCTGCGAGACGCGCGACTCGGTGACGCCCAGGACCTCGCCGATCTCGCGCAAAGTCAGGCTCTCGTAGTAGTAGAGCGCGATGACGATCTTCTCGCGCGGCGGCAAGGCATCGATGGCCGCCGCGAGCCGCGCCTTCATCTCGGAGAGATCGAGCATCCGCGAGGGGTCGCGGGCCTTGGGGTCTTCGATCGTGTCGATCAGCGACGCCGTGTCGCCGTCGGAGCCGGAGATCGCCCAGAGCTCGTCGAGCGCGACGAGCGAGGTGTTGGAGATCTGCGTCAGCGCGTGATGGAACTCGGGCATCGTGACGCCCATCTCGGCGGCGATCTCGTCGTCGGAGGGGGCGCGCTGCAGGCGATTCTCGAGGCGGGCGCACACGCGCTCGATCTCGCGAGCCTTGCTGCGCACCGAGCGCGGCACCCAGTCGAGCGAGCGCAATTCGTCGATGATCGAACCCTTGATGCGCGAGATCGCATACGTCTCGAACTTGATCTCGCGTCCGAGGTCGAAGCGCTCGAGCGCGCCGATGAGTCCGAGGAGGCCGTAGCTTATGAGATCGGATTCTTCGATGTGCGCCGGCAGGCCGCTGCCCATGCGCCCGGCGACGTACTTGACGAGCGGCGAGTAGGCCAGGATCAACCGATCCCGGGCCTGCTGGTCACCGTCGGTCTTGAACCGCCGCCAGAGATCGTTGATCCTTGCTTCGTCGAGACGAGCCATTGATGCGACCTCACTCAACGACGTCACAACGCCGCTGTTGCCCGCACTGTCGCCCAAAAGGACAACCTCTCCATGCTACCACCGAACGCCACTCGCCCACATGTCGGTCGACGCGGGCGCTTACCCCTGCTCTCCGCAAGGCAGCAATCTCAGTCACAGTCACGCTCACGATCACCCCGCACGACCGCCCGTCACGATCGCGGGTGATGTCGTCGGTAGACGGCCTTCAGATGGGCGCCGCTCACGTGCGTGTAGATCTGCGTCGTGGAGACCGAGCTGTGACCCAGAAGCTCCTGAATGGCCCGCAGATCGGCGCCGTGTTCGAGCATGTGCGTAGCATAGGCGTGCCGGAACATGTGCGGCGAGGCCGCGTCGAGGCCGGCTATGGCGGCGTACTTGGTGACCACGCGACGCACGTCCGAGGTGTGCAGCGGCCGCCCGCTGCGCGTCAGCAGAAGGGTGCCCTCGGGCGGCGGGGAGGCTGCGCCTCCTCGCCGCCCGAGGGCACCCCGCCCAGTCGCGAGGTAACGCTCGAGCGCCGCGGCGGCTTCGTCGCCGAGCGGTACGACCCGCATCTTGCCGCCCTTGCCGCGTACCAGCAGCTCGCCGCGCGCCGCGCGCACGTCGTCGCAGCTCACGTCGATCAGCTCCTGGCTGCGCAGCCCACAGCCGTACAGCAGCTCGAACATGAGCCGGTCGCGCAGGGCCAGCGGGTCGGAGCCGCGCACCGCGTCACAGACCGCGTCGACCTCGGCCGGTCGCAAGGCGTGTGGCAGGCGCCGGCGGCGGCGGGGACCCGGAAGGTACTGCGCCGGGTCTGAGGCCAGCACATCGCGTGCCGTCAGAAACCGCGCGAGCGAGCGCACGGCAGACAGCTTGCGAGCCAGGGTGGACGGCGCATAGCCGCGGCGGCCCAGGTCGGCCACGAAAGCCCGCACGGTCGTGCGGTCGAGTTCGGCGAGCCCACTCTCGCGCTCGACCAGCCACTCGCTGAGCTGCGCGAGATCGGATGCGTAGGACCGTCGCGTGGCAGGCGAGAGTCCGCGGACCTCGAGGGAGCGCAGGAACTGCTCGATCAGGTCATCGGAGCCGTCTGGTCTGGGGACTGTCGACATGCTGTCCGTGAGGGTCGTCTCGTCTTCTCCTGGCAGACCGGACGCCGGACCGGCGAGCGCCGCGGGTCGGCAAGGTGCGCCGACGTCCTGCCTGGGAAGTTCGCCAAGGCGGGGCTCGCATCCTGCCCGCGGCCCGCGACGTCATGAGAGCGGCCGTGTCGGTCAGGTTCCCGACGTGCGCCGGCGGCGCAGGCGGTAGCGCCCGCCGGGCTGCACCTCGAGGAGGCCGTCGATCTCGAGCACGGTGAGCGCCGCCGACACCGCCTGGGGCGGCAGGTCGAGCGCGAGGGCAAGCTGGTCGGCAGTGTGCTGGCCGCGTCGCAGGGCTGCCAGCACATGCCTCTCGGGACCGCTGCGCGCGTCATTGGAGCCGCCTGCGGCAGCCGTGGACGGCGGCCACAAGGTGGCGTCGTGACGCTCGCCCGCGTCGCCGGCGCGCGCCGCGGATACCGCCCTGCTGGTGGCCGCCTCCGGGACAGACCACGGACCCGCGGGCAGCAGAGCCAGCACATCGCCGGGCGACTCGCACAGGTGGGCGCCGTCGCGCAGCAACCGGTGGGGGCCCGCCGAGAGCGGCCGACCGGCCTCCCCCGGCACGGCCAGCACGTCGCGTCCGAGGTCGAGGGCGAAGGCGGCCGTGTGCAGCGCGCCGCTCGTGGCGCGACCTTCGACTATGACCACGGCGTCGGACAGGGCCGCGATGAGGCGGTTGCGAGCAGGGAACCGCCAGGGGTACGGCGGCAGCGACCAGCCGTACTCGCTGAGCAGCACGCCACGCCGGGCGATGGCGCCGAACAGCTCCTCGTTGGTGCGCGGCACGGCCAGGCGAACGCCGGCCCCCAGGACCCCGGCGAGCACGACCGGCGCGTCGGGGAGCCCTTCGCCGGGTGCGGCCAGCTCGAGACCCTCGAGCGCGCCGGCGTGAGCCTGTGCGTCGATGCCGAGCGCCATGCCGCTGACGACGTTGACCCCGGCGCGCGCCAACCCGGCGCCCAGCAGCCAGGCCATCTCGAGGCCGTAGGGCGAGGGGTGACGAGCTCCCACGACCGCTACCGTAGGGCGTTCCCGTAACCCTCGCAGCATGTCCGGCCAAAGCCGACCGCGCAGGAAGAGCGCCGGAGGCGGGTCGAAGAGCTCTCGCAGCCGCGGCGGGTACTCCTGGTCGCACCAGGTGACGACGCCCTCGGGTGTCTCACCGGGCGACCCGGCGCTTGTGTCGGCGCCGTGAGCGTCCCCTGGACTCGAGCGCAGCGCCTTGGACAGGGTCGATCGCGGTTGGCCCAGTGCCGCGGCAAAGCTGCCGTGCGCCTTGACGAGCCGACCAACGAGCCCACGGTCGTAGGCGGCGCGCTCGGCCAGCCAGAGACAGCGCTGGCGTAGGTCGGCGGCGTCATCGGGTGTCGCCGCCTCACCGCCATCGACAGACGCCGACGCGGCGCCAGGAGTCGCGGGTGGAGAGGGTTCGTGGCGGCGGCTGCTCAGCGTCGGCTCCACGGCGGCTCGCGATACGACAGGCTTTCGAGGACGTGGCCGCCCTGGATGGTGTCGGAGCCCTCGAGGTCGGCGATGGTCTGCGCCACTTTGATCACACGGTCGCAGGCTCGCGCGCTGAGACGCAGTTCGTCGTAAGCCCGATCGAGCACCGCGACGGCTCGCGATTCGAGCCGGCACAGCTCGCGCAGGCCACGCGCCGAGAGGTGGGCGTTGGCGCTCACCCCGGCGCCGGAGAGCCGTTCGCGCTGACGTGCCCTGGCGCGCGTGACGCGCTCGCGCACGACGGCCGACGACTCGCCGGAGACCTGGCTGCGGCGGTCGCGGGGGGTGAGCCGTGGCACGTCGATACGCAGGTCGATGCGGTCGAGCAGCGGTCCGCTCAGCCGCTGCCCGTACTGCGCCAGACGATGGGCCGGGCAGCAGCAGGCGCGGGTCTTGTCGCCACGAAAGCCGCAGGCGCACGGGTTCATTGCCGCGACGAGCATGATGCGGGCGGGAAACCTGAGCGACGTGAGCGCCCGCGAGATCGTCACCTCGCCGTCTTCGAGCGGCTGGCGCAAGCCTTCGAGCGCCGAGTGGCGAAACTCGGGAAACTCGTCCAGGAACAGAACCCCGAGATGCGCCAGGCTGACCTCGCCGGCCCGTGGCGAAGCGCCGCCGCCCACCAGGCCGGCCACCGAGATGGTGTGGTGCGGCGCCCTGAACGGGCGCCGCACCACGAGCGAGACATCGGGCGGCAGCATGCCGGCGACGCTGTAGATGCGCGTGACGTCGATCGCTTCGGCGACCGACAACGGCGGCATGATCGACGGCACGCGCCGAGCGATCATGGTCTTGCCTGAGCCCGGCGGGCCGACCATGAGGAGGTTGTGCGCGCCGGCCACAGCGACCTCGAGCACCCGCTTGACGCGACCCTGGCCCAGGACGTCGCTCAAGTCGACGTCGGTGGCTGCCTCGACGTCGAGGAGCGTCTCGGGGTCGGGACACTCGACGGCCGGACCTCCGGCGCCCGCCATGAGCGCTGCCGCCTCGCGCAGCGTGGCGGCGGGCAGCACCCGCAGCCCGGTGACCAGCGCCGCTTCGCGAGCGTTGGCCGCGGGCACCAGCAGCGCCCGCAATCCCCGCCCATAGGCGCTCTGTGCGACGGCCAGTACGCCGGCTACCGAGCGGATCGTGCCGTCGAGACCGAGCTCGCCGATGGCCGCGGCGTCGGCGAGACGGCAGCGGGTCTGCCCGGTGGCGACAAGCAGGGCGAGGGCGATGGGCAGATCGAACGACGGGCCCTCTTTGCGCACGTCGGCCGGAGCGAGGTTGACCGTGATGCGTCGCGAGGGGAATTCGTAGTGAGAATTGACGATCGCGGTGCGCACGCGCTCGCGGCTCTCCTGGACGGCGGCATCGGGGAGCCCGACGATGGTGAACGCCGGTGCGGCCGCCACCACGTCGGCCTCGACGGCCACGGCGTGGCTGTCGAGGCCCGACAGAGCTTCGCTTTCGATGCGGGCCAGCACGCGTGAAGCTCAGGAGCCGTCGAAGGCGGCCCGCAGGTGACGGATGCGCGGCGGCCGCTCGAGAGCGTCGACTGCGATGATGTCGAAGCGCACGTCGGAGACCCCGACCAGCGAGCGCGGGTGACTGCCCAGCCAGAGCGTCGCGAGCCGGGCGATCTGATGGCGCTTGCGGGGCGTAACGGCGTCTTCGGGCGTGCCGCAGGTGCGGGTGCGACGCGCCTTGACCTCGATGAACGCGAGCACGCCGGCCTGGCGGGCGATGATGTCGATCTCGCCGCGACCGACGCGCTGGTTGACCGCTACGATGCGATACGCGCGCTGCTGGAGGTAGGCCACCGCCAGCCGTTCGGCCGCCCGCCCGAACTCGTGTGGATCTGCCCGCACGCCGGTTCCCCCTCGCCTTCTTCCGCCGTCGTCTCGATGCGCCGACGGCACGCAAGAGACGCTAGCCTGAGCGCGTCCGACGATGAAGGCGAAAGGGGCAGTCGGGCGGTGACGTTCGGGCTTCGTCTACCGCAAAGGAATCGGCAGGCGGCTGTCGCCACCTGCAACGCACCGCCACCCGCAACGCGCCGCCACCCGCAACGCGCCGCGACCTGCAACGCGGCGCGACCAGGCCTGCGGCGAGCTACACCTCCAGCCCGAGTTGCTCGTAGGCGACGCTGGCGAACGACATGCGATGCAGCTCGCTCACGCCGTGCTCGGCGATCGCCTGGCGATGACCGGGAGACGAGTAGCCCACGTGCTGGTCGAAGCCCCAGGCGGGGAACCGTTCGTGGAGAGCGATCATGAGGCGGTCGCGCGTGACCTTGGCCACGATGGAGGCGGCGGCGACGGCCGCGGAGCGGCCGTCGCCGCCGATCAGGGCCTCATGGACCACCGTACTGGAGCGCAGCGCGAACCCATCGACGAAGACCGGTCCGTCGACCGGCCCGAGCAGCGCCAGCGCCCGGTCCAGGGCCAGCAGGTTGCAGACATGCAGACCGCGCCCGTCGATCGAGGCCGGCGAGCACGAGACGACGGCGAAGCGCGCGGCGTGCGCCACGACGCCGGCGAAGACATCCGCGCGCTGTGCGCGCGTGAGTTTCTTCGAGTCGTTGAGAAGGTCGAGGACTGCGTAGTCGGCGGCGGTCCAGCAGGCGTAGTCGAAGACCACCGCCGCCGCCACGAGGGGGCCCGCCAGACAGCCGCGTCCGGCTTCGTCGGCGCCGGCCACGCAGCCGCCGCCGCCGCGATCGAGGTCGTGCGCGAAGCGCGGGTTCATGGCGGCCATTCTAGGCGCGCGCGCTGCTCAGAGCGAGCCGATGCGCGAGATCGGCCAATAGACCAGGAACGCCTTGCCGATCAGGTCGCGGGCCGGCACCGTCCCCCACACGCGACTGTCGTCGCTGTCGAGACGGTTGTCGCCCATCATGAAGTAGCTGCCCGCCGGCACCGTGTAGGGCCGGTTCAGCGACCAGGGCTCGCTCAGGGTCGAGCCCGCGATGGCCGGCGCCGGGTTGGTCGGCGTGGTCCGGCCGTTCACCTTGAGAACGTAGGGTTCGTTGCCGCGCACGCCGTTGACATACACCTGGCCGTCGCGCAGCGACACCGTGTCGCCCGGCAACCCGATCAGCCGCTTGATGAAAACGACGCGCGTGTCGAGCGGGTACTTGAACACGACGATGTCGCCGCGCGCGGGTGAAGTCAGGTGGTACAGGAAGCGCGCCACGAGCACGCGGTCGCCCGGGTCGAGAGTCGGCACCATCGACGGCGACGGTATGCGATAGGGCTTGACGATGAAGGCTTGCGACAGAAAGGCCACGCCCAGCGCGACGGCCAGGATGACCGCGTACTCGACGAACAGCCTGGATGCCGACGCCCGGGCCCGCTCGCCGGCCGGCGCGGATCGGGTCATGGCCCCGAAAGCCTAGTGCTGCTTCTCGCGCACCCGCGCCTGCTTGCCGACCTTCTTGCGCAGGTAGTAGAGCTTTGCCCTGCGCACGTCGCCCACCATCATCAGCTCGATCTTTTCGATCTTGGGCGAGTGCAGCGGGAACGTACGCTCGACGCCGACGCCAAAGGACTGCTTGCGCACGGTGAACGTCTCGCGTACGCCGTTGCCCTGGCGTTTGATGACGGTGCCCTGGTACATCTGGGTGCGTTGCCGGCTGCCCTCGATGACCTTGAAGTGCACCTTCACGGTGTCGCCCGCCTTGAAAACCGGCACGTCGTTGCGCGGCTGTTTGAGTTCGATGTTCTCGATGATCGTCACGGGAGCCTCTTTCGGAAGAAATGCGCGCGGTACTCTACCAGAAGCAGCGACCACACACAAAGGAACGGCCGCTTCAGTCCTGGTGTGGTGGTGGTTCCCCGGAGCCCAGCCGCTCACGCCGCCAGCGCTCGACGGCGGCGTGGTCGCCGGACAGCAGCACGGCCGGCACGGGCCAGCCGCGAAACTCGGCGGGGCGGGTGTAGTGGGGATACTCGCAGGCGCCGCCGAGTCCCGGCGAGAACGAATCGGCGGCCACGCTCTCGGGGTTCGAGACCGCCCCGTCGATCTTGCGCACGACGGCGTCGAGCAGCGCCTGGGCGGCGATCTCGCCGCCCGACAGCACGTAGGGGCCGATCGAGACCCGGTCGGTGACGAGCTGCGCGACGCGCTCGTCGATGCCTTCGTAGCGACCGCACAGCACGCAGAGGTCGCCGGTGGCGAGCTCGGTGGCGAGCGCGTCGTCAAGCTGGCGGCCGCGCGGCGTCAGCTCGACGACGCGCCGCGCCAGCCGCACGTCGACGGCGTCGCCGCCGAAGACCCCCTCGAGAGCCGCGCAGATCACGTCGATGCGCAGCACCATGCCGGCGCCGCCGCCGTAGGGCGCGTCGTCGACCTGACCGTGACGCAGCGGCGTGTGGACGCGGTAGTCCCACAGGTTGAGCGCGACCCCGAGCTCGCGCGCCCGCGCCACGTGGGGCTGCTGCGAGAACCAGGTGAAGGCATCGGGAAACAGGGTGAAGACGTCGAGGCGCACTCTAGAGCAGCCCCTCGCGCACGGTGATGACGCCGCGCTCGCGGTCGACTTCGACCAGCTCCGCCACGAACGGGACCAGCGACCGCGCGCCGTCGGGCGAGTCGATCTGGATGATGTCGTGGGCGGGGTTCATGAGCACCTCGGTGACGACGCCGAGCTCAACGTCGCCCGACACCGCGCGCAGGCCGAGCAACTCCGAGACCGGGTAGTGGTCCGAACCTTCGTCGAGACCCGGCCCGGAAGCCAGGATGGCGCTCCCCTGCAGGGCGATCACGGCGTCACGCGAGTCGACGCCTTCGAGCGTGAGAAGCGGTCGGGCGCCGGTGCCGCCGGCGCGCCTGAGCACGACCGGCTGGGGATCGTCGGCCCCCGCCCGGTCCATGAAAAAGCGCTCCCCCCCGGTCAGATACGAAAGACCGTTGGGAAGCAGATCGAGGTAGAACTCACCCTTGAGCCCGTGTGCGCGACCCACCGTTCCGCAGGCCCACAGGCCGACAGTCACAGCGATCGGTCAGTCGACGATCTCGACGATGGCGCGCTTGCCGTCGCGCACCGCACTCGCCTTGATGATCGTGCGCAGAGCCCGGGCGATGCGACCCTGCTTGCCGATCACCTTGCCGACGTCGTCCTTGGCGACCGAGAGCTCGAGCACGACGGTCGTCTCGGTCTCGGTAGCTTCGACGTGGACCTCGTCGGGGGTGTCAACCAGCGACCTGGCCAGGTATTCGAGCAACTCCTTGAGCACGAGGCCCTCTGTCGCGTCGACATCGCTCATCGGTCAGGCGCCGATGCCTTTGATGGCCAGAAGCTTCTTGACGGTGCGCGAGGGCTGAGCGCCCTGTTCGAGCCAGGCGGCGGCCCTGTCGGCATCGATCACGATCAACGACGGCGTCTGGCGCGGGTTGTACTGGCCGATGGTCTCGATCGAACGTCCATCACGCGGCGACCGTGCGTCGGCCACCACGATGCGATAGATGGGGTTCTTGGCGCTACCGACCCTGCTCAGTCTCATACGGACGGCCAACTCATCACCTCTTCCCACTGAAAACAACATGAGGCGCTCCCCGCGCCCCGAACGGACGTACATGATATCACAGCGGACGGGAGGGCCGGCGGGCGCTTGTCCACGCTCGCCGGCCCCCCCCGTCACTGACCGCCGAAGCCGGGCAGGCCGCCCAGCATGCCGCCCTTGGCGCCGGCCATGCCCTTCAGCATCTTCTTCATCTCGCGGAACTGTTTGAGCAGCCGGTTGACGTCGGCCACCTCGACGCCGCTGCCGCGGGCGATGCGCTGGCGCCTGCGGCCGTCGATCAAGTCGGGATGGCGGCGTTCCTCGGGAGTCATCGAGAAGACGATCGCTTCGATGCGGTCCATCTGGTGCTCGTCGATCTTGGCGTTCTTCAGCTCCTTCATGCCCGGCACGCCGGGCAGCAGGCCGATGATGCTCGACAGCGAGCCCATCTTGCGCACCTGCTTCATCTGCTCGAGAAAGTCCTCGAAGGTGAACTCGGCGCGCCGCAGACGTTCCTCCATGCGGGCCGCGTCCTGTTCTGTGATGTCGGTCTGGGCCTTTTCGATCAGGGTCAGCACGTCGCCCATGCCGAGGATGCGCGAGGCCATGCGGTCGGGGTGGAAGGTGTCGAAGTCGTCGAGCTTCTCGCCGGTGCTTACGAACTTGATCGGCTTGCCGGTGACGGCCCGCACCGACAGGGCGGCGCCGCCGCGGGCGTCGCCGTCGAGCTTGGTCAGCACGACGCCGTCGATGTCGACGCGCTGCTTGAACTGGTCGGCGGCGTTGACGGCGTCCTGGCCGGTCATGGCGTCGATGACGAGCAGGATGTTGTGCGGCTTGACCTCTTTGCGGATGCGCACGAGCTCCTCCATGAGCTCGTCGTCGACGTGCAGCCTGCCGGCGGTGTCGATGATCGCCACGTCGCCCTTCTCGCGGGCGAAGGCCACGCCGTCGCGCGCGATGTCGACCGGGTCGGCGTCGGCGCCGGGCGCGTAGACCGGCACCCCGATGCGCTCGGCCAGCGTGGTGAGCTGCTCGATGGCCGCCGGACGGTAGACGTCGGCGGCGATCAGCACCGGTCGCTTGCCGTCCTTTTGCAGGAGCTTCGCCAGCTTGGCGCAGGTGGTCGTCTTGCCGGAGCCCTGCAGGCCGGCCATAAGGACGACCGTCGGCGGCCGGCCGCTGAAGGCCAGCCGCGAGTCGCCCGAGCCCATGAGGGCGACGAGCTCCTCGTTGACGACCTTCACGACCTGCTGGGCAGGCGTCAGGCTGCCCATGACCTCGGCGCCCAGGGCGCGTTCCTTTACGTGGTTGACGAATTCGCGGACGACCTTGAAGTTGACGTCGGCCTCGAGCAGGGCGAGACGGATCTCGCGCATCGCCTTGTCGATGTCGGCCTCGCTCAGCTTGCCGTGGCCGCGCAACTCGCCGAAGACGCCCTGCAGTCGCTCGGAGAGCGAATCGAACATGCCGGATAGCCTCTTTCGTTAAGGGGACAAGAGCGTTGGTACCCGCAGGCAGACGATTCTACCGCCCGTGGGGGGCTTGCGAATAGTCGAACTCCACGGCCCACAGGCGGTGCGGCAGGCCGGCCCACTCGAGCACGCGCTCAGGTTTCATGCCGAGTCTGCGGGCGACCGCCGCGGATCGCGGGTTGTCGACGTAGATGAGCGAGACGACGCGACGCGTGGCGCCCTCGCGGGCGAAGGCCAGATAGGCCGCCCCCGCCTCGGTCGCATACCCCTGGCCCCAGAAGCCGCGATGCAGGTGATAGCCCAGTTCGATCTCGGGGCCGGTCTCGAGGTCGCGCCGCACGAGGCCGGCCCCGCCGATGACCTTGCCGGTCTGCCTGAGCACGACCGCGCAACGGCCGGTGCCGTCGCTGCCCATGAGGGCCATCTCGTCGGCGAGCCACCGCCGCGCCCGCTCCCGGGTGTAAGGCTCCTTGACCCACCAGAACACCTCGGGATCGGCGAGGATCTCGGCCACGTCGTCGAGGTCGACCGCCGTGTACTCGCGCACCACGAGGCGCGGCGTGACGAGATACACGCTCACCGCGCTGCTTTGGGGAGCACGCTCACGGCGCGTCGTTCGGAGTGTCGTCCAGAAACAGCGCGCGGGCGAACTCGTCGGGGTCGAAGGGCCGCAGGTCTTCGAGCCTTTCCCCCGCGCCGATCAGCTTGATCGGGATGCCGAGCTCCTCGCAGATGGCGATCACGATGCCGCCCTTGGCGCTGCCGTCGAGCTTGGTGAGCACCACGCCGGTCACGTCGACGGCTTCAGCGAACACCTGCGCCTGACGCAGGCCGTTCTGCCCCGTCGTCGCGTCGATCACGAGGAGGGTCTCGTGCGGTGCGCCGGGTAGCTGCTTGTCGATCACACGACGCACCTTGGCGAGCTCGTTCATGAGGTTCACCTGGGTATGCAGCCGCCCGGCCGTGTCGACGATCACCACGTCGGCGCCGCGCGACCGGGCGGCGTCGATGCCGTCGTAGACCACCGCGGCGGGATCGCTGCCCGGCGCCTGCCGGACGATCTCACAGCCGACCCGCGAGGCCCACTCGGCGAGCTGCTCGACCGCGGCCGCGCGGAACGTGTCGGCGGCCACCATCAGGGGCGTCTTGCCGAGCTCGGCCAGCCTGAAGGCGAGCTTGCCGATGGTGGTCGTCTTGCCGGTGCCGTTGACGCCCACGATGAGGATCACGGCGGGCTGTGCCGAGACGTCTATCAGACGGTCCTCGGGGTGCTCGGGCTGCAGCAGGCGAGCGACGATGTCGGCCAGATGGCCGAGCAGCTCCTCGCGCGAGGTGAGCTGCTGTTCGGCCGCCTCGCGCTCGAGCTGCTCGACGATCCTGACCGTCGCCTCGACACCGACGTCGGCGAAGATCAGGGCCTCCTCGATGTGCTCCCAGAGCTCCTCGGTGATGCCGTCGAACATGATCGTGCGGAAGTGCTCGCGCAGCGCCCCGCTCGCCTTGCCCAGGTTCTCGCGCAGCCTGCCGAACAGCCCGCGCCGCTCCTCGTCTTCGTGCACGACTGCCGCCGCCGGCAGCCTTTCCGACAGCCCCTTGAACGCCTCGTGCCAGTCCACTCAGGTCACTCCCGCCTCGTGGTCGATCTCTTCTTCGGCCATCCGCGCGCT
>PKYM01000140.1:0-434 GCA_003132645.1 Actinomycetota bacterium | reverse complement strand
GTCTTTGAGCGGTAGTCGCGCACCAGCGAGACGAAGAGGCCGATGTTGATGTCGTCGAGTGCCGCCTCGACCTCGTCGAGGATGTAGAGCGGGCAGGTCCTGGAGAGCAGCAGGGCGAGCAGGAAGGCGAGCGCCACGAGCGACCGCTCGCCGCCCGACAGCAGGGCCAGCTTGCGCCCCAACTTGCGCGCCGGCTTGACCTCGATGGCGATACCCGATGGCTCGTCGCCCTCGCCGGCAACGGTCACCAGACGGCCGCTGCCGCCCGGAAAGAGGATCCCGACCATGTGGGCGAAGTTGCCCTGCACGACGGCGAACGTCTCGTCGAAGTCGACCTCGATGCGCTGCGTGAGCTCGGCGATGAGCGACTCGGTCTCGTCGAGCGAGTGTTCCAGATCCCTGCGCTGCTCGCGCAGGAACTCGACGTGCTCCGA
>PKYM01000327.1:7328-9772 GCA_003132645.1 Actinomycetota bacterium | reverse complement strand
GCGTCATCTGGAAGCACCGCGTCGAGAAGCCGAAGTCCTGGCCGTGGCACGGGCTGGCCGGCACTCCCGTCGTCGTCGGCAACCGGCTCATCGTGGCGAGCGTCGAAGGCAACGTCTACGCGCTCTCCGCCTCGACGGGAAGCCACCTCTGGACGACCCGTCTGAAGCCAAGCGACCCGTATGCGAGTTCGCTCAGCGACCTGCTCGCCTACAACGGCCTCGTGTACGTGGGTCTTTCGTCGGTCGACGAGATCCTGGCGACCACGCCCGGGTTCGTGGCCGACTCCTGCGGCGCCGTCATTGCCCTGACAGCGTCGAACGGCAAGGTTGCCTGGGACACGCCGACCGTCGCGCCTCCCTCGAGCGGCGCCGCCGTCTGGAGCTCGTTTGCCCTCGACCCCGCGCTGGACCTTCTCTACTGCGACACGGGTAACAACTATCAGGGAACGCCGACCAGCATGTCCGACGCGCTGCTCGCGCTCGACGCCAAGACCGAGGCGCTGGCCTGGAGCCAGCAGGTGACCGCCAACGACGTCTGGTTGCCGGGACAGGCCTTCGGGCCCGACGACGATTTCGGCGCCGGACCGCAACTCTTCGCCGCGACGATCGCGGGTCAGCCTCGAACGCTGGTCGGCGCCGGGCAGAAGAGCGGCACCTACTGGGTCTTCGACCGCGCCACGGGGGCGCCCGTCTGGCACACCCACGTCGCCGCGGGCGCCGACGGGATCCGCGGCGAGGCGGCTGTAGCGCCGGGCCGGCTCCTGTGCGCAAGCAACAATCGCTGGTCCGACGGCACAGGCGCTCAGCACTCGGCCTCAACCGTCGCGGCTCTCAGTCTCATAGACGGGCGCAAGCTCTGGTCTATCGCACGGGCGCAGTCGCCGATGGCGACCGGAGCAGGGTTTCTCTCGAACGACGTCTACCTGACCGGTGACCTCAAGGGCTTGCTGCGCGCCTACCGCGCACGCGACGGCAAGGTGCTGTGGCACGCCTTCACGCCGGGGCACGCCGGCCTCGCCGCATCGCTGCTGGTGAGCGGCCGCACGCTGTTCGCGGGCATCTCCGCCACGAGCGGCGGTGTCAGCCGGCTGCGGAGCGGACTGGTCGCCTACCGGCTGCGCTAGCTAGGCGACAGGCCGGCCAACCTGCAGGCGGGCTTTCTCTCAGCCGAGCTGCCCTACCTGCCCGCCTGGAACGAGGCTCGGCGGCGCGCCGCAGCGCGTTACGACGAGCTGCTGGCCGACCTGCCCGCCGTCACGCCCATCGCGGTGCGCGACGAGGTCGTGGCGGTGCGGCACCTCTACGTCGTCCTCGTCGAGGGACGGGACGCATTGCGCGCGAGCCTCGACGCCGACGGCATCGCCACCGGCATCCACTACCTCACGCCCCTGCACCTGACGCCGGCCTACGCCCATCTCGGCTATGTACGCGGGGACTTCCCAGTAGCCGAGGCGATGGCCCCGCGCCTGCTCAACCTGCCGATGTTTCCCGAGCTCGCGGACGAGCAGATCGACTATGTGGCCGAGCGGCTGCGCGTCCACGCTGCCGCGCCGTAACGGGCCCACGCCGTGTCTGACAGCCTCGCCGGTCGCTTACGTCCGCGCGTCGAAGGGTTTGGCGTCTCGCGCTCGACAAACACGGACGCGGCTGGTTGGCCGTTCTACGGCGCGGTGTCGCCGGCGGCGAGGAACTGGCGCGCCAGGCCCGCGAGTCGCGCCGCCTGGGCGCTGTCGCCGGCCTTCTCCAGCAACTGTGCCCGTGCGGCCAGCAGCTCGCCGTACCAGCTCCGCACCATGAGCACGTTGCGATCGAGCGGCACGGTGCCGTCGGTCAGGTGAGAGAAGTCGAACTGGGCAAGGTCCACCGGCGTGAGCCACGCGGCCATCCCCGCGGCGCCGCGGGCCGGGGCGCCGCGGCGCGCGCGCAACGCGACGACGACCGACTCGCCCGCATACCCCTGCACGAGGCGCTGGTCGGGCCGGTAGGTGAAGTAGACGTCGTGGCCGGCCGTCTCTGAGCGCACGACGAACGACGTCAGCATGGCGTAGTAGGCGGTGTCGATCACGTTGCCGTGGTAGCTCTGGCCGGCCTCGAACGGCTTTACCGCGACAAGGAAGGCGTCGACCTGGGGTTGCGAGGCGGCGACCAGCGCGGGGCGCTGGTTGACCAGATCCTGCAGGTACCAGCTCCGTCGCAGGAGCTCCTGATCGAGCACCACGACGTCGGGCCGCTGGTGCTCGACCATCTGGGCATACATGAGCGGAAAGCCGAACTGGTCGCGATCGACCATGACCAGAGCGTGCGGCCGGGCCACGCTGAAGACGTTGTGGATGTAGGCGTCGGCGAAGCGGTAGTCGTGCATGCTGACGCCGCCGACACTGGCGCAGGCGAGCCCGAACGGAACAGCGATGAGGGCGGCGGCGAGAGCGAGGACGAGCAGCGGC
>PKYM01000327.1:0-7306 GCA_003132645.1 Actinomycetota bacterium | reverse complement strand
TCGTCGGCGTTGACGAGCCGGTCGGTCGTGGCCACGGGAAAGTCGCTGACGATGGTGACGAGCGGCCCCATGAAGGCCAGGAACGCGACCGAAAACCAAAACCAGCCGCGCCAGCGACGATACAGCATGACCAGACCCACGACCGCCAGGGCGAGAAGCCCCGGAAACCACTGGTGCCAGAGCATGGTGACGGAGGTCGAGAGCTCATGGAGAGTCGCGGTCAGCCCCGAATGCCCCCCGCTCGCGTACTGGCGCCTGGTGATCGTGCGCCAGAACGTGGTCGCCGTGCCCGGGTTCCCCCAGTTCATGACCGGGTGCCGCCGGGCCGCAAGCGGCAGGTAGAGGTAGGGCAGCAGGCCGGCGAAGAACAGGCCGATGCCCGCCGCCAACTGGCGCCAGGTCGGACGCAGGCGGCGGGCGATCAGGAAGCCGTACAGCGCGAGCACGGGGAGCAGCAGGATGAACGTGTCGTGGCTGGTCAGCCCCAGGCCGAGCACGAAGCAGATCGCGTAGAACAGTCGCGTGCGGACCCTGGGGATGGCGCAGCGCGTCCAGGCCACGGTGAGCAGCGCCAGCAGCCCGACCAGGGCGGCGTTCAGCCCATAGACCTCGGCGATGATCGACTGGCTCCAGGTCGTACGCGCGGTGGCGGCGAGGATGCCGGCGGCGGCCGCCGCGCCGCAGGCGAGCCACAGCGCCTGACCCTCGAGCTCAGGCCGCCAGGCCGAGGCCGTGAGACGCCCGCCGGGTCGGGCTGCCGCCACCCCGTCGATGACGAGCAGCGTCGTCCAGGCGATGAGCGCGGCGGCAAGCGACGAGCAGACCGCCGACATCAGGTTCACGCGATAGGCGACGTCGCCGACAGGCAGCCAGGTGAAGAGGTGAGCGATCATGGTCCACAGCGGATAGCCGGGTTCGTGTGGCACGCCCAGGGTGTAGGCCGCGGCGATGAGCTCGCCGCTGTCTTCGAAGGTCACCGTCGGTGCCAGCGTGACGAGATACAGAAGCAGCGATGCGGCGAGGGTGCCGGCAAGCGTGCAGACAAGCGCCACACGCTGGGCGCGCTGGGCGCGCCGGGGTGCGCGGGATCGTGTGGCCGCTGCCGCGTCCGCCGCAGAAGAGGTCCGCTTAGCTACCCGCGCAGCAGTCGACGCTGACCGGTCGGCCGATCGTGTCGTCGACGCGGTCTTTCTGCCGGCAGACCCCGTCGTCCGAGGTCGCTTCGTCACGACGCGGGGCGCTTGTCGACCGGACGATGCATACCGCCGCAGCATATAGGGTCGACAGNNAGCCTTGTTCAGCCTTGTTTAGCCTTGTTCAGCCCGCTGCCTGATCCCGCGCAGCATCTTCTGGCTCATCACGAAGCTGACGATCTCGACAGGCTCGACCAGCAACCCCGACCACCAGCGCGTGTAGAGGTAGCGTTCGCGCACCAGCAGGCGAGTCGTGCCGTCGGGCCTCTCGCGCACGACGAACGCCCAGGTGAAGTCGTACGGCGGCGGCGTGTCCCCCATCGGCACACCGCCCCGCACGACCAGAGCCTGACCCGGGTCGACCACGACCACGTCGAGCGCGACCTCGGGATGCAGCCGCAACTTCCCGCCCACCGCCACGTCCTGCCACTCGGCCACCACCCGGTCCGCGCTGTGCATGTCGCAGCCCACGAGGTTCTCGAGAAAATCGTAGCTGTAGAGGCCGCCGCGGCCCTGCCCGAGCTGGGCGATCCACGGCCAGACGTCGTCCGGCCGGCGGTCCACGGTGATCGCCCGTGTCGCCGTGAGATCAGCTCCGCCGAGGAGGTCGTCACCCGGCAGCGCCGCGGCAACCTCGTCGTCGGTCGCGCCCCACCTGAGCTGCCGGGAACGCAGCGCGAGCCGGTAGACGGCGAGGCCCGCTACGCCGAGTGTCGCCAGCCCACGGGCCGTCGAGCCGAACCTGGCGCGCATCATTCTCCGATCCTCCTCATGTTCTGAACCTCTTCACGCTCCGGTCCTGCCCGCACGCCGAAGCGACAGTCGACCGACAGTGGCGAGATCCCTCTCAGGGCGCGGCCGGCCCCTCTGCCCGCGCCTTGAAGCTGGACAGGTCTTCTGTGACACGCCGCTCCATCCAGCGCCGCACCCTCCCGGCGTCGTTGCTCCAGGCCAGCGGATCGTACTCGAGCTGGTAGGTGACCCGCGTCGTGAGAGCCTCGACCTTCTCGAAGCGCACCTCGCCGGTCTCGCGACCGTCGACGGCGCGCCACGTGATCTTCTCTTCGGGCACGTGCTCGACGACGTCGGCGTCCCACTCGAACGTCTCGTCTTCGACCACCGCCACCCAGTGCAGCTGGTCGTCAGGCACGACCGCCACGGTCTCGACGGTCGCCATGAACGTCGGGTAGTCCTCGAAGGCGGTCCATACGGCGTAGACGTCGCGGATGTCCGCCGTTACCTCGATCGTCTTGTCGATGAAGGCCATCTTTCTCCCTTCGGTCGCGCTCTCGCCATCGAAGGGACCCTTCCCTCATCGAGTCGCGCCGAAAGCCGCTAGGTGTCTCGCTAATCGCGCGTGCGGCGCCGGTAGAGGTGTCCCGCGAGCGGCACGCTGACCGCCAGGATGAGCAGCGACCAGCACACGGCGGCCGTGACCGGATGCTGCATCGGCCAGGCCTGGATCGTGGAGGACGGGTTGGGATTGCCGAACAGGGTCCGCAAGGCCGAGGCCACCGCGCTGACCGGGTTCCAGTTAGCGATCGTCGCCAGCCAGGCGGGCATGCCCTGGGTCGGAACGAAGACATTCGACACGAAGGCCAGCGGGAACATGACGATGAAGACGATGCCCTGCGCGGACTCCGCGCCGGCGACCGACATGCCCAGGCAGGCGTTCGCCCAGGTCAGTGAGAAGCTGAACAGCAGGCCGACGGCAAGGCCCGCCAGCACCGAAGCAAGGCTGGCATCGGGACGCCAGCCGATGGCCAGGCCGGTGACGACCACGATCGTCGTGCACAGCGCTGCCGCCAGCAGATCCGAGAGCGTGCGCCCCACCAGGATGGCGGTCGGCGACATGGGCAGCGTGCGCAGGCGATTGATGACGCCGGTGGTCAAGTCCATGCTGAGTCCGACGGCGGTGCCCACCGTCGAGGTCGTGAGGTTCATGACCAGCAGGCCGGCGAGGGCGAACTCCTTGTAGCTGCCGCCGCCCTTCAGGACCATGGCAGACCCGAAGACGTAGATGAACAGGAGGGTGAACAGGACCGGCTGGATGGTCACGTCGGAAAGCTGCATCGGCTCACGGCGTATGTGGATCAGATTGCGCCGCGTCATGACCCAGACGTCGCCCCACCAGGAGCGCAGGCGGGCGAAGAGCCCGGACGCCCCGGCGCCGGCGGGCAGTGTCGCGCTGGCGGTGTTCACAGAGCTCATGCCTGCGCTCCTTTCGTGATCTCGCCGTCACGGACCCCGCCGTCTTCGCGGACCGGGGTCTGATGGTACGGGACGGCGGCAAACGTGGGGTCCTCGCCGCTGGGCGTGGCCCCGGTCAGCGTAGCGAACACGTCGTCCAGCGACGGTCGGTGGATGGCGATGTCGTCGACCAGCACGCCCGCCTGATCGAGGGCGCGCAGCACGGCCGTGGACAGACCCGACTCACTGCGCACCGGCGCCCACAGGCGGCAGCCGCCGTCGGTGACCCTGACGGCACCTGTCGCGAATGCCGCAAGCGCAGCAGCGGCGGCGGCGTGGGGCGCCGTCAGCGTCGCCTCGAGCAGCTGCGACCCGGTGGCTGCCTTGAGCTCGCGCGGCGTGCCCTGAGCGATCACGCGGCCCTTGTCGATCACCGCGATCTGGTCGGCCAGCGCGTCGGCCTCGTCCAGGTACTGCGTGGTGAGCCAAAGGGTGACGCCATCGGCGACGAGGCCGCGGATCACGCCCCACATGCGTTGCCGGCTGGTCGGGTCGAGCCCCGTGGTGGGTTCGTCGAGAAAGAGCACCGGCGGCCGCATCATGAGGCTGGCCGCCAGGTCGAGGCGCCGGCGCATACCCCCGGAGTAGCCCTTGACGATGCGGCCGGCGGCGTCCTCGAGCTCGAACAGTCCGAGCAGCTCTGCCGCCCGGCGGCGCGCCTCGGCGCGCCGCAGCCGGCTGAGCTGGCCGATCATGACCAGGTTCTGGCGCCCGCTCAGCGCGTCGTCGAGCGTGGCGTCCTGACCGGTCACGCCGATCGTGCGCCGCACGGCGGCGNNCGAGATCGATCTTGTCCAGCGCCTGGGTCTCGCCGTAACGCTTCGACAGCGCTCCGGCCTCGATCATGATACTCTCGCTCATGGACATCACCTACCGGTCGTTCAGTAAATAACTGACTGACCGCACGGTAAGTGATAGTCTACCGGTTGTCAAGTAAGATGAGGAAAATGAACGACACTCGTGATCGGATCCTCGCAGCGGCCCTCGACCTGTTCATCGAGCAGGGTTACGAGAAGACCTCGCTGCGCGAGATCGCGGAGCAGGTCGGAGTCACCAAAGCCGCTCTCTACTACCACTTCGCCAGCAAAGAAGAGATCTTTCGGACGCTCATGGAGCCTTTCTCCGCCGTGCAGGGACAGGCGTTAGAGCTGCTCCGGAGCCACCCCACCCTCGAAGAATGGGGCAAGGGCCTGGAGGCCCTGGTCGCGTGGGTACTGCCTCACCGCAAGCTACTAGGGCTGCTCGAGAACAACCAGGGCGTGATCAATGCCCTGGGCCACGACCACGATCACGACGAGGCTCACGTCGACTTTCACGAGCGTCTCGACGCGGTCTTCGGAGACGAAGGCACACCGCTGGTCGACCGGGTGCGCATGGTCGGGGCCATCGGCCTGGTGATCGGCGTCCTGGGCTTGGGCGGCAAGTCATTCTCGAACGTGCCGAGCGACGAGCTCCAGCCGATCCTCGTCACGGCCATCAACGAGGTGCTGCAGGTGAACTCACCCGCCTCTTAGCGCGCCGGGTGACGCCGGATCTCCCGGTTCTTGGTCCTACCGCGCCAGCCTCGCCCCCAGTGCGAAGGCCTTGTCGCGATCCTTCGGGAACTCCTGCTCTCTCCTCTGCGCCTTGTGGGCCGCGTCGAAGAGATCGGAGACCACCGTCGTGTAGTCGCTGAACTGCAGGGTGTCGAAGCTGTGCAGCGCCTCACAGTCGCCGAAGATCATGCCGAGCGTCCGTTCGCCGGCCGCCAGATGGGCAGCCACACCGCGCGTCTGCATCTCCTCGGCCGACGCCATGTTCATCGTGTAGATGCAACCCACGTGGATCTTCTCCGGGAAGAGCGCTCTAGGCGGAGCGCTGTAGGCCAGGCAAGGAAACAGCAGCCGCTCCATGAACGACCTCATCTCGCCGGTGACGGAGCCGAAGTAGATAGGCGATCCGAGGATCAGGGCATCGACGTCCTCGACCATTGTGAGAACCGGAGTCAGGTCGTCGGTCTGGGCACAGTGACCGTAGCTCTCGCCCTGCTTCAGTTTGCAGGCAAAGCAGCTGGAGCAGCCCCGGAAGTCGAGATCGTGAAGGTGCACCAGCTCAGTCTCTGCGCCGTGTGAAGCCGCTCCCTCGAGCGCGCTCTCCAGCAGCAGCGCGGTGTTCCAGCGCTTCCGCGGACTGCCGTTCACCGCCATGACCTTCACAGTCGAACTCTCCTCTCGCCCTGTGGTTCGCGTGTCACAAGGCCACCTGATTGTAGCGGCTCACGGACCCCCGCCGCGTAGGCGAGCGGCACTGTCGCTTGAGAGCTTGAGGCGAAGAGCGGCGGGCGGCGGGCCTTTCAGGCCCGCCGCCCGCCGTCTACCGCCTACCGTGGTAGGCCCCTTTGCCTGTCGTCCTACCTGAGAGCGTTCAGGAAGGCCTCCCCGTTCGGCGTGCCGATGCCGGTCACGTCGTCGTAGCCGCGGATCGTATGGAGGGTCTCGGTGTCGTTCATGCTGCGCAGCGAGAAGCCCACCCCGTCGTTCTCGCCATTGACGAAGTCACTGCGCACCGCCGCAATCGCTGTTTTCGGGTCGACGATGTCGCGGTAGGCGTGGCTCCGGGCGAGGCGGTACAGCGCCGGGTTGGCGAACCCATGCGGGAAGCGTGCCCGCTGATCGGCGAGCGCCATGACGCCCGCGAACAGGGGGCACGAGAGGCTGGTCCCGCCGATGCGGTAGGTGTCGTAGTAGACGCCGTCGGAGAAGGTCTGCGTCTCGTCGACCAGCATGCCGGTCGTCGGGTCGCCGTCCATGGCCACGTCGGGCACGGCACGCCAGTTCTTGCCGGTACCGAAGTAGTCGGCGATCGACTTCGAAACCGTGCCGCGCTGGTACCAGGGCTGCCCGTACCGCTGGCGCTCGGGAAAGACCCCCGTACGATGAATCGCGAGGAGTATAACAGGCGCTCGAACGTCGCCGTTAGGTGGTCAGCCGACCTGCGCCGTAACGATGAGCACGACGAGCTGTCGCGGCCCGTGGACGCCCTCGACGCGGTGCAACTCGATGTCCGAGGTAGCCGACGGCCCCGAGATGAAGGTCACCGGCCGGCGCTCGGCGCTCGGCGCGGCGGTGCTGCGCCGCAGCACCGCCTTGACGCGCGCCGCAAGCTCGCGCGGCGAGAACGGCTTGGGCACGTAGTCGTCGGCGCCCAGTTCGAGACCCGCGACCCGGTCGGTCTCTTCGTCGCGTGCCGTCAGCATGATGATCGGCAATGCCGACGTCGCACGGATGCGTCGGCAGACCTCGAGGCCGTCGATGCCGGACAGGCCGGTGTCGAGCACGGCGAGAGCGAAGTGGTGTCGCGGCAGCTCGGCAAGCGCCTCCTCGCCGCTGCGCACACACAGCACGCGATAACCGTCACGCTCGAGGGCGATGCGCACCATGTTTGCGATCGCATNNGATCATGTCGTCCGGCATCTGCGCTCCCCCCTCGTTTCGTTCCTGCACCCGCCCGGTCCAAGCCGGGACCTGTCACTCGCCACATCCTCGCACGGATGACCCCCTGTCTCACGCCTTTGTCGACGGGGCTTTCGTCCCGCCGACCTCGACCCTGCCGGGCATCGCCTCGCCTCGCCCTGAGCAGAGCATCTCCGGGTTCGTTCTAAGCGCGGTCAGGGGTCTGTCAGAGACAGGTAAAACCCGCGCCGGCCCGGCGCTGGACCTGACGTCGTGGACCGGCCGAGCCGTTCCGGGCAGAATGGGCCCAGTCTCGTCGTCTCAGAGGAGGGCTCCACATGAAAGCCAAGGAAGTGGCGCGCGGCGTCTACCAGGTGGGCCTGAGAGGCGTGAACGTGTTCTTGATCGACGCCGGCGACGACCTCGTGCTGG
>PKYM01000222.1:40100-45920 GCA_003132645.1 Actinomycetota bacterium | reverse complement strand
GACTATTTCAGCGGCCTGCTAGGGCAGCGCAGTCACGGATTCCTCTTGGTATCCGAAGGGAGATGTGACTCGCGTCCGTGACCATGCCCGTGATGTCGCGGGCCCGGCTGCAGTCATTGAGGAGCTCAGTGAGCTCGGGCGTAGTGCGAAAGGAAGCGGCGCCCCACCCCGGTCTCCAGGTGTTCCGTCGGAGCCACCCCCGACCGGGCCTCGAGCGATCGCGACGGGCAGCTCATCCGCCGGACGGCAGGGGAACTGTGACAGCGGATCAGGGGTAGCGCACCCCTGGATGCGAGGAGGGCACAGGGCGCGCCCTGCACGTTTCTTGACAGTCAGACTCTTATGCGTGACACTACCAGTAATTAGTCGATACCGAAAGGAGGTAGCTGCTATGAAGATCCTCGGTGCGCGCCGCTGGTGGGCGCTCGCGGCGATCACGCTCGCGGTGATGGCGGTCGGCGTGGACGTGACAGTCCTGAGCGTCGCGCTGCCGACGCTGGCCGGCGCGCTGAAGGCCTCCGAGTCCGATCTGCAGTGGTTCTCCGCGGGCTATGCGCTCGTGCTTGCCGCGGCCATGCTGCCGGCCGGCCTGCTGGGCGACCGCTACGGACGCAAGAAGGTCCTGCTCATCTCGCTCGCTTTGTTCGGCGCGGGTTCGGCCGCCTGCGCTGCCGCGCCCACGGCGGCCGCGTTTCTTGTCGCCCGTCTTCTGCTGGGTTTCGCCGGTGCGGGGATCGTCGTCATGGCGGTGTCGGCGGTCACGGTACTCTTCTCCGAGGAAGAGCGCCCCCGGGCCGTGGGCATCTGGGCGGCGGCCAACTTCCTTGCCTTTCCCATCGGTCCTATCCTGGGCGGCTGGCTGCTCACCCACTTCTGGTGGGGCTGGGTGTTCCTCCTGAACGTGCCGGTGGCGGCCATCGGGTTTGCCGCGGTCGTGGCGCTCGTGCCCGAGTCGCGCGCGCCAGTGCGTCCCGGTCTTGATTGGCTCGGCGTGCTCTGCTCGAGCGCCGGGCTGGCCGGAATGACCTACGGTCTGATCGAGGCCGGCCAGCATGGCTGGAGCGACCCCGGCGCACTGCTCGCCATCGCCGGCGGACTCGCCCTTCTGCTGGCCTTCTTTCTCTGGGAGCGCCGGCTCACCCGCAGGCCGGCCGGACAGCCGCTCGTCGACCTCGCTCTCTTTCGCTCGGCCTCGTTTACCTGGGGCGTCATCCTGATGACCGTCATGACACTGGCCATGATCGGGGTCATGTTCACCATGCCCCAGTACTTCCAGGCCGTCCTTGGGGTAAACGCGCAGGGCTCCGGCCTGCGCCTGCTCCCGCTGGTGGGAGGCCTGCTGGTCGGCGCCCTGCCGGCCGATCGCATCGTGCGCAAGGTCGGCGCGAAGCTCACCGCCTTTGTCGGATTCCTCGTGCTGGCCGGCGGGCTCGCGCTCGGCGCGCAGACCAGTCTGGCCTCGCACGGCGGATTCGTCGCTGCCTGGATGGCACTGGCCGGCGTCGGCGTGGGGATCACCATGGCAACCACGGCCTCGGCCGCGCTCTCGGAGCTTTCCGCAGACAAGGCGGGAGTGGGTTCGGGCGTCCTGCAGGCGCTCAAGAACGTGGGCGCTCCCTTCGGGGCGGCCGTACTGGGCAGCGTCCTCAGCTCTGTCTATCGCAGCCACCTCCCCCTCGCCGGCCTGCAGGGCCCTGCCGCAAGCGCGGTGCGTGGGAGTGTCTTCGCCGGCCTCGCCGTCGCCGGCAAGCTGGGTTCGCCGGCGCTTGCTGTGTCGGTGCGCAGCGCCTTCGTGCGCGGCATGGATGCGGCGCTGCTCGCGTCGGTAGGATTCGCACTGGTGGGCGGTGTCCTTGCCCTCGCCTTCCTGCCCACGCGCAGTGCGCGGCGAGAGTCAGAGGCCATCGAAGGAGTGCTCGCAGATCATGAACTCATCGCCACTGAATAAGCAGGTCGTTCTGAGCTTGCGCGAGCGCAAGAAGCTGGCGACGCACCTGGCGATCCAGCGTGAGGCGCTGCGTCTGTTCAAGGAGCAGGGCTACGAGGCGACCACGGTGGAGCAGATCGCCGAGGCCGCCGAGGTCTCCCACACCACCTTCTTTCGCTACTTTCCCACCAAGCAGGACGTCGTGCTGCACGACGCGCTGGACCCGCTGGCGATGGCGACCCTGGAGGCACAGCCGGCGGCGCTCGCGCCCATCGAGGCCCTGCGCCGGGCGCTGCGCGAGATCTACGCGAGCCTGAGTGCAGAGGAGCTCGCCGCGGAGCGCGAACGTCAGGCCCTGATCCGCGCGACGCCCGAGCTTTGGGCGAGCATGCTGACCGGCGTGACGGGAGCGCTGGACCTGCTTTGCGCGTCGTTTGCACGACGCACGGGGCGCAGGGCCGACGACATCGCCGTCCTCACCTTGGCGGGCGCCGTCTTCGGCGCCGGCATCGCCGTCTGGCTCAGCCGCCCCGCGGACGCCATGGACGACTATGTCGAGCTCTTCGAAGCTACTCTGGCTCAGCTTGAGGGGGGCCTGACGCTGCAAGGCGCACCACGCGGGGGGTTGGCAACGTCACAGGAGTCCTTGTGAGGCGCAAGCCCGCCTCGCGATTCGGCTGAAGTCCGAGGCCCGGGCTGTCGATAAAGGAAGTGACAGACAGCCTCGGGCCGACCTGCCAGCACCACCACGCCGGGTCGTACGCGAACCGCAGGCGTGAACCGACAGACCGGGGGATCGACCTCGTGCCCAGGACCACGACAGTGAAGTGGCTCATCAGGTCGCTGCTCGTCGCAGCCGTTGTGGCGATCTGTGCCATCGCGGGGTGGCAGGCCTTCCGTCCCAACGATGCACTTGGAGGCCCCGGCCTCGACGGCCTCGGCCCCGTGTGGTACGAATCGGCGTCCGACAGCGCCCATCTGCACTCCTCGCCGGTCGGTACCTGGCAGGAACAGGGCGGCTCTCACGTCGTGCTGAGGCTGGGCGCCAACGGCCTGGCCACCTTCGATCTGTCGCTTGACGGCTCCGTCGTCTGGACCGAGAGAGGCAGCTACCGCGTCGTCCGCGACACCGTCATCGTGTCGTTCATCCTGGTGGGACCCAGCCCCGACGGTGGCGACGGCTCATCTGCGCAAGAGACCTACACCTACGCCCACGGCCTGCTGTCCTGGCCTGCCGACGAGGCGGTGTTTGCCAAGCAGGGCTAGAGTGCGGTGAGGCCGGGCGGATGGCTACTGGGCAGGAGACCGCCTACCTGCCGCGCCGCGAGAGCCAGGTGTCCCCGGGAACAAGGGTATCGGAGAACGCGCACACGCGATTGCGCCCCGCTCGCTTGGCCGCATACATCGCCCAATCGGCCTTGTCTAGGAGCTCGTCCTTGGCGGCAGCGTCGTCGGGGTAGGTGGCGACGCCGATGCTTACGCTCAGGGAATACCCCCCGGCGATGCAGACACGCTCCACCTCGGAGCGGATGCGCCCGGCCACGGTCATCGCCCCAGCGCCGCCGGTGTCCACCAGCACGAGCACGAACTCCTCGCCGCCGTAGCGGGCGGCCAGATCAACGCGCCGGCTGCAGGTCTCGATGATCCGCGCGATGCGCTCCAAGGCGGCGTCGCCGGACTTGTGGCCATGGTCGTCGTTGTAGGTCTTGAAATGGTCGCAGTCGCAGAAGAGCAGCGAGAGCTTGCCGTCGTGGCGGCGGGCACGTTCGAGCTCCTCTTCCAGTCGTTCGTGCAGGTAGCGGTGGTTGTAGAGTCCGGTCAGGCCGTCGGTGATCGCTTCGACCTCGGCCCGGCTGAAGCGGATGGCGGCGGACTGCAGCGTGGCCGCCAACGCGTGTGAGCGGTCACCCTGCGCCGACCGGTCGAGCGACTCGAGGACCGGTGCGTCCACGGTGATCGCCGCGACGACCGCGCCCTGGGCATCACGCAGCGGGGCGGTGCCCGACACCCAGACGCCGAAGTCATCGGCGTCCAGGACGTTGGCCCGCAAGCTCTTGCCGGCGAGGACACGAGTGAGCTCGTCGTCCGGTAGCCACGGATCACCGACGTGGGAGACCTCGCCTTCCGACTCACCGGTGTCGAGAACGGTGATGCACTGGTCGCCGATCGTGGCGTAGCTCGTGATGAAGCGCACCGGTGGGTGGTCGTCGCGGAACTCGCGCAGCGCGGCGACCATCTCCGCGTAGGCGGGGCGCGCCTCATCTGTGCGACCGCACAGCAGGGCATGCCTGGCGGGGTCGATCAGCGCGGCGGCCTCGCGAGCCAAGGCGTCGAGGCGCGATAGCCGTCGCTTGAGGCGCTGCAGAGCGTGCAGGAAGGCGGTCACCATCTCAGGATCGAACTGGGCGCCGGAACAGCGGCGCAGCTCGGCCAGGCACTGCCGATAGCTCAGGGCCTGCCGATAGGGCCGCTCACAGGACATGGCGTCGTAGCAATCGACCACGCACATGGCGCGCGCCACGAACGGAATGGCGGTGCCGACCAGGCCGTCGGGGTAGCCGCCCCCGTCGAAGCGCTCGTGGTGGTGGCGCACGCCGGCCACGAGATCGTCGTCGAACAGCGAGCGCACGATCTCGGCGCTGATGCCGGGATGCTGGCGCACGAGCTCCCACTCCTCGGAGGTCAGCGGGCCGGCCTTCAGCAGGACGCGGTCGGAGACGCCGATCTTGCCGATGTCGTGGCAGAAGGCGACGTTCTGCAGTTCCTCGAGGCGATCGTCGGGCCAGCCGAGCTCGCGAGCCAGCAGGGCCATGTAGGCGGCCACCCGGCCGGCGTGGCCAAGCGTGTAGTGGTCCTTGGCGGAAAGCGCCGAGCTCAGGGCCCGCAGGTTGCCCACGTGCAGACGCTTGACCTTCTCGTAGAGCTCCGCGTGCTCGAGGGCCAGGGCCACGAGGCGGCCGACCGCTTCCGCCACGCCGATCTCCTCCGCGCTGTAGGTGCGCTCGACGTGGTCTAAGACGTTGACCAGGCCGATGACCTCGTCGTGTGCGAGCAAGGGCAGTGCGACCCAGCTGCGCTGGCCGTAGCGGCGCATGTCGTCGCGCTCTGCCGTGCTGAGTCGCGGGTCGTCGAGACTACCCACAGTGACGGTGCGTTGAGTCGCGATGGCGAGCCGGGCGCAGGGCCAGTCGTCGAGGCTGATCTCGTGGCCCACCCAGGATGTGTCGCAGACGCCGTCGACCGTGGACGCGAGGCAGACTATGCGGCCATCATCCTCGAACCGGTAGATGTCGCAGTCGGGGATCTTCAGTGTCGCGGTGAGGCGTCGCGCGGCCGACTGCAGGACCTCATCGAGGTCGAGGGTGGAGGCCAGTTCGAGGCTCGTTTCGAGCAGCAGCTGGTAGCGCTGCTCGGCGCCGTCACGCCGTGGTTCGAGCCTGTCGTCCGCGGCGGCCCGCGCCACGAGCGCCTCGAGGTCGTCGGCCAGGAAGCGGCGCTGGCCGCTCGGGGCGCGCCGGTTGGTCAGCCGACCGCTATCGGCCCAGCGGCGTACGGTCGTGGCGCTGACGCCCAACACGTCGGCTGCCTGCTGCACGCGCAACCACTTCGACTGTGTGGGAGTCGCACTCACTGTGATGGTATCGGCGCTCCGGGGACGATTCTTGACCAGCTCTGCCATGAATGCGTAGCCCTAGCGACCTGAAATCCAGGCACGCCACTAGGAACGTTGCGCTTGCGAGCCTGGTCGGCTAGCCTGCCGCCATGGGATACACGATCTTCCGGCCCGACGAGCTCGAGTTCCAGGCACCGCAGCGAGGCGACCAGCGACGGAGTCTCGCGCCCCTCTCAGGGGCCCTCCACAGCACGCGCGCCAACGTCTGGCGCCAGCCGCC
>PKYM01000222.1:0-40085 GCA_003132645.1 Actinomycetota bacterium | reverse complement strand
GTCGCCGTCGTCGAGACCGGGACCGCCCTGCAACTCTGCAACGAAAGCGACGCTGAGATCGTCGTCCTGATCGTCGGCGCGCCGCCCGAGCAGGGCAAGGCCGAGCATCTGCCCGACGTGGACTAGTCCGAGTCGACCTCTGCGCCAGCCCGCCGTCCCCGCCCAAGCGAGCCTCGGCGAGAGGCTGCGCCAAGGGAGGGCCGTGATGGGTGATCGGGCGGTGCTGGGTGACCGGGCCGAAACCGCCGCGGCGGCAGGGCCGGCAGAGCACGGTCGACGTCCTTGTGGAACACTCGCTCTCCTTATCACCGTTGGCCTGCCTGCGCTCGTCGTCGTCATCTTGTCTGTGTCGGCTGCGCTCGGCCTTCTGCTCCCCGGACCGGTTCTCGCGGCAACGACCGCGACCGCCGCGAGCGACCCGTCCCCGGCGACCGACACGACTCCGCCGACCACCCTCGTCTCCGGCAACGACGGCCTCTGGCACAACACGTCCGTGACGCTCACCTTCTCGGCCACTGACGAGCTCGGCGGCTCGGGGGTCGCGGCCACCTGGAGCAAGATCGACTCGGGCCCCTACGTCGAGGGCCTGAGCGTCACCATCGCCGCTCCGGCCGACCACACAGGCGACGGCAGCCACACCGTGAGCTACTACTCGGTCGACGCTGCCGGCAACGCCGAGACGCCCAAGACTTGCAGTGTCCTCATCGACACGACCGGCCCGCTGATCGCGGCGACGGCCTCGTCGGGCGGCTCGACGGGTCATCGGGTCACCTTCTCCTACCACATCTCAGACGACCTGAGCGCCACGGCCACAGACGTCGTGCTGGTCGTGTCCGACAGCCACCACAAGCCGCTGAAGCGTTTCACCTGGGCCGCGAGAGCGACCGGCACGACGTATGCGGTGAGCTGGAAACCCGCTTCGCAGGACACCTACCTTGGCCTCGTGTCCGCGACCGATCTCGCCGGTAACCCACAGCAGCAGTCCGGGCGGGCCAGGGTTCTCGCCCGCGGGCCGTGGTGGACCACGATCGGCCACTCCGCGCAGAAACGCGCCATCGTGGCGACCGAGTTCGGTTCGGGTCCACGACGCGTGCTTCTCATCGGCGGGGTCCACGGCAATGAGTTCGGCACGCCCGTGGCGAAACGGTTCGTCGCTTATCTGTGCGCGCATCCCCGGGCAGTACCGTCCGGAGCGCGCATCGACGTGATCCGCTGTCTCAATCCCGACGGCCGCGTCCACGACACGCGCGGCAATGCCCGCCACGTCGATCTGAACCGCAACCTGCCGACCAGGAATTGGAAACGCGCGCTGGACGCGCGCGACGAGCCCGGCAACCCGGGCCTGAGCGGCGGCCGCGGCCCCGGGTCTGAGCCGGAGACCAAGGCCCTGCTCGCCTACCTCAAGCGCGGTTTTCGCGCGATCGTGAGTCTGCACTCTCACGCCGGCATCCTCGACTGCGACGGACCGGGGGCGGTCACCCTCGGGCGGCGCATGTCGGCCTTGTGCGGCCTGCCGGTGGGCCGTCTTAGTTACGACCCGTTCATCACGGGATCGCTCGGTGAGTTCGCGCCCGAGCGCTATCGCATCCCCGTGGTCACGGTCGAGCTGAAGAGCACGAAGCTGACGGTGGGTATGCGTGCGGCCCTTCTGGCGGCCGCGGCAGGCAAGTGAGAGGACACCCGAAAGCAGCCGTGTGTCTCCACGGGCGCCGACTCATCGGCCTCGCCGCCTTGGTTGCCTTGCTGCTGCTTGCGGCCGGACTCCTTGCGACCGCCGCGGCCGCCGCGGCGGCACAGGCGCAGACCCTCGCTGCAGCGGGGAGAGACGCGGACACGCGCACGGTCACCACGATCGCCCTCACCGCCACGCCGACAGTCGTGGACTACGGTGGGTCGGCGGTACTCTCCGGCCGTCTTTCGACTGCCGACACCGACGTCGCCGACGCTGGCATTGCCGACGCCACGCTCACGGTAACATCCTCGACGGACGGCCTGCTCTGGAGCGCGGTGACCACGGTCGGCACCGACGCGCAAGGCGACTTCTCGACACCTGTCACGCCGACAGCAAGCTACGGTCGCACCACCTTCAGCGTGGCCTTCGCGGGCAGCGACACGCTGCAACCGGCCGCGGCGCAACTGGCGATCGACTCGCGTGCGGCACTCGGCGCCCCGTCGGCGCCACTGTCGGTCGGCCGTCACAGCCTCTTCACCATGAAGGGGTCCCTCAAGCCGGCGCTTTCCGCAGGCACTGCCGCCGTGACCGTCGACTGCTATCGCTCGGAGTCCGGGCTCTGGATCTTGCGCAAGACCGTGACGGCGCCCGTGCAGGGCGGGACCGGCGCGGTCGGCGGGTCGGGCGAGATCGTCGACTCGGCTGGGGTCGGTGGCTCGGTCTACTCCCTGGCGATGAGCCTGCCTTCGGCCGGCAGATGGCGGCTGCGCGCCTCGTATGTCGACGAGGCGCATGCGCCGACCCGGTCCGCGAACAGCACCGTCGTGACCGTGGGCGCACTGCCCGATCTGCCCGTCTGGAACCGGAACACCGCCAAGACCTTGCCGGAGCACATGGCCTACCGCGGTGGGTCACGGCAACTTGTGATCGCAACCGGCGCCGGGTTGGGAGCGCGCTACGGCACCCTGAGCCTGTTCGACTACCGCGCCGGCGACTGGATCCGTGTCATGTCGACGCCGGCCCGGTTCGGCTCGAACGGACTCACCGACGGTCGTACGCGTCACGCGGGCACACGGACCACGCCCACCGGCGTCTGGCGCATGCCGCACTACATCTTCGGCACGCATCGCGGGCCGCCCAGCGGCACTACGATGGCGTATCGCCGCATCACGCAACGCTCCTGGTGGAGCGCCGAACACAACTCGACCTACAACACCTGGGTGGAGACCGCGCGCCACGTCGACGGCGAGCATCTGGCCGACAGTCCGCACGCGTACGAGTTCGCGGTCTCGAGCGGCTACAACGCGCTGCCCAACCAGCGCGTCTACGGCCGGGGCACCGCCATCTTCCTGCACGTCAACCACCGTGGCCTGACCACCGGCTGCGTCTCTGTGACCCACAGCGCCATGATCCGCTTGTGCCGTTTGCTGGACCCGGCCAGAAGACCTGTCTGCGCCGTAGGCACGACACGCAGAGGCACGGTCACGAGCATCTATGGCTACTGATGCGACTCCCCGATTGATGCGTCTCCCCTACTGCTGATGCGTCTCCCCGACTGCTGATGCGCCTCCCCGACTACCACGTCCACACCTGCTTCTCGGATGGCCACGACGAGCCCCGCGCCTACGCCGCACGAGCCATGCAGCTCGGTCTGTCCGAGCTCGGGTTCAGCGACCATCTCAGGCCGCGATGCCTGCGGCACGACGGCTCCTATGGCACGGAGCAAAGCGGCCTCGACGACTACGTCGCGGCCGTGCGCGAGACCGCGGCTGCCTTCCTCGAGCTACGGGTGCTGCTGGGCATCGAGGCCGACTACCTGCCCGAGGCCGCCGACGAGATCGTGGCGGCGCTCGCCGCCTACCCCTTCGACTACGTGCTGTGCTCGGTCCACTTCGTCGACGGTTTCGGCTTCATCGAGCGGCACAATCGCAAGGCCGCAGGCTGGCGCGACGTGGACCAGGTGTGGCGGCGCGACTACGAGATGCTCATCGAGGCGACGCAGACCGGCGCCTTCGACGTGGTCGCCCATCTCGACCTGCCCAAGAAGTGGGGCTACCGGCCCACGGCCAACGTAGGCGGCCTCGAAAACGACGCGCTGCAGGCCATCGCGGCGGCCGGCCTGGCGATCGAGATCAACACCTCGGGCTACGACCGCCACCCCGCTGGTGAGATGTATCCGGCGCCCGGCCTGCTCGAGCGCGCCCGCCGCGCCGGCATCCAGATCATCGTGAGCTCCGACGCCCATCGGGTCGCTGACCTCGCCTCGTCGTTTGCCGAAGCGACGGCGCTCGCCAGGCGCGCCGGCTACGAGTCGTCTTTGCGGCTCTCCGATCGGCGGCTGGTCGCGCTGCCCTGACCGCGCCGCGACGGCCGGACTCTGCCGATCACCAGCTTCCCCGAAAGACAAGCCATTCCCGGATCGACAGCTCGAGGCCGTCGCGGACCTCGCGGAACTTGGCCAGCCGCTGCTCCTCGGTTCCCTGGAAGGCCGCGGGATCCTCGAAGGACCAGTTCAGACGCGTGCCCATGCCGGGGAAGGTCGGGCATTCGCGTTCGGCGCGATCGCACACGGTGATCAGATAGCCGAAATGGACCTTGCCCAGGAACTCGCTCAAGGGCTTGGCGTAGTGGCCCTGCAGGTCGAAGCCGCGCTCCCGCATGACCGCGACCGTCAGGGGATCGATCTCACGGGGCTCCAGGCCGGCACTGTAGACCTCGAACTCATCGCCGGTGAAGGCACGCAGAAACGCCTCTGCCATTTGGCTGCGCGCCGTGTTGTGCACGCAAAGGAAGAGCACCCTGATCTTGCTCACAGTCACCCCGCTTACGTCGCCTTCGCGCCATTCATAACCGACGCGCGTTAGCGTGGTGTTAGCGAGGATCGTGCTAAGAGAAAGTCGCGACCTGCGTCCGCGGCCGCGCGGGCCGTTAACCGAGCACGTGCGCCTTGATCAGGTTCGTCTTGCCGGACTGGTTGGTCTGCAGGCCGGCGGTGACCACCACCACCTCACCCGGCTGCCCGTAGCCGTTGGCCAAGACGAGGTCGTTGGCTTCGCGCAGGACCTCCTCGAAGCTGTCCCGATGCCTGCCGAGCAGCGGAGACACACCCCAGCAGAGGGCGAGCTGGTTGACCACGCGCTGGTTAGGACTGACCGCGACGATGGGCTGCGCCGGCAGGTTGCGAGCCACGGCGCGGGCCGTCGCACCAGAGAAGGTGGCGCTGACGATGGCCGCCGCGCCGACGCGGTGGGCGACCTCACAGGCGCCGTAGCTGATGGCGGTGGAGACGCCGGTGCGCGCCGCCGACCACGGCTGCTGGGCGCGACCCTCGCGCTCGATGTCGGCTTCGACCACGAGCGCGATCCCGGCCATCGTGCGCAGCGCCTCTGCCGGGTAGCACCCGATGGCGGTCTCGCCGGAGAGCATGACCGCGCTGGTCGCGTCGTAGATGGCGTTGGCGACGTCGCTGGCCTCGGCCCTCGTTGGTCGTGGGCTTGAGACCATCGATTGCAGCATCTGCGTGGCCGTGATCACCGGCTTGCCGGCGAGGTTGGCCGCGTGGATGATGCGCTTCTGCCAGATCGGCACCATGGCCGGGTCGATCTCCACGCCCAGGTCGCCGCGCGCCACCATGACCGCGTCGGCCGCGGCGATGATCTCCTCGTAGGCCGTCAGCGCCTCTTTCTTTTCGATCTTGGCCACCACGAGCTGGTCGCCGCCGGCCGCGGCGATGAGCTCTTTGAGCTCACGCACGTCATCGGCGCCGCGCACGAACGAGAGCGCGACGTAGTCGACGTCCTGGCGCAAGCTCCAGGACAGCAGCTCGCGGTCGGCCGCCGTGAGGGCCCCGATCGGCAGGTGCGTGTCGGGCAGGTTGACACCCTTGCGCGACTCGATCACGCCGTCGTTCAAGACCTCGAGGGTGACGGTGGGCGGCGCGACCGCGCTCACCCGCAGTTCGACGGCGCCGTCGTCGATGAGCACCAGCTCGCCTGGAGTGAAGTGCGGCAGGAGCTCGGGGAAGTTGACCGGTAGCTGGGCGCTCGGCGGCGCGCCGAGCACCACGATGTCACCGGCTTTGACGTCGAGCGGCCGAGGCAGGTCCGCAAGCCGCAGCTTGGGGCCGGGCAGGTCGACGAGGACCGCCAGCGGTGCGCCCCGCTCGACCGCGGCGCGGCGCACCGCGGCGATCGACGCGGCGTGCTCGGCGGTGTTTCCGTGCGAGAGGTTGATGCGCGCCACGTCCATGCCCGCCTTGAGCAGCAGCGCAAGCACGCGCTCGTCGCGCGACGCCGGACCCAGCGTGGCGACGATCTTCGTCCGCCGCCGACTCTGAGTCGCAGCCGGCTGAATCGCCGCCGGCTCGTCATGGAGTTCCGGCCTGCCGCCGGCCTCAAACGATGTTGTCACCGTGCCTGCTTTCCCTCGGCCCTTTTGCGAGATCCTATACTCGCACCGCGGAGTTAACCGCCGGTTAGCCTACGCCTCCGGCGCAGGCGCCGGGCGCAATCTCACCAGATTCGACAACGTCAGAAGGATTCGAGCCACGCTTTGGCCTCCTGCCGCGTAGTGAAGAATCGGACCCGTCTCCCGGCGTTGGCCTCGCGTGCGAACTCGCGAAAACGAGGAGACTGAGCAAGGAGGTCCGGCACGACGCCGGCCATGCGAATGTCGTAGTTGGTCAGCTTCTGCACAAGCTCGCCGGCAACACCCGTGCTCAGATCGAAGAACGCAGCGGGAAGAGCGGGCCCGTCGAGCAGAAGTGCCCGGGCCCGCTGCTCCACGCAACTCATGACGGCCGCGACGGGATCGGCCGGACGAGAACTGTCGGGCTCGAAGAAGGCAAGCGCGGTTTCTGCGTCCTCGACCAACTATCGCGGGCCGCGCTCGCCGGCAGCGAGTCCGCGGCGAGCGGGGGACGCCTTTGCCGGTCCGTAGGAGACGCCCGAGAAGTGCTTGGCAAACAGGGAGACGAGGAGGTCGTCCGCTTCGGCTTGGAGGGCACCGTAGCGTGCGAGCAGGCTGCGAGCCTCGTCGGTCAGCGACGACCCGCCACCATCGGGCCCGCCGATGCGCCGCTCGAACAAAGGCACGTCGAAGCGCTCCTCGACCTCGCGCACTACCCGCCACGCCTTGCTGTACGACATCGCCATGCTCTTGGACGCCTGGTTCAGGGAGCCCATCTGGTCGACGCGCCGCAGCAGCTCGAAGCCTCCCGGGCCGAAAACCAGTTCACCGTCGCGCTCAAGCCAGAGGCGATGGGCAAGATGCACCGCGGGCGCCGGGTTGGGCGGCGCTTTCGAAAAGGCGGCGTCTCCCGGCGTGCGATGGTGCGAGCGCCCGCCACCGCGCGCGCGGTGGCGGGCGCCTTCGGTGTCGCTCCCGCTGCCCATGCCGGCTTCCCTTCGTCGGAGATCTCGCGCGGCCAGGGGCCGCAGAGGCTGCAACAGCCCGGAATCCTCGCTGAACTCGAGTATAGACAGGGCCTGTCAAAGCCGACAAGGCGGAGGCTTGACGTCAGTGTCTCGATGGCCGGCGGCGCCGCGGGCACGACACGCCCAGACCGGTCAGGCGGGATAGACGCTCACCTCTGTAGCCTTCACCGAGGCCCAGACAAGACCTCCGTCGCCAAGCCGCAGTTGGGCGACGGCGGCCGGCGTGACCTCGGCCACCACCGACACCGGACCGTTCACCCTGACCCGAACGCGGTCCCCCATGATGTCGAGGATCTCGACCGTTCCCGACCACACGTTGCGGGGCGAGCCCTCCGGGTGGTCCCGAAACAGCGCGACGGCGTGCGGCTCGACCACGGCGAACACGTCGCCCGACAGGTGCGCATCATCGACCGCGACGAGCCGTTGGCCGTACGGCAGCGCGATCGCACCGTCGCTCACCGGTCCGCGGTAGAGGTTCACCCCGACGAGGTCGGCGACATAGCGGGAACGGGGGTGCAGGCTGACCTCCTCGGGCGAGCCTGCCTGGACGACCCGGCCGGCTTCGATCACGACCAGACGGTCGGCCAGGGTCACCGCTTCGATCAGGTCGTGGGTCACCAGCACACAGGTGCCCGAAAAGCCGGCGAGGTGTCGCTGCAGCTCATGCCGCAGAGCAGCGCGGCCGCCCGCGTCCAGGGCGGCCAGTGGCTCGTCCAGCAGGAGAAGCCTGGGGTCGGTCACCAGCGCGCGCGCCAGCGCGACCCGCTGGGCCTGACCTCCGGACAGGGCCCTCGGTCGAGCCTGCGCGAACCCGTCGAGGCCGACCTTCGCCAGCCACTCGGCGGCGCGTCGCCTGGCCACGTCGCGAGGTGTTCGCCGGGCACGCAGCCCGAAGGCGACGTTGTCGAGCGCCGAGAGGTGGGGGAACAGCAGGTAGTCCTGGAACACGACTCCTATGGAGCGCTTCTCGGTGGCGACCCGTACGCCTGTCGCCGTGTCCTCGAGTACTTCGTCGTCGAGCACGACCCGACCGGCCGCCAGCGGCGTGAGCCCTGCAATGGCGCGCAGCAGCGTGGTCTTGCCGGCTCCGTTGGGGCCGAGCAAGCCGACGACCTGCTCATCTTCGACGGCGATATCGGCCGCGACACTCAAAGCGCCTATCTGCAGGGCGATATCGGCGTGCAGGCTCATGCGAGCTCATCGCCGCGGCTGTCGCGACCGCTCTGTCCACCGACGGTCATCGCGGGTGGAACCAGTGGCCGCGCAGCGCGACCAGCACGGTCAGCGAGATGGCGAGCATGACCAGGCTGAGCGCCATCGCCGTGCCGAGGTTGTTCTCCAGTGCCAGGTAAACGGCCAGCGGCATGGTCTGCGTGCGGCCGGGCAGGTTACCGGCGAACGTGATGGTCGCGCCGAACTCGCCGAGCGCGCGCGCCCAGGCGAGCGCCGCGCCCGCGCCCAGCGACGG
Organism: Actinomycetota bacterium; assembly: GCA_003132645.1. Taxonomy (GTDB): domain Bacteria; phylum Actinomycetota; class Thermoleophilia; order UBA2241; family UBA2241; genus Bog-752. The sequence goes on along the minus strand of PKYM01000222.1, from coordinate 31,510 downwards.
AGCGATCAACGGCAGAGTCACGCGCCGAAACGTGGTCCAGCGGCCGGCCCCGAGCGTGGCGGCGGCGTCTTCGTAGCGCTGGCCGAGCGCTCGCAACCCGGCCTCCACGGTGATGATCAGAAAGGGCATGGCCACGAACGTCTCGGCCATGACGGCGCCCCCGGTGGTAAAGGGCAGCGTGATGCCGAAGCCGCGATCGAGCCATTGGCCGATCAGGCCGTTACGGCCGAAGGCGAGCAGAAGCGCCACGCCACCGACGACCGGCGGCAGGACCATGGGAAGCAGGACCAGCGCGCGCACGAGACCGCGGCCGCGGAATCGCAACCGCGCCAGCACCCAGGCCAGGGGGACGCCGACAGCGACCGAGATGGCGACCGCGCTGAGGGAGCAGACGAGCGACAGGCGCAGCGCCGTGAGCACGCCGGGGGCCGTGAGGTCGGCCGGCAGGTCGCGCCACGGCGAGCGCACGACGAGGCCGACGACCGGCAGGACCAGGAAGGCCACGGCGATCGCCGCCAGCGCCACGAACCCCGCCGGGGCGCGGCGCGCCGAGCGGCGGTAGGCGCGCGTAGCTCGCCCCCCGCTCCGGAGCGAAAGCGCGGGGCCACTGTCGGCCCCACCCGCTTTCGTTGGCATGGTCATCGATCCGCCTGCGTCACTTGGGCGGCGGTCCGAAGCCGGCCTGCTTCAGCAGGGCCTGGGCGTCCGCGCCCAGCACGAAGGTCACGAACTGCTGCGCGAGGCCGGCGTTACTGGAGCTCTTGACCGCGGCGATCGGATAAGCGGCCGTGGCCTGGGCGACAGCCGGCAGCGCGATGCAGTGGACCTTGTCGCCGGCGCTCCTGGCATCGGTCACATACACAAAGCCGACATCGGCCTCGCCCAGTTCGACGCTGCTCACGACCGAGGTCACCTGCAGGGCGTTGGAGACCACGTTCTTCAGGACCTTGGCGGAGTAGCCCGCACCCAGGGTGGCGTTGAGATTGGCGAGCACCGTGCGCGTGTAGGTGCCGATGGGGACGGTGGGATCGCCGATGACGAGCTTCACACCGGGTTTGGCCAGGTCGCCGAGCGAGGCGATGTGAGCGGGGTTCGCGGCCGGCACGATGACGACCAGGCGGTTGGTGGCAAAGGGCTGCGGAGTGTCGATCAGCCCCTTGCCCGAGAGCTCGACGCCGTACCTGGTGCTGGCGCCGGCGAAGACATCGGCCGGCGCGCCTTGCTCGATCTGGGCGGTCAGTGTGTCGGTGCCGGCGAAGTCGAAGGCAAACTGCGCGCCGGCGTGCGTCTTCTGGAAGTCGGCCGCGATCTGGGGAAACACCTTGGCCAACGAGGCGGCGGCGAAGACGGTCAGCTTGGCCGAGCCGGCACTCGTGCTCGAGCTTGAGCTTGAGCCCGCACTCGAAGACGACCCGCAGCCCGTGATCATCGCTACGGCAACGAACGCCAGGGCGGCGGCGGCCAGGATCAGCGCACCACGTCTCATGGGTGTTCCTCCTTGGTGGGGTAACGGCGGAGTGAAACCGAATCCGTCCCCAGACCAGGGCGAGCGCAAAGGAGGAGGTAGGACAAATCGTCCCGGAGGTCGGGCCGTGTGAAAGCAGCCTAAAGCGAATCTGGCCCCAACGCCCAAGTCCCTCGCTCCTTTCCAAACACGGGGAGGTCCGGGCGTTTCCACCGCGGGCCCACGGCGACGCGCTGATCGCGCCGTCCCATGGTCTATCCATGGTACGGCCCAACGCCCGTAGCGAGTGCCGTAGGGCGCAGGGCTTGGAGAAGGATTGGCGCGGTCAACCTAGCAGCACCGAGGCGCAGGCGTCAACCGCACGCCGCGTGTCGGCCGACGTCTGGGATACGATGTCGTCGTTATGCCTTCCCTTGGACAAGCGCATGACCGTGCTGTTGCCGTCGGCGTCCTGCTAGCCGGCGGCGAAGCACGGCGCATGGGATTCGACAAGCGCACGCAGCGGTTCGGCGGCACCACCCTGCTCGAGCGCAACGCGGCCGTTTTGCGCCAGGTCTTTCCGCGGCTGGCGATCTCGCTGCGGGCGGGCGCCTCAGCCGGCTTGGTGCCTGCCGGTTTCGAGGTCGTCTACGACGAATCGCCCGGGGCGCCGCTGGCCGGCATCGTCAGCGCCCTCGCCCACTTCGGCGAACCGATCTTCGTGCTGGCCGGCGACATGGCGTTCGCCGAGCGCGCGGCGGTCAAGGAGGTGGTCGAGGCGTTCGCCGACGTGGACGTCGCGCTGCCCGTCGTGGGCGGGCACTACGAGCCGCTGCACGCGGTTTATGGACCCGGTTGCATGGCGCCCATGCGCGCCATGCTGGCGCGCGATGACCACACCATCCCGCACCTGTACCGGCAGGTGCGCCTGGCCGAGGTCCCCTTCGCTTCGGCAGCTCTGTTCTTCAACCTCAACACCCCCGCCGACCTCGAGGAGGCCAACCGGCGCCTCGAAAGCGAGGGGCGCACAAGCGGGGTCCGCCGCCCGGCGCTGGTCTGCGCGGTGGGCAAGAGCGGCAGCGGCAAGACAACCCTGCTCGAGGCGCTGATCCCCGAGCTGCGCGATCTCGGGCTGCGCGTCGGGGCCGTCAAGCACGACGCCCATCAGTTCGACATCGACGTGCCCGGCAAGGACTCCTGGCGGCTCGGGCAGGCAGGCGCCGAGGCCTACCTCGTCGACTCGCCGGCCAGGCTCGCCTTCATCTCGCGGCTCGCGGAGCCCGCGCGGCTCGCCGACCTGGTCGTGCGCTTCTTTGCGGGCTTCGACATTGTCGTGGTCGAGGGCCACAAGCTGCAGGCCCCCTACAAGGTCGAGATCTTCCGCCGCGCCGCCGGCCACGACCGGCCGCTCTGCGCACCGGGCGAGGCGCTCGCCATGGTGACCGACCTCGAAGTCGAGCACGAGAACGTCTTTGCGCTCGACGAAGCGGCGCGCCTCGCGCGCTTCCTCGCCGAGCGCCTCGACCAGCTGCGGCGCTACTAGAGGTCGACGGCCCGTTTCTGTCAGACGGCCGGCGCGGCGCTCACCAGTTCGCTCTCCGGCGCCTTCTCGATGCGCACCGCGCAGACCTTGAACTCGGCCGTCTTAGTGACCGGGTCGAAGGCCGCGTTGGTGAGCTCGTTCACCGGCGATTCCTTGTAGTGGAAGGTCATGAACACGACGCCGGGCGGCACCACGTCGGTGACCGTCACGCGCGTCGTGATCGAGCCCCGCCGCGAACTGACGCGCACCGTATCGCCCTCGCCCAGATCGAGGCGCTGGGCGTCGGCCGGGTTGATCTGCGCGAGCTCGTGAGGACGCAGGCTCTCGAGGTTCGCCGAGTGCCTGGTCATGATGTTGTAGTGGTAGAGCATGCGCCCGGTGCTGAGCAGGATCGGATACTCGTCGCTGCACAGTTCGGCCGGCGCTTCGTATTCGATGCCCTGCAGCAGGCCCTTGCCGCGCGTAAATCCGGCGGCGTGCAGGAACTTCGTGCCGGGGTGCTCGACGTCGGGACAGGGCCACTGCAGCCCCACCTTGTCGATACGCTCGTAGGTGATGCCGGCGTAGCTCGGCACCAGCGTGCGCATCTCGTCGAAGATCTCCTCGGCCGATTCGTAGTGCATCTCGTGACCCAGGCGGCAGCTCAGGTCGGCGATGATCTCCCAGTCGGCGCGACACTCACCGGGCGGCTCGACAGCCTTGCGCACGCGCTGCACGCGGCGCTCGGTGTTGGTGAAGGTGCCGTCCTTTTCCGCATAGCAGGCAGCCGGCAGGAACACGTCGGCGTACTTCGCCGTCTCGGTCATGAAGAGGTTCTGGGCGACCAGGAAGTCGAGGCTGCCGAGCGCCTTGCGCACGTGGTTGGCGTCGGCGTCGGTGAGCGCCGGGTCTTCGCCCATGACGAACATCGCCTTGAGCTTGCCGTACACCGCCATATCGAGCATCTCCGGGATGCGCAGGCCCATCTTCTCGGGCATAAGCACGCCGTATGCCTCTGAGAACCTGGCCCTGGCCTCGGGGTCGTTGACGCTCGGGTAGCCCGGCAACGAGTTGGGCAGGGCGCCCATATCGCACGAGCCCTGCACGTTGTTCTGGCCGCGCAGCGGGTTGACCCCGGCGTTCTCGACGCCGATGTGGCCGGTGACCATGGCGAGGTTCGCCAGGTTCATCACGTTGGCCGTGCCCGTGGTGTGCTCGGTGATGCCGAGCGTGTAGAAGATGCCGGCCTTGGGCGTGCGCGCGTACAGCTCGGCGGCCGCGTGGATCTGCTCGACCGGCACGCCGGTGATCTGGGCGACCCGCTCGGGCGGGTACTCCTGGACCACCTTCCAGAGGTCGTCATAGCCCTCGCAGCGCTCGTCGATGTAGGCCTTGTCGTGCCAGCCGTTGCCGATGATCAAGTAGAGCAGGCCGTTGACCAGCGCGTTGTCGGTGCCGGGCTTGAGACGCAGCCAGAGGTGAGCGTTGTCGGCCAGCTCGGTGCGCCGCGGGTCGACGACGATCAGCTTGGCGCCGCGTTGCGCGGCGGCCTTCATCTTGTTGCCGATGATCGGGTGCGCCTCGGGGGCGTTGGAGCCGATGGTGAACAGCACCTCGTTGAACTCGATCTCGCCGATCGAGTTGGTCATCGCGCCTGAACCCAGCGTGGCGGCCAGACCGGCCACCGTTGGAGCGTGTCAGGTACGGGCGCAGTGATCGATGCTGTTCGTGTTCAGGCCGGCGCGCGTGAGCCGTTGCAACAGGTAGTTCTCTTCGTTGGTGCAACGCGCCGAGCTCAACACCGCGATCGCGTCGGGGCCGTCGCTCTGTTTGATCTCGAGCAGCCTGCTCGCGACCAGGTCGAGGGCCTCGTCCCAGCTCGCCGGTTCGAAGACGCCGTCGCGCTTGATCAGCGGCGTCGTTATGCGGTCGGGGCTGTCGATCAGGTCGGTGTGGAAACGACCCTTGACACAAAGTGAGCCGGCGTTCACGGGAGCGTCGTAGTTTGCTGTGACGCCGACGACCTTGCCCTCGTGCACGTTCAGGTCGAAGTTGCACCCGACGCCGCAGAACGGACAGGTGGTGCGCACCTTCTGACGCTCCCAGGTGCGGGTGCCCTTGAGCTGCTTGTTGACGAGGGCGCCCGTCGGGCACAGGTCGACGCACTGACCGCAGAAGCGGCAGAAGTCCTTGTTCAGCGGGTGGTCGAACGACGTGGTCACGGTCGACTCGAAGCCACGGCCGGCGAAGTCGACGGCGTTCGTGGCCTGGACCTCGTGGCAGACGCGCACGCACTTGCCGCAGAGGATGCACTTGTTCTGGTCGCGCTGGATCAGGTGGTTGTCGTCGTCTAACTCGAAGTTCTTGGTCGCGCCCTTGACGAAGCTCGTGTGCTCGACGCCGTAGCGGTAGCAGTACTCCTGCAGCAGGCAGTCGCCGGCCTTCTCGCAGATCAGGCAGTCCTGGGGGTGATCGGAGAGCAGCAGATCGAGCACGGTGCGCCGCGCGTCGACGACCGTGTCCGACTCTGTGAGCACGACCAGGCCGTCGGCCACCGGAGTCGAGCAGGCGGCGGCCAGGTTGGCGCGCCCCTCGATCTCGACGCTGCACAGCCGGCAGGCGCCGAAGGTGGTGAGGGTCTTGTCGTAGCAGAGCGCGGGAATGTCGACGCCGACGCTCGCCGCCGCTTCGAGGATGGACGTGCCGGGCGCCACACTGACTGCCCGCCCATCGATCGTGAGTTCGACCATGAATCATCCCTCCGCGTCACCGGGAACCGCTACCGCGCGCCTGCGAGCCGCGCCACGACGGGAAACGCTCGGCACCGGCTTGCTTCGCAATTGCTTGATTGTAGACGCTCTGCGTGCGTAGGGCCAACGGCCGTTGTCGGTCGAGTCGGTCACGAGAAGTTGCAACTTGCAACTTCTCGTGACCGGCGTCAGTCGGAGGTCGACAGGTCGGCCCGGCGAGGCGCCCCGTCCGCCTAGGCGTCACCGCCGCGCAGGCGCACGACGACCACCTGCAGGTCATCCATGAGCCGGCCGGCATACCCGAGGGCGGCGTCGCGCACCCCTTCGGCGACGTTCTGGGCAGAGCGTTCCCGCAGGGCGCAGGCCGCCTCAGCCAGTCGTCCGTAGCCGAACAGTTCACCATCGCCGCGAGCCTCGGTGACGCCGTCGGTGTAGAAGACGAGGTAGTCGTCTGGCGAGAGCGTCACGTGCGCGTCGGTGTACTCCTGCTCGAACGAGCCGAGCGGCACGCCGGACGTGGTCTCGAGCAGACCGCACGAGAACCGGGACAGGTGCACGGGCGCGGGGTGGCCGGCGCTGGCATAGGTGGCCTGCCCGCTCTCGCGGTCGAGCAGGAGAAAGAAGGCGGTGGCAAACTCGTCGGCGGCGGCCTCCGCCAGCAACAGCTGGTTGGTCCTGGTCAGCACGAAGGCCGGCGACGGGTCGACCGCGGCAAAGGCGCGCACCACGCTGCGGATGGTCTCGGTCAGACCGGCGGCGCGCACGCCCTTGCCGGCCACGTCGCCGATCAGGACGGCGACGCGCGAGTCGTCGACGAGGAAGACGTCTGAGAAGTCGCCGCCGATGCGTTCGGGCTCGAAGGCCGGCATACTGACCTCTCCCAGCTCGAGTCCCTCCACCGGAGGTAGCGAGTGCACGAAGTTCTGCTGGAGCGTGAAAGCGATGCGCTGCTGAGCGGCGTAGAGACGAGCGTTCTCGAGGGCCGCCGAGACCGAGACGGCCAGCTTGGCGGCGAAGTCGATCGTCTGCGGCGCGATGCGCCCGGCGACCCGGTGACGATTGAAGAGAACGACGCCGAGCGCTTCGTCTCTGACGACCAGCGGCAGGCAGAGCACGGAACGCACCCCGAAACGGCGCTGCACCTCGGGCTTGCAGCGCGAGTCGGTCTCGCAGTCGTCTATGGCGATCGGGCGGCGCTCCGCGACCGCGGTCAGGATGAACGGCGCCTCGTCCAAGCGCACGCTCTCGTGAATGATCCCGGTATCCTCGGGATAGCCGTACTCCGCGACCCAGTCGTCGCCGTGCTTCAGGGCGATCACGGCGCTGTCGGCGCCGACCGCCGCGCCGGCCTCGGTCACGACGCGCTGCATGATCCGCTCGGCGTGCAGCGTGGAGTGGATCAGGTTGTTGATCTGATCGAGCGCCGCAGAGAGACGCGTCGCCTCCTTCTCGCCTTCGTTCAGGCGCGCGTTGTGCAGAGCGAGCGAGACGGTGGCGCCGAGCTTGCGGGCAAAGTCGACCTCGGAGTCGCCGAACACCCGCGGCGTCGCTGCGTAGAAGAGCAGGCAGCCGGTCACGATCTCATGGGCGACCAACGGCACGGTGAGCACCGCCCGCAACCTGTACGCGTGCACGAAGCCGACGTCGAAGGCGGCGGCGTTGCTCATGTCGGCGACCGCGAACGGCTCGCCGCGTGCCGCCGCGCGCGCCGCGTTGGACGCCTCGGCGTCGCTCAGGACGAGACCGATGTCCTCGGCGGCAAAACCGTGCTGGTAGCGCACCACCCAGACGGGCTCCTCGCGCAGTTCGATCGTGCCGTAGTCGACGTCGAGAGCCCGCGCCCCTTCGTCGAGCGCGCGCTGCATGATCTCGTCGAAATCGAGGGTCGAGTGGACCAGGCGGTTGATGGTGTTCAGGGCCTCGGCCAAGTCCGCGCGTTCGGTGAGCTTCTCGGTCTGCGCACGCAGCTCTTCGGCCTGAGCCTCGAGCTGCTCGCTGCGCGACTGCAGCTCCGCGCCCTGCGCCTCTAGCTCCTCCGCCATGACCTGGGACTCCTCGAGCCGGCGCCGGCGTTCCTCCTCGATCCGCTTGCGCTCGGTGATGTCCGAGAAGATGGTCGCAAACCTTCCGGGCGAGGGACTGTAGGCGATCACCTCGTAGTGGCGCTCGAGCGGCGCGGCGTAACTTTCGAAGCTCGCCCGGCGGCCGTTCAGGGCGACGTCGCCATAGGTCACGATCCAGGAGTCCTCGAGGTCGGGCAGCACCTCGCNNGCGATAGTCCACGGGGCGACCCGCGCGGTCGGTGATGATCTCGTGCACGGCAAAACCGGCGCTCATCGTGCGAAACAGCAACCGGTACTCGCTGCGGCTGGCGTCGAGTCCCTCGTTGGCCGACTCGACGGCAAGAGCCTGCGCCTGCAGCTCTTCGGCCTGCGTGCGCAGCTCTTCGCCTTGCGTGGTCAGCTCTTCGGCCTGCGTGCGCAGCTCTTCGCCTTGCGTGTTGAGCTCTTCGAAGGCCTGCTGACGATCGGATTCGGCCTGCTTGAGCTGCGTGACGTCGCTGAGCAGCACGGCGACGCCCTCGGAGCTCGGGTAGTCGCGCTCCTCGACCCAGAGGTCGAGCGCCCCGTCGTACGCCTCGACCGACGATGCTTCGCCGCTCTCCATCGCCCGGCGCTTGCTCTTCTCGAAGACACCGCCGATCGCCTCGGGGAAGAGCTCCCAGAAGTCGCGGCCGAGCAACTCCTCCGTGGCACGCCCGAAGTAGTCGGCGGCCCTGTCGTTGACGAACGTCAGCCGCCAGCGCCGGTCGAGCGTATAGAAGGCATCGCTGATCGTGCCGAGGATCGCGGCAAGCCGTTCATGTGAGCTGACGAGCTCCTCCTCGACGCGCTTGCGCTCATTGATCTCGCGATAGTAGACGCTGATACCGGCCGCGGTCGGATAGACGCGCACCTCGAACCAGTCATCGCCGGCGAGCGCACGATGTTCGCCGATGGACGAGCGACCGAGTTCCATCGCCTCGCGGTAGCAGTCGGCCAGCGACGTGTCGGCCAAGCCGGGAACCAGCTCCCACGGCGTGCGGCCCAGCAACTCCTCGAGCGGCCTGCCGATCATGCGCAACGCCGGCCCGTTGGCAAAGACGTAGCGATACTGCCAGTCGAGGGCCACGAAGGCCTCGTCGATCTCCTCGAGAAAGGCTCGCAGCCGGCTCTCGCGGTGGGCTCCATCGGGTGCCGCACCGAGCTCGCCCAGGCCGCTCTCCAGGGAGGGTGGCGCGCAGAGCGCGGCCGTGTGCCTGACCATCCGTACCTTTAGGCCGCCGTCGCGGTCCAGACCCATCTCGTCCATCAGCCGGGAGATGAGAAACAGACCGCGTCCGCCGGGGCTCAGAAGGTCGGGCAGGATCTGGGGATCGAAGGCGTCGATGTCGAAACCCTGGCCGTAGTCTCTGACCTCGGCCACCAGATCGCCGCCTTCGAAGCCGAGCGAGACTTCCATCCCGGTCTCGGAACCGGAGTGGCGGATGGCATTGGTGCAGGCCTCCTCGACGCACAGCACGACGTCGTCGACGAGATCATGCTCGGTGCAGTACAGCCGCAGGTAGTCGCGAATGCGTTCGCGTGCGCGCGCCAGCCGCGCCGGGTCGAGGGGCAGGCGAAAGCGCAGCTGCGGCAGGGAGGTCTCCAGCGATGAACCTGTTTGTGACACTCAGAACCTCTGCGCAAAGCTCAGGCGACGTGCCGGGGCCTACCAGAAGTCTACCGCGCCGCTTTCGCCTGTTGGCGTTTCAGCAGCCGGCCCGACCGCTGCCGGAGCGGCACGCCCTCTCGCTGCTCCCTTTCCCGAACGCCGGGCGACCAGTCTGCAGTTTCCGGGGAATACCTTATCCATGTTCAAACAACGCGCCCGAGACTCCGAGCGCGCGACCGACGGGAACGTAGAGCGGTTGCGTGCCATGTACCACGCTCTTGGGCCGGGCTTTCCGGCCGAGGCGTTGCGGCTCTTCGACCGGGAGCCGGGAGCAGACGGCGGCGGCTGGTGTCTGCGCCACAACGGCCACGTACTGCGCTGTCTGAGCGCCGGCGAGCTCGCCAGCGCCGATCTCTTCTCCCTGCCCCCGTCGTGGGAGGTCATGCGGGTCGTGGTCCACAATCTCATGCCGAAGCGTGACATCGTGACGGTGACGGGCTCGGTCTACTGCCGGCCCAGGGGCAGTTGGGAGACGATGCGTCTGCCGCTGCTGCACGTCTGGACCATGTGCGCCGACAGGGCGCTGCGCTTCGAGAGCTACCTCGACGGCATCGAGCTGAGTCGCATCGACGAGCTCGTGAGTTGCGCCTAAAAGCCGGCGCAGCGGTGTCGCCGCCGCGAGCCGCGCCTGAGCATGCGCCCATAGCCGCCCCGTGCCGCGGTCCGACTGGCGTGCCGGCAGTTCCGACAAGCGCCGCCCACGGTCGTCGTGGTAACGTGTCCGCCATGGTCCGCACTCTCACAGGCACACCGCGCGCCGACGGCTTTCGCATGCCCGGAGAGTTCGAGCCGCACGCCCAGACCTGGATGCTCTGGCCGCAGCGCCCCGACAACTGGCGCCTCGCGGGCGGACCCGCGCAGCGCGCCTGGGTCGAGGTGGCCAAAGCGATCGCCGAGTTCGAGCCTGTGACGATCGGCGCGAACCCCGATCAGATCGCCAACGCGCGAGCCATGCTGCCCGCCGAGGTGCGGGTCGTCGAACTCGGCAGCGACGACGCCTGGATGCGCGACTGCGGCCCCACCTTCGTCGTCTCCGACGAAGGTCGCGTGCGAGTGGTCGACTGGCGGTTCAACGCCTGGGGAGGACTGCATGACGGCCTGTACTTTCCCTGGGACAGAGATCAGCAGGTGCCGCGCAAGGTGGCCGAGATGGAGGGCGTCGAGCGCTACGCCGCGCCGCTCGTCCTCGAGGGCGGCTCGATCCACGTCGACGGCCAGGGAACGGCGATCACCACCGAGGAGTGCCTGCTCTCACCCGGCCGCAATCCGCAGCTCGGTCGCGACGAGATCGAGCGGCACCTGCGCGACTATCTGAACGTCGACACGGTCATCTGGCTGGCCCGCGGGATCGACCCTGACGAGACCAACGGACACGTCGACGACGTCGCCTGCTTCGTGGCGCCGGGCGAGGTGCTGGCGGGCGTCACCGACGACCCTCGGGACTGGCGCTACGAGCTTCTGCAGGACAACCTGCAGCGCCTGCGCCAGGCCACCGACGCCCGGGGGCGCAGCCTTCTCGTGCACACCCTGCCCATGCCGGCTCCCAGCGTGATCAGCGCCGACGAGGCGGCGGGCCTCGCCGTCGTGTCCGGCACGGCGCCCCGACGGGCGGGCGACCCAACGGCCGCCTCCTATCTCAACTTCCTCATCGTCAACGGCGGCGTCGTCATGCCGGCCTTCGACGACCCGCACGACGAACCGGCCCGCCGGCTCGTGGCGCGGGCTTTTCCCGACCGCAGGGTCGTGACGGTCCCCGGCCGTGAGATCCTGCTCGGCGGCGGGAACGTGCACTGCATCACCCAGCAGCAGCCCCGTGGTGAACGACAGCCGCGCGAGCCGCGACCGCGGGAGCGGCGGCGTGGCGAGCCGCAACCGCGGGAGGAGCAGCCGCGGGAGCAGCAGCCCCGCGACGAGCAATCCGAGCGAAACGACAGGTACCAGCGGTGAATGACACAGTGAAGCTCGCACTCATCCAGATGGCCATGGGCGACGACCGCGAGGCCAACGTCGAAAAGGCCTTCGCCATGGCGCGGCAGGCCCGCGAGAGCGGAGCCGAACTGATCGTCTTTCCCGAGCTGTTCTCGGGCGTCTACTTCTGCAAGTACCCCGCCGCCGAGCGCTTCAACGCCTGGGCCGAGCCGATCCCTGAAGGGCCGCTGTCGCGGCGCCTCGCGGCGCTCGCCGCAGAGCTCGAGGCGGTGATCGTGGGTTCGATCTTCGAGTACGTCCAGGACGGTTTCTACTTCAACACGGCGGTGGTCTTCGAGCGCGACGGCAGCTTTCTCGGCCGCTCCCGCAAGATGCACATCCCCGAGACCAGCCCGGGCTGGCACGAGAAGTACTACTTCACGCCGGGTGACACCGACTACCCGGTCTTTCGCACCTCGCTCATCGACCTGGCCGCCCCGACCTGCTGGGACCAGTGGTATCCCGAGGTGGCCCGCCTCGCCTACCTCAAGGGCGCCCAGCTGATCGTCTATCCCACCTGCATCGGCGACGAGCCCGGCCACCCCGAGATCGATTCGAGCGAGCCGTGGCAGATGGTGATGCGCGGCCACGCCGTGGCCAACTGCCTCTATGTGGCGGCCTGCAACCGGGTGGGTTTCGAAGACTTCCAGGGCTACTACGGCCGCAGCTTCGTCGCCGACCCCGACGGCACGAAGATCGCCGAAGCGCCGCGCGGCGAGGAACAGGTGCTGCTCGCCGAGCTTTCGCGCGAGAAGCTGCGTGCGAGCCGCAACCTGGCCCAGTACTTCCGCGACCGGCGGCCCGAGACCTACGGCGGCCTGCTCAAGCGCAGCCTGATCGACTGACCAGAGGCGCTCGAGGCCATCGCGACCCCTCGAGGCCATCGCGACCCCTGGAGGCCATCGCGACCCCCCGGGCGGTGCGATCGCCAACCCTCAAGGAGGCGGTCGGCGCTTCATCTTCGTGGCGGACGATCTGTAGGCTGCTCCTGGACACCGGTGTCCGCCAAAGGGAGACGATGAACCGGCAGCGACACTCCAGCCTTAGCCCACTCGAGCGATGACAAGCCTCGGGCACCCGCGCCGCCGGGTAGCGCGGAGGAGCGCGCGAAGGACCGCGCACACCGCCCTGGCGCTCCTGGTCGTCGCGGCCGTCGCCGGCGCCCTGCTGGCCGCCTCACATCACCGGCCGCCGACGCTTGCCGCGCGGCCGGCACGACCCACACCGGCGCCGCACCCCACGAAGACCAAGAAGACCCACCGCCGAGCCGGGCAGGCGCGTACAAGCGCGCCGCCCACACCCAGGCCGGCGCAAGCCGGGGCCGCGAGCCCGTTGTCGCTCGTCGTCGAACCCGCCGCCGGGCCCGAACCCGTCTACGCGCTGCTGCGCTCCGCCCACCGCAGCGTCAACGTCGAGATCTACGAGCTCGAAGACGATCAGGCGACGGAGCTCCTTGCCGCCGACGCCGCCCGCGGCGTACGCGTCCGCGTGCTGCTCGACGGCCACTACGTGCGCCGGGTCAACACGCCGGCCTACTCCTACCTGCGAGACCACGGTGTCGGGGTGCGTTGGGCTCCGGCGCACTTCGCCGTCGCCCACGAAAAGGCGATCGTCGTCGATCATCGCCGAGCGGTCATCATGACCATGAACCTGACAGCCCGCTACTACACGTCCTCGCGCGACTTCCTCGTCTTCGACCGCGACCCCGCCGACGTGGCGGCCATCGACGCGACCTTCGACAACGACTGGACGAACGGCGGGCTGCCACCGGCCTCCCCCGCCGACCTCGTCTGGAGCCCCGGCGCCCAGGACGCGCTCGTCGCCCTGATCACCTCCGCGCGCCACACGCTGCTGGTCCAAAACGAAGAGATGAACGATTCAGTCGTGGTGCACGCCCTCCAGGCGGCCGCGCGGCGCGGCGTCGGCGTCGAGGTCGTCATGACTCGCCAGAGCGACTGGGCGGGCGCCTTCAGCGCGCTGGCGCGGACCGGGGTCGCGGTGCGCACCTACAGCGCCTCGGCGCCCCTGTACATCCACGCCAAAGCGATCGTCGTCGACCCCGGAGCGCCGCGCGCCAGAGTGTTCCTCGGCTCGCAGAACTTCTCGGTCGCCTCGCTGCTCTACGACCGCGAGCTCGGTGTCGTCTCGGCACGGCCGGCGCTCGTCGCCGAGGTCGCCGCGATCATCCGCCGCGACGGCGCCGGCGCGACGGCCTGGCAGCCGTGAGTCTGCGACCAGCGCCGTCTGTTGTGCAAGAATACCTGCATAAGGCCATGCTTATACCTGACGCTGTCAAATGCCGAGGCATACAACCGCGATGACCGAACCCGCCCCCCAACGACACGACGACTTCCGTGCGCGCATCCTGAGATCCGTCGACCCGCAAAAGCCGAACCTGCCGGCCGCGCCCGACGACACCCTCGTGCTTGCCATCGCGCCGGCCGCCTCGGCGCTGGCGGCGGCCCGCGACGCGGTGCGTGCCTTCCTGCGCCGGCTCACCGTCCCGGAAGGCGCCGTCTGCGACGTCGTGTTGAGCCTCGAGGAGGCCTGCAAGAACGCCATCCGTTTCAGCGGCAGCAGATGCCCGATCGATGTGACGGTAGCCGCCGACGCCACCGATGTCAGCCTCGAGGTGCGCGACCACGGCGTAGGCTTCGAGCCGCGCCCCATCGACCGCGCCGTGCCGCCCGACCCGCTCGAGATCCAGGGTCGCGGGCTGTTTCTCATGGCTTGTCTCATGGACGACGTGCGCGTCGCCTACGACCGGGGGACGGTCGTGACGATGCGCAAGGCGATGGTGCCCTGAGGCTCCCCCAGTGCCCTGACCCTCACTGCGAGGTTGTCGTTCGCACACCCGCCCGGTAGTCTGATTGAACGTAGACGGAACTTGTCGACGGTCAGACGGACGGCGCGTCGCCGCCCGACGGGAGGAGTCATGGGGAGTCCAAACCACCGTGCCCGACGCTGGGCCCTGGCGGTCGTCGTTGCCGTGGCCGCGGCGGCGCTGGCCGCGCCGGCCGGCGCCGCCGCGGCCACGCTCCAGACCCGCATCACAAAGATCCTCTCCGCCAACGGCTTTGCCGACGCCACCACCGGCGTGCGCGTCTTCGACCTGTCGACGGCCACCTCGCTGTACGAGCGCCACGGCACGACGATGCTGCGGCCGGCATCCAACGAGAAGCTGGTCACGTCGGCCACCGCGCTCGCCAAATGGGGCGCGGCCTACCGTTTCAAGACCAGGCTGTACACGACCGGCACTGTCGACAGCGCCGGCGTCTACCGCGGGCTGATCTACCTCAAGGGCTTCGGCGACCCGAGCTTCTCGACCGTTTCCTACCAGTCGCGGGTCCTGCACCTGAAGACCTCTCGTCTCGGCGACCTCGTCACGGCTCTGAAGAACGCCGGCGTCAAGCGGATCATCGGGTACGTGATCGGCGACGACAGCTACTTCGACCACGCCCGCGCCGTGAGCTCCTGGAAGCCGGGCATGACCGACGACTGCGGGCCACTCTCGGCGCTTTCGTTGAACGAAGGCACCCGCGTCGACGGGCGCCGCGCCGCCAATCCGCCGCTGACGGTGGCCGCCCGGCTCACTTCGCTTCTGCGCAAGTCGGGCATCCGGGTGAGCCGGGCAGCGAAAGTCGGCGTCACGCCGACCACGGCTCATCTGGCCTACACCGAGCGCTCGGCGCCGTTGTCGCGGATCCTCGCCGCCATGAACAAGCCGAGCGACAACTTCTTTGCCGAGATGCTCACCAAGGGACTCGGAGCGTCGTTCGCCGGCCGCGGCACGACCGCCAGGGGCAACAAGGTCGAAAGCAAGTTCCTGGTCTCGCTGGGCATCGACGCCAAGAGCTTCGCGCTGACCGACGGTTCCGGGCTGAGCTACGCCGACTGGCTGACGCCGCTCGACATCACCACGCTGCTGCAGGCCATGTCGAAGCGCGCCGACTGGCCGCTCTACTGGGCCTCGCTCTCGGTGGCCGGCATCGACGGCACGCTCTTCGATCGCATGCGCGGCACGGTCGCCCAGAAGAACCTCCACGGCAAGACCGGTACCCTCAACGTGGCCAGCAACCTCTCGGGCTACGTCACGAGCGCCAACGGCGAGTGGCTCGCCTTCTCGATGCTCATGAACCGCGCGAACTGGATCGACGTGACGGCAGCCCACGCGGCCCAGGACGCGATCGGGGTCGCCCTGGCCCGCTCGCGGCCGGCCCGCAAGATCGTCTGGACGCCCAGCCCAGCTCCGACCCCCTAGCCGCAGGCAACGTCGCGGGTTCCGCAGTTCTCTTAGCAGCCGCGCGCCAGCGAGCCCATCGGGTCCCAGGGAGCCAGCACGACCGGCTCGGTGTCGAGTACCTTGACGACGCGCTTGGGCAGGTACCGGCGATCGATCACGACCTCGAACATGTACTCGTCGAACCAGCGGTCGCTCATCACGAAGTAGCCCTTCTCGCCGACCTTGTCGCCCCAGCTGTTTTCGACCTTCCACTTGCGCGGCCGGCCGCCGTCGTCGAGGTCGACGCCGGTGAGCACCATGGCGTGGGTCATGACGCTGTGGCCGTACTCGACGCGCTCGGCCTTGTCGGCCTTGAACTCGGTCGAGTAGAGCAGCTCGAGATCGTACATCTCGCCGTCGAGAGCGCCCTGGTCGCGCTCCGACATCTTGCCGACGTCGCAGCCGAACCACACCGGCTGACCGGCGGCGCTCTGCGCCGCGGCCGCCTTCTTGAAGGTGGCGATGTCGACGTTGACGTAGCGCACGGGCGTGCCGCCGACGACGTTGCCGAGGTACTGCACGGTGTAGAGCGTGCCGAAGGGCTTGTCGGGCGTCGGGCAGTTGATGAGGCTGACGTAGTCGTCCAGCTCGACACCGACGTAGCGCTCGTAGAACGCAAGCGGCGTGATCGTGCCGTCGCGGTGGAAGGCGTCGTCTGAGTCGCGCCACTGCCACTCGAACTCGCGTGGCGGGCGGCCGAGATGGATGGCGATCATGCGGTAGATGGTCGCGAGCATCTCGTCCTTGCGCCGCCGCAGCTCGCCGGCGTCTTGCCCGCCGGCCTTGCGCCGCCGCAGCTCGGCCGCGAACTCGCGCAGCTTGGTGCGCAGCACACCGTTCATGGGCTGCGACTCGCCGCTCGATTCGGCGTCGGGCATGGCGGTCTTGGGCACGAGGCCGTACTTGCGTACCAGGTCGGCGAACATGTCCCACTGGCCGCCGTCCTGGATCGGGTCCGTCAGCAGAAAGCTGATCAGCCGACCGTCGGTCGGCTCATCGGCGGTGGCGATCATCGTCTCGAGGAAGTAGTTGGCCTTCTCGAGCTTGTCGAAGAACTGCAGGTAGGTCTCGGAGAACTCGAACTGGTCGACCTTGAGACGTTTCATGGTCTCGATGCGCAGCACGTTCATGCCGGCGAACATCCAGCAGCGGCCGCTCTGCTTCTGATTGGTGATGTCAGGCGTCTTGACCACATGCGAAAACGCGCGCTGCCCGCCGCGCACGACCGCCTCGCGGTTGCGCGCCACGACCTGCACCTTGCCGGCCGTGACGGCGTTCAGCGCCAGCCGGTTGCGCGGCTCGGTCGCGAACGTCTCGTCGAAGCCGCGGACCATCGCGAGTCCGAGTCGGCCGTCGCCGGCGCGACCGTTGCCCGAACCGCCGTTGCCGGCGCCACCACTGCCGCGCCCCGACGGCGACTGCAGGAGCGCCCGCCGCGCGGCCTCGGCCGTCGCCCGGGCGCCCGTCGCCTTGGCGCCGCCCTTGGTGGTCGCCAGGCCGGTCGCCTGCCGGCCCTTAGCCGTGGTGCGGATGGTCGCGCCTTTTGGCTCGCCCTCGCCCTTCGCCTTGTCGCGCGGCCGCGTCTCGCCGGCCCGCGCGCTTGCCTCAGTGTCTTTGCTCACTCCGGACTCCTTGCATGATATCGACGCATCTACTCTACCCAAGTTGTGCGTCGCGAGCCGCCGCCGCAAACGGCCGCCGACGGGCCGACCGCGAGCAGGTATAATCCCTGCGCGACATCGTGCCCCCATCGTCTAGCGGCCTAGGACACCGGCCTTTCAAGCCGGCGGCACGGATTCGAATTCCGTTGGGGGCACCAGTTTCTTCCTCTTCTCCGCCCTCTGTCGAACCGATGAATAGCCGCTCTGCACCATGTCCTATCGAGTCGGGCGGGTGGCTGCCTTCCCCAGACAGATGAGCAACGCCTCGCCCTTGCGACGGACCCGTGGGATGCCGATACAAGCCACATGCCTCATGACGCAGGGTCGTTGACCGATACCGCGCCGGTGCTGACCGGCGACTTACGCCCTCGCCTGCCAGGTCGGCGCGTCAGTCACGTCGTCCGTCGTGCTGGAGGACGTGCTGGCCACGGTGGCCCGGCGCATCGCCGAAGCGCTCGACGTCTGGGAGTGCGACCTCTGCGAGTACTACGCCGACACCGAGACCATCGTCGCGGCGGCTTGCTGGGCGCGTCAGATGACCCCCGAGGACTACGCCTGGGTGGGGACGCGCATGAGCTTGAGCGAGCGCCCTACGTACCGGCGGGTGGTCCTCGCGCGGGAGTACAGCGAGGCCTACGCCGACGACGAGGTCAAAGACGCCGTCGACGGCGGCCTCATGGACCAGTGGGGCGAGCTGGCGACGCTGGCTGTGCCGCTCGTCTTCGAGGACACGGTGATCGGCAGCTTCACACTCATCGAGAAAGAACGGATACGCCGCTTCAGCGAAGCAGACAAGCGGCGCGCCTCGCTCCTTTCCATCCCAGCCGCGGTGGCCATCCATCGCGCCCGCATGTACCGCCAGGAGGAGGAACAGAACCGCCAGCTCGCCTCGCTGCTCGATTCGAGCCGGGCGCTCACCTCGGCGGTGGTCCTGGAAGAAGTCCTCGACACCGTCTGCCGGAAGGCGGCGCGAGCACTCGACACCGACGAGTGCGTCATCTACGAGTACGATACCGGCCGCGACGCGATGGTCTACCTGGCCAAGTACAGTCCCGCCGGCGACGAAAGCGGGAGCGACGTTCTGGGCACGGTCTACCCACTCGAAGAGTACCCGTCGGACCGCGTGATCCTGAGCCGCGGCGAGGTGGTCGAAGAGTCGCTCTCGGACGAGAACCTGCCGGCCGACGTGCGCGACTCTATGGAGCAGGGGGGCGAGCTGTCGTGCCTCAACGTGCCGCTGATCTACGACTGCGAGCCGGTCGGCATTCTGGTGCTCAACTCGACCACCCGCGAGCGGCACTTCGGGCCCCCGGAGACCGAGCTCGCCAGGGGCCTCGGCGAGCAGGCAGCGGTGGCCATCCGCCACGCACAGCTCTACCGGCGCCAGGAACGGGGGAACAAGCGGCTCCTGGCGCTGCTCGAGACGAGCCGCGTGTTGGCCGCCTCCCTGGATGCCGAAACGGTGCTCGCCGAGATGCTGGGCGAGGTCGCCGAGCTGTTCGCGGTGCCGAAGGATGCCGTCGGCATCGCCTTGCGCGACCCCACCGGGGAGTTCCGACCGTTCACTCGCGCCGAAGACGCCGGCGCTCCGAGCGAACCCGCCGCCGACCCGCTCGAGCTCGACAAGCTGCAGCGCCGGGTAGTCGCGCAGCGCAGCCCGGCGCAGGACCGCAACGGCGACAGTGCCCGTCTGCTCATGCCTCTGGTGCTCGACGACGTGGCCGAAGGCTTGATCGAGGTCCGCGCGCCGCGGGCCGACCGCCTGAGCGACGAGGAGGTCGGCCTGGTGCAGCTCCTCACGGCGCAGGCGGCCGCGGCCATGGTCAACGCGCGTCTCTACCAGACGCTCGAGCAGCAGGCGATCACCGACGGTCTCACCGGACTCTACAACCACCGCCACTTCTACGAGCGCCTGGCACAGGAGTGCGCCCGCACCCAGCGCTACCAGCTGCCTCTCTCCCTGCTGATGCTCGACATCGACGACTTCAAACGATTCAACGATCGGTTCGGTCACCGGGTCGGCGACCTCGTGCTCGCCGAGGTGGGCCGGATCTTGAGCTCGCAGCTCCGGCGCGGTGTCGACCTCGCAGCCCGTTACGGCGGCGAGGAATTCGTGGTGCTCCTCCCCAATACGCCGCAGGACAGCGCTCGCGTGGTCGGCGACCGCCTGCTGCGCGAGATGGCCAGGGTCGACCCCGGCGGCGTCGACCTGCCGCCGGAGCAGGCCGCGGGCGCCCGCACGGTAGGCGAGCGCATCCGCCAGAGCATCGCCACCGCCGATCTCGCCGCCGTCTGCAATGACGGTGGCGACGACGATACCCACGTGACCGTGAGTGTGGGCATCGCGGCGTTCCCAGGTTCGGGCAGCGATCCGAACGAGCTGGTGAGGGCCGCCGACAAGGCTCTGTACCTGGCGAAGCGGCTCGGCAAGAATCGTGTCGAGGTGTACCGTGCCTGAGCCCGAATTCGATCCGTTGGGCGCCGGCGAAGATCTCTACGAGACTGTGTTCAAGGTCAGCACAACGCTGACTGCCGACCTCGATCTTGAAACCGTCCTCGCGACCGTGGCGCGCCAGGTCGGCGAGGCCATGCGCGCCACCTCCTGCGACATCGCCGACTTCGACCCGGCCGCCGGGACGCTCACCTACGCCGCCGTATGGGCGCGCGAGATGACTCCCCAGGACGAGGCGTACGTCGGTACAGTGATCCCGCTTGCCGACCGCCCCGCCCGCCTGAGCGTGGTGTGCGAGCGCAAAGTGGTCGAGTATTACCTCGACGACCCCGGGCTCGACCCGATCGAACGGAAGGTCATGGAGAAGTGGGGCGAATCGACGGCGGTCGAGGTCCCGCTGGTCTTCGCCGACGAGGTCATCGGCATCCTCGGCGTGGTCGACGTCGACCCCCAACGCAGATACGGCGACGCCGACAAGGCGCTGTTGCAGACACTGGCGGTGCCCGTCGCCGCGGCCATCAACAACGCGCGCGTCTTCGCCGCCTCTCGCGAGCGCCGTCGTCAGCTCGGCGGCCTGCTCGACGCGAGCCGCGCCGTCGCCTCCACCTTCGGGCTCGATGAGATGCTCGCGGTGGTGACTCGCGAGGCCGCCCAGCTGGTGGCGTGCCCCGAGTGCCTGATCTACGAGTACGATCTCGAGCGCCACGGCATGGCTTGGTGCGCCCACTATCATGGCGACGCGTTGTCACGGCGAAGCGGCGAGGCCGGCACGTTCTACCCGACTGAAGACTGGCCCGCCGACTACGACATCATGATGAGTGGCGATCTCAGCATCGACCACGTCGACGACCCGGGCCTCACCGATGCGGAGCGCGCGGACATGCGCGAGCATGGCGAGCAGAGCTCGATGACGGTCCCGTTGCGCTTCGGCGACACGCCCATCGGCATCCTGTACCTCGCCGAGACGAAGCGGCGACGCGAGTTCGACGCCCGCGAGAAAGAGCTGGCGTCGGCCTTCGGCGAGCTCGCCAGCGCCGCCATCCACAACGCCCGACTTTTGGACCTTCAGGAACGCCAGAGCGAGCGCCTGCTGGGCCTGTTCGGTGCCGGTCGAGCCATCACCGCGACCCCGGTCATCGACGACCTGGTGCTCGCCACCCGCGACCAGGCGACTCGGGTGCTGGCCGAGGACTCCGGCACCGTGCGCGTGTGGCTGCGCGACCAGGAGGACGTGATGGTGCCGTGGGACGGAGGGGCTTCGGGGAGGGTCACGGCGCCTCTGCCACCGGCGGCGGAGCGGGCCGTCGCGACCCTGGCTCCGGCCCAGGAGCCATGCGAGCTCGGCACGCGGCTCGTGCTCCCCTTGGCAGCCCGCGGCCGCGCCGAAGGGTTCATGGAGATCGTCGATGAAGGCCGGCGCGTCTTTCGCGAGGATCTCGTGGAGCTGCTGCAAATCATCGCCAACCACGCGGCGGCGGCGGTCGCCAACGCGCGCCTGTACGCTCGCGTCGAGGCGCAGGCGATCACCGACGGTCTCACCGGGCTCTACAACCACCGCCACTTCTACGAGCGCCTCGAGGCCGAGTGCGCCCGCGCCCGACGCTACCAGCTGCCGCTCTCGCTGCTCATGATCGACATCGACGACTTCAAGGTATTCAACGACCATCACGGCCACCAGCGCGGCGACCAGGTGCTTCGTGACGTGGCCGAAGTCCTCACGGCCGACACGCGCCACAACATCGACCTGCCGGCTCGTTACGGGGGTGAGGAGTTCGCGGTGATCCTGCCGCACACACTGCTCAAAGGCGCCGGCGTCGTCGGCGACCGTATCCACCGCCAGGTCGCCGGCTTGGGCAGCGCGTCTCGCGACGACGGCGGCGCCCTCCCGCCGCCGGGCGACGGCGCCGTGCAGGTCGGTGAGCGCCTGCGCCAGGATATCGAGCGGAGGGCGTTCGCGACCCCGGCAGGCGTACCCAGCGTCACGGTGAGCATCGGCGCGGCCTCCGTCGTAGCTGCCGAGACGACGCCGGAGCTTATCGTCAACTGCGCCGACAAGGCGCTCTACC
The DNA here is from genome assembly GCA_003132645.1 of Actinomycetota bacterium. Classification (GTDB taxonomy): domain Bacteria; phylum Actinomycetota; class Thermoleophilia; order UBA2241; family UBA2241; genus Bog-752. The sequence continues at coordinate 9,612 of PKYM01000222.1, read as the reverse complement.
TCGCCAAACGCGCCGGCAAGAACCGCGTCAAGGTCTACCGTTGAAAGAGCCCGCCCCCGCGGTGCGTGCCCGTGCCCATAGCCGGCGGGAGTAAAGAAGAACACGTCGTGCGATGAGACCGACGCCGCACTCCGGCCCTGAGCGCCGGCAAGGCGTATCCTTGGCCCATGCCACGCCTGACCCTGAGCGACCCAGGCCGCCTGCAACTGGCCGGCGCCCTCGCGCCGGCCGACAGCCGGGCCGCCGCCGTGCCGCGCGACCTTTCGAGCCAGACGTCGGTCGGCGCGAAACTTGACCATAGCGGGTCCGACGCGCGTCCTGACCCGCAGAGTACGTCCTCCGGCTGCCGATTCAAGTGAGCGCCCTCGTGACCCGCCCTTGAGCGGCTTGCTCCTGCAGATCCTTCCGGTGGCGATCGCCATCACGGTCAATCCCGTCCCGATCATCGCCGCGCTGATCATGCCGGCCACCCGGTGGCCGGCGCGCAACGGTGTGACGTACGTCGCGGTCCTGGTGGGTGTCATGGCCGTCTTTGGGGCACTCGTGCTGCTGCTGCTGCACGACGCGACGTTCACGCCCGGTGGCCGGGCCGATCTCGTGATCCGCATCGCGTGGCTGGTTGTGGGTCTTGGCTTCCTCGCGGCCTGCGCCGTGATGGTGATCCGCAAGCCGACGCCGAGCGGGCGGGGTCGCGAACCCCGCTGGATGCGGATGATCGCCGCGATGGGACCAGCCGGCGCCGCCGCGGTCGGCGTCCTGCTCGTCAACTACGAGATGGAGACGCCCGCGCTGATGGACATCCTCGGCGCGGGCGTGCCGGCAAGCGAGGCGTTCGCCGCCCTCACGCTGTTCATCGCGGTGGCCTGCTCGATCCCCGTCGCTCTGGTGGTGGTCTCGATTGTCGCGCGCGACCGGGCGGCAGCCCTCATGCAGCGGGTCAAGACCTGGCTGACACTACACGAGCGCCCGATCCTCATCTGCCTGTTCGCCGTGATCGGCACGCTCTACGCGGTGAAGGGGTTGCTCGCCCTTACCTGAGGCCCACGCGTATCATGGCTCCATGTCACGAGTGACCTTCCGCAACTCCCGGGGCCGGCAGCTCGTCGGCAACCTCACGCCGGCTGCCGGTCACGCCTCCAGGGGCGATCTCACGTCGGCCGCCGGCCGAGCTCCCGCCGCCGCTGGTCGGGCCGCCGACGACCGGGCCGCCGACGACCGGGCCGGCGTCACCGGCCGACCCCTCGTCGTCATGGCCCACGGCTTCGCCAGCGACCGGCGCTCGCGGGGCCGCTTTCCGCTCATTGCGGCGGCCCTCGCCGGCGCGGGCTACGCCTCGCTGGCCTTCGACTTCAGCGGCTGCGGCGAAAGCGACGACGACGTCCTGACCATCGCGGGACAGGTCGACGACCTGCGCGCCGCGATCGCCTTCGCACAGTCGCTCGGCTGCGAGCGGCTCGGACTCTACGGCCACAGCCTGGGTGGTCGGGTCTGCCTGCGGGCCGCGCCGCCGCAGGCCGCGACGATCGCCACGACCGGCGCGCCCACCGGCCCGATGCGCTACGACTGGCACGACTACTTCACGGCCTCCCAGATGGACGAGTTGAGCCGCACCGGGAAGGTGACGATGCCGCAATCCGGCGACCGCCTGCGCTCTCAGGTCGTGGCCGACTCCGGACTGCTAGACGAGCTTGTCACGTGCGATCAGGCGGCGCTGCTCGGCGGCGTGCGCTGTCCCGTGCTGCTGATCGACGGCGACGGAGACGAGGAGGAGCGGCAGGCCCTGGCGCATGCGCGCCAGGGCCTGCCGCTCCTGCCTTCAGGCTCGCGCGTCGAGCTCATCGCCGACTCGCCGCACAATCTTCAGGGCCACCTCGACCAGGCCATCGCGCTGCTGCTCGACTGGTTCGCCGAGCACCTGGCGCTGCGCTAGCCAACCGGACATCGTGTCCGACTCGGCTGAACTTGGTGGGGACCGCTGCGCCAGAACGGCAGCGGCGCGACGCGAGTCCCGTATAGTCTGATGCAGGCGAGCGCCACAAGCTCAGCAAACGGGCCGCGAGGCGTGGCGGCAGCCTCGTCGAACAGGCTCTTGCGAACAGCTTTCCGACCAGACCGGAGGCGCGATGTACTTCGGAGCACACGTCAAGGCGAGCGGCGGTGTGTGGACGGCAGTCGAGCGCGGCGAAGCGCTGGGCGTAAAGGCCATCCAGTTCTTCGCCGGCAGTCCGCGCACCTGGAAACCGCAGCTCTATCGCGAGGCCGACGCGGCGCGCTTCCGTGAGTCACGCGCCGCCTCGACCCTGCGCTTCGCCGTCATCCACACCATCTACCTGATCAACCTGGCGACGGCAAACGAGGAGTTCTACGAGAAGTCGGTGGTCGCCCTGGTCGGTGCGGTCACGGCGGCCGAGCAGCTCGGCGTGGAGGCGATCGTCACCCACATCGGCTCCCATCAGGGCGCCGGCTTCGAAACCGGCCTCGCGCGCGTACGCGAAGCGCTGAAACGCGCCCTCGACGAGGCCGGCGACTCGCGGGTGCGGGTCCTGCTCGAAAACACGGCCGGGGCGGGCGGCACCATGGGCGACACGGTCGCCGAGCTCGGCGCCATGATCGACTCGGTCGGCGGCGACGAGCGCCTCGGGGTGTGCCTCGACACGGCGCACCTGCTCGAGTCGGGCCACGAGCTGCGCACCGCCGCGGGCCTCGACGAGCTGCTGACCTCGTTCGACCACGCGATCGGCCTCGGGCGGCTCGTCATGGTGCACCTGAACGACTCCAAGACGCCGCTCGGCTCCAACCGCGACCGCCACGAGAACATCGGCGAGGGCGAGATCGGCCGCGAGGCCATGCGGCTGATCGTCAATCACCCCGCATTCACCGACATCCCCGGCATCCTCGAAGTCCCCGGCTACGACGGCGAGGGGCCCGACAGTGCCAACCTTGACACCTTGCGCGAACTGCGCGGGAAGGAGACCTGACCGTGGACATCAGAGTCATCGCCGAGGAGCTCGACCTCACCACCGCGACGAGCCTCCAGGAACTGCTCGAGTCGGGCGGCATCAACGCCGAGATCGTCGGCGGGCACAACACCATGTTCCCCGGCACGCCGCAGATGGGCGGCTACGGCATCATGGTGGCCGCGCCCGACGTCGACGAGGCGCGACGACTGGTCGCCGAGCTCGAACACGAGGCCGGCCAGGAACCGCCGCGCGAGCGCTGACGACGGCCGGCNNTGCGGCCCGCACGACGATCGCGAAAGCGAGGTGGCACGATGGAGCTTCGAAGGGCAACGACTGCCAACGATCTCGACCAGGCGACCGCGATCTCCAACGTCCTGAGCGAAGCGGGCATCGCCGCCACGCTCCGCGGCGGCCTGCACGACGCCTACCCGGGCACCTCCGGGCTGGGGGCGATCGACGTTCTCGTGAGCGAAGAGGATCTGATCGTCGCCCAGGACGTCCTCGGCCGGGCCGACACGGTCGGCCTCGAGTTCGACCCGGAAGCAGAAGAACGGTAGGCGAACGGCAGGACCATAGGACCTGCCTCTGGCCCGATCTCGTCGGAGCCCGGCCGCCGAACCGAAGTCTGGTACTATGAGTGGTCGCGTGGGCGAAAGCGCGCCACCGCGACAAGGGCAAAGAAATGCCCCACCTCACGTCAGCCGGAAACAGTGGAGCGGGCCATGCTAGGACGCCTTTTTGGACGCGCGAAGGACAATCACGACGACACCGTCTGCAGTAGCTGCGGACGCACGCTGCTGGCCGGCGAGTGGACGCAGCGCATAGTCGACGACGACGGCAGCGAGCGCTTCATCTGCTCGCTGTGTAGCCCGTCCGAGGGCTCCCCGGGCAGCAGCCCGCTCGAGCCCGCCGACGATACGGCCGCCGTGACCAGCGGGAGGGTCAAGCCGCTGCGCACCGACAGCGACGCCTTCTGGCGCGCCCTCAAAGACAAAGACGCCGAGATCGAGCGTCTCGAGAGTCACCTGGCGCGCGCCGAAGCCGAAAAGCAGGAGCTCGCGGCGCAGCTCGCACAGTTGCGTAGCGAAAGTGAGTCTCGGCGCCCGCCCGAGGCGGGTGCCGAGACGGCTGAGTTCGCCGCGCCTGCCTTCGCCGCCGACGAGGGGTTCGGGGCTACCCAACTCCAGGGAGACGACGCGGCGCCAGTCCCGGCAGACGATGCGGCGCGGTTCCCCGGAGACGAAACGGCGCAGCTTCAGACAGATGACACGGCGCAGGCCGAAGACGGCGCCGAGATGGCGGCGGCCTTTGAGCACACCGACCCCAGGCTCGGCGAGGCCCTGCGCCGCGCCACAGAACCAGCCAGCGCCTCGACCGGATCATCCGCGGCAGATGACATCGCGGGGTTCGACGCGGCAGGCGACGTTGCGGCATTCGATGCGCCGGGCGGAGCGGCGGGCGGAGCGTCAGCTCCCGCGGTGTCGCCGTTTGACGGCGCCACCGACGACACGCTCATCGGCGAGCCGCCCACGAGCGAGCCGGCCCCGAGCGCCGACGAGCTCGGACCAGACGAGCTCATCCCGCTCACCATCCTGCAGCGCGGGGTCGACCTGCTGAACGTGAGCGCCGTCCCCAAACGGATCGTCGAGACCAACGAGAACCTCGGCATGCCGCAGGTGCACGTGGGCTCGCAGGGCGAAAGCACCCTGCTCGTCACGTTCATGTGGTCGATGGGCTGGTATCAGTTCCAGGTCGAGCTGGCCGAGTCGGGTCGCATCTCGCTGGCCGACCGCGGCTACGAGGAGCGCGTCGACCTGCGGCCCAACGCCAGCGTGCGCGCCGACGGCACGGTCCAGCTCGCCCCTAGCCGCATCAAGCCGCCCACGCCGAAGGATTCCTCAGAGGCCAAGCCGTCCGGCGTCACGAGCGGTGTGATCATCTCCAAGTCGATGATGGGCCAGCGCACCGACGACGAGAACGTGCCGGCCGACTGGAAGTCGCAGCGAGCCCCCGATTTCGATTGGGGACGCTGAGCAGCAGTCCCCGCGGCGAGCCGCGGGGACTGCTGCTTTTTCGCCCTGAACCCGAGCGCTACAGCCCGATGCTCCCGGTACCCGTCAGGCCGGGCGCCAGCAGAGACAGGCCGCTCATCAACTTCTTGAGGGGCAGCGCGTGCGCCGGCGGGACGACCTTCACGGGCTCATTGAGGCCGCTCAGCGTGTAGCTCACACCGATACCGAGGCCGCTCACGCCCTGCGTCGACGTGCCACTGCCGAACCGCAGCTTCGCGTCGATCTTGCCTTGGCGCATCTCGAACGTGCCGGCGTCGACCCAGAACTCGACCGAGGCTGAGGCAAGCGACCGCTCGAGGGCCTTGAGCTGGGCCGAGTCCTGGCCTTTGAGCTGATTGAGCGCGGCAGCGCCACTGCCGACCGCCTTTGAGAGACCTGGAGCGTTCAGAACCTTTACCAGGTCCGCCATGAGCTTCGCCGTGTCTGCGGTGGTCACTACGTGATAGACCGCCACGTCGTCGAGCTTCTCGGCCGTCACGGTGGTCGACTTGGTCCACTTCTGGGGATCGATGCCGAGCCCGCTCACGACCTTGGCCGGGTCGGCGCTCGCGCTCGACGCGCTCGAGGTCTTGCTCTTGGTCTTGCTTGCCGGAGCGACGTACCACTTGCCGCCGAACTGGACCCAGACCTTCTTGTGGACCGTTTTCACGCCCAGTGCCAGGTTCTGGCCGCCGGCCTGGAGGGTCATGGCCACGGCGGCCGCCTCGGCAGCCCCCTTGCCGCCGGCCTTGCCGGCAGCGTGCAACACCAGCGGCCCCTGCCCCAGGACCATGGCCTGGGCGCCGCCGCCGCTCGAGTTGACCTTGATCGTGACATCCGCAGTGAAACTCGCACTTGAGACCTTCGCCATTGCCTGCTGCGACTTGGCCATGATCTGGGCGGCTGTCATGCCCCCAGCCGTGGCGGAGTTTGAGCTCCCTGACGACGCGCCGCAGCCTGCGGCGGCGAGCACTGTGGCGAGCATCAGAGCGGCTACTACGACCATGAGAGCTTTGCGCACGGGTCTTCTCCTTCTTGTCGTAAGGGCGGGATCTCTCCCTGCCCGGACCGGGACGCACGCGCACAAGCGACGGACCGGCGCGGGACCGGGTCCTTGAGGTGATGGCTCCTTAGGTGATGTCTCCTGGGAGTATCGGCGCCAGCGGCGCCCGGCTTGACCGGGGCTCAGGCTCGACGCCGCGGAGAGACGATCACCGAGCGCTGCGGCTCGTCACCCTCGGAGCGGGTCTCGACGTTGGGGTGGTCCTTGAGGTGGAGATGGACGATCTTGCGTTCGGCCGCCGTCATCGGCTTGAGGACGAGTTCGCTGTGCGTGCGCTCGACCTTCTGCGCAGCCCGTTCGGCCACCGCCTTGAGCGAGACCTCGCGGCGGTTGCGGTAGCCCTCGGCATCGACGATGACCTGGCGGCGAGCGTGCGCGTGACCGTTGACCACGATCGCGGCGAGATACTGCAGCGCGTCGAGCGTCTGGCCGTGACGGCCGATCAGCAGGCCGAGGTCACCTCCGGCGATGTCGGCCACGACGGCATCGCCGGCCTGCGACACCTCGACGTCGACGTCGAGGCCCATGCCCGTGGTGACCCGAGTGACGAAGTCGTCGAGCTTCTGCAGGGCCTCGTCGGCGTCGACGACGTCGCCGCCGACCGCTTCGGTCGCCCCGGGCAGCACGCGAGCCTCGACGCGCGGCTGCGATCTGCCCATGCCCAGAAAACCGCCCTGGCCGCCCTCGTCGACGACGACGAACTCGACGTCGTCCTCGCGCACGTATGGCACCACCTTACGGAGCTGCTCGAGCGCCTTCTTCTTGGCTGCCTCGACGGTGACCGCGCTGGCCACGGTGGCGAACTCGGTCTCGTCGGCCTGCTCGTCAGGAGGTGGGCTTACGCTTTGGTCCATCGCTCGCTCCACTCGGTCGACTGGGGCGCTTGCCGCTCGACTGCGTCCCGCCCTTGCCTGTCGGTGCCCCGCCGGGCCGCTTCTGCGCCGGTCGGTTGCCGCCGGCCTTGCCGGTGCCCTTGCCCGCCGCGGAACTCGTGTCGGCGCCGGGCTTGCCGGAGCGCTGCCGCGAGGACGCACCCTTGGCAGTGCCGCTTCTGGTTGAGCCGCTTCGGGACGTGCCGCTCCTGCCGCCGCTGTCTCCCGCGCCGCCGGCCTTCGGTTGCTGACCGTCGGCGGCCTTCATCTGAGCCGCGTTCAGGGCCCGCATGAAGCGTCCCGGCGGCTTGGGACCGCCGGCCGGCGCCAGCGCGCGCTTGGGCGTGGTGCGACGGATGATGATCTGCTGGCCGATCGTCCACAGGTTGGTCGTCACCCAGTAAAGCATGAGGCCGGCGGGGAACCGGAACAGGATGAAAACGAACAGGACCGGCATGAGCCGCATGAGGTACTTCTGCTGCTTTTCGGTCTCGGGCTGCATCATGAGCTCGGTCGAGACGATCTGCGAGGCGATGTAAAGCACGAACAGCGGCAGGTAGCGCAGGCCGAGCGAAGGGATGATCCAGAAGCTCGAGGTGCGGATCTCGGGTGTGAACCTGATGGCGTAATAGAGGCTGATGAAGATCGGCATCTGGAGCAGCAGCGGCAGACACGAGGCGAACGGGTTGACGCGATACTCCTGGTAGAGCTTCATGGTCTCTTCCTGGAGCTTGCGCTTGTCGGCCTTGTACTTGCGCTGCAGCTCCTTGATCTTGGGCTGCAACTGCTGCATGGCCTGGGCCGAGCGGAACTGTTTGAAGGTCAGCGGCATGAGGATGAGCCGCACGATGATCGTCAGGATGATGATCGCCCAGCCCCAGCTCCCGATGAACCCGTGGATGAGGCGCAGGATGCCGCGCAGCAGGTCGACCAGCGGGCCGAAGATCTGGCCGAGCGTGTGGAAGACCGGGTTGGTCGCCATCAGGACCGCGAGATGAGGCAGGAAGGTCAGCATCGGGCTAAGCGTGCCGCGCGGGCACGTGGTCGATGCCGCCGTGGCTGAACGGGTTGCAACGCAAGATGCGCCAGGAGCCGAGCGCCAGACCCTTGAGGGGGCCGTGGGTGCGGATGGCCTCGATGGTGTACTCGGAGCAGCTCGGATAGTACTTGCAGCGCGGCCCGAACAGCGGCGAGATGGCCAGCTGGTAGAACCTGATGGGGGCGATGAAGATCGTGCGGATCATGCTTATGTCAAAGACCTTTCTCGAGCAGGCCGGCGCGCTCGCAGACGTCGCGCACGGCCGCGGGCACGGCGCCCTTATCGGGGTTGTCGAGCAGATCAGTGAGCTGCGGGCGGGCGATCAACACGTAGTCATAGTCTCCGGGCAGTCGCGTGACGCACTCGCGAAAGGCCTCGCGCAGGAGGCGCTTGACGCGGTTGCGCACGACGGCCCCGCCGAGTTTCTTTGACACGGACAAGCCGAGGCGTGGCTCACCGCCGACCGCCGCGACCGGTTGCTTGAAATAGTGCAACACCAGAAAGCGCGATGCCGTTGAGCTGCCCTGGCGATAGACCCGCTGGAAGTCGCTGGAGCGAGAGAGTCGCGAACGCTTGGCCGCCATAGGCCGGGCGGCTAGGCGCTCAGCCGCTTGCGCCCCTTCTGACGCCGCCGCTTGATCACCGCTCGCCCCGCCTTGGTGCTCATGCGCTTGCGAAACCCGTGCGTCTTCTTGCGCTTTCGGGTGTTGGGCTGATAGGTCCTCTTCAAGGCGTCCTCGCTCGTTCACTGTGTCCAAAGGGGAAAGTATAGCCAGCCTCGCAGGGGAGGGTCAACGCGCGCTTGGGCCTTCCTGGCCCGCAGGTAACATCCGATCCATCCTAACATTTCTGCCATACTCTGCCGAAAACCAGCGAGAAAGGGGAGATCTGTCGCGACATGCTGCTGTCTGGCTCAATCCGCAAATTCGACCTGGCGAGCGTCCTCCAGTTTCTCGCTCATGAACTCGCGACCGGTATTCTCGAGGTGCGTGACTTCGACGAGTACGGCTTCATCTACCTGATCGACGGTCGCGTTCAGGGCATCTCGCTGCCCATGACCGACGACAAGCTCGGCGGCCGCCTCGTCAGGGCGGGGTTACTCGACGAGCAACAGCTCTCCGAGGTGCTCATGGCCGACACCCTTCTGAGCAAGGAAGAAAAGAAAGCCAAGCCGCTGGGTCAGCGCCTGCTCGACAAAGGCTACATCACGGCCGACCAGGTGCGCTACATCATGGCCAAACAGACGCTCGATCAGGTCTTCGCCCTGGCGCACTGGCGAAACGGCATGTTCGAATTCGACGAGCCCGAGAAGATGCCCCAGTTCACGATCCGCATCACCGGCAGCGTGCAGGAGTTGCTGCTCGACGCCTACCGGCGCATCGACGAAGGTGAGCTCATGAAGACCCGCAAGACGGTGGTCGACAACGAGGTCTGCTTCCGCTGCCCCGTCGAGGGCGAGTGCAGCGAGGACATAAAGCAGCGCTACCTGAAACCCGACGTCTGCCTGTGGCGGCGCATGGGGGCGGTCATCGATGACGACTACGAGCGCGTGCAGGACTCACAGCGACTGTACCAGTCGCCCGAGGCAAACGAGAAGCCGACGCTCGAGACGGCGCTGGACTCCGAC
>PKYM01000220.1:21312-27036 GCA_003132645.1 Actinomycetota bacterium | reverse complement strand
CCCGTCGCGTCCTTCCGCTTCGACGTCGTCACGCCCTTGAGCGCGTTCGCTAGAGGCGCCGTCGGCGAGCGCGCCGGTGCATGCCGGCCGCCGAGACCGGCGAGAGCGGCCGCCCGAAGGGGTCGATGAACACCGAGCACGACTCCGCCTTGGCGGGGAGGCTGCCCTCGAGGAGCTGCACGGTGTAGGTGATGCTGTCGCCTTCGAGGCGCGGCTCCTTGATCACCACGATGGCGTCCGCGGGCGTCTCATCGTCGCCGTCAAGGAAGGAGATCACGGCATTGGGTGGGTCGGCGGCGAAGCTGTTCTCGCCTTTGTCCCACTCATCGACGAACTGCTGCGCGCTCATGTGCCCCACGACGCGCTGCGGGCGATCGGAGAAGAACAGCGTCGCCGGCGCCAGGCCGTGGAAGGTGACCTGGTCGCCTTCCGCCGTCATGTTCCCGGCCACCTGCACGAACATGGCCTCGATCTCTTCGAGCTGCTTTTCGATGTCGTCGCTCACGTGGCTTCCTTTCGCAAACGCTCAGTGGTCTATTCCACTCCGACTCAGCCTGCGGCCCCCTTCTACCATCCAGGGCCCTTCTCCTGAGGCGTCCCCCGCCGATGGGAGATGGCGCGGTCATACTGCCCCGCTCGCCACGGCATTGCACCGTTGCGCTGAAAGGCCCAGCGCGTGTTTGCGAATCCAAGGGATCCTGCAAGCTGGGCCCACGACATGCGCGAAACCGGAGGGGCTCCGACTGGAGCCCCTCCGGTCTTCCGGGGTAAGGTCGCGTTGGCCGAACAAGGAGGGGGTCGTCATGCGCCTGCGCTACTTCATCTGCGACGTTTTCACCGACACTCGCTTCGGGGGTAACCAGCTCGCCGTCCTGCCGGAGGCGGACAGACTTGCCGGCGGGCAGATGCAACAGATCGCTCGCGAGTTCAACTTCTCGGAAAGCACCTTCGTCCTGCCGCCCGAGGCGGGAAATTCCCGCAGGGTGCGCATCTTCACACCGATGAGCGAAGTGCCCTTCGCCGGACACCCCAACGTCGGCACGGCGTTCGTGCTGGCCACTACCGGCGTATTCGGCTCACTCGCCGCGCCGACGACGGTCACCTTCGAGGAGAAGGCGGGCCTGGTTGCGGTCTCTGTTCACAAGCGGACGGGCGAGCGCATCTGGTGCGAGCTGAGGGCTCCACAGAGCGTCGCTCTCGGTGCGACGGTCCCGGTGCGGTCCGTGGCCGCGGCGGTCTCCCTCTCGGCAGATGACATTCTGACAACGACTCACACGCCTCAGGTGGCCTCGGTCGGCCTTCCGTTCGTGTTCGCAGAGCTCAAGGATCGCGCCGCTCTGGAGAGAGCTCGACCGAACATCTCCGGGTTCGAAAGCCTTGCCGCGGAAGGTATCGGACCGCCGTTCGTGCATCTCTACGTCAGGACTGCCGACGGCTTCGACATCCGCACGCGGATGTTCGCGCCTCTGGATGGGATCATCGAGGATCCTGCCACCGGCAGCGCCAACTGTGCGCTGGCCGGCTTGCTCAGCCACCTCGACGAGGCGCCGGACGGCACCTTCGCCTGGCGCATCGCGCAAGGTGTCGAGATGGGACGCCCCAGTGACCTCGAGGCCCGCACCGAAAAGCGGGACGGTGCGGTCGTGAACGTGTGGATCGGCGGAGACTGCATACTGGTGAGCGAAGGGTTCATCGAGGTGTAGTGGCGTATAAGTAGCTGAATTCGCGTACCCATTCGCGCGTACGAGGGGAGCACCCGAAGATCGATATGGCGGCGGGCTACTTCATCACGACCCGTCGGGCAATCGACTATTCCGCGCCAACACGGTTCATAATGATAAGAGACGTATGAAGCGTGGGCCTATCCTGAGGGTACCAAGGAGTTGGTCGCGTGATTGACGCGCAGACGATCATCGCCAGGGTCGGAGCGACCATCGCCTCGACCCTGACGGTCAGCGAGGCAATGAGCGCCATCGCGCGGCAGGTCTGCGAGGCTTTCGGTGTCGCCTCCGCCGATATTCATCGCTACTCGGCTGACACCGACCTGCTCGACTACGTGGCTTCGTGGGGAGTGGCTGCGGATTTCACCGAAGAGGGGGCGGGGGTGGGAGAGTCGTACCCGCCCGAGAGGCGCCTCAACTACCCGCCTGTCGTGAGGGAGCGGCGGATCGTTGAGGTTCACCGCGACGATCCGGACCTCCCGGCCGCCGAAGCCGCCGAGATGGACCGTTGGGGCGAGATGTCCAACCTCGATGGGCCCCTCGAGTTCGGCGGGAAGGTGATCGGTGTCCTGGGCATCGTCGAGTCGCGGTATTGTCGCAGATACACCGAGGCCGAGAAGCGGCTCTTCTCGCAGCTCGCCGTGCTGGCCGCCATCGCCATCCACAACGCCGACGTATTCAGCGTCCTCGAACAACTCGCGATCACCGACGACCTTACCGGGTTGTACAACCATCGCCACTTCTACGATCGTATGGCTCAGGAAGTCGCGCGCGCCCAGCGCTACGGCCTTGCGCTCTCACTGCTGATCATCGACATCGACGACTTCAAACGCTACAACGACGCCTTCGGGCATCGCGCCGGAGACAGCCTTCTGCGCGACGTCGCCGGATTGCTCAAAACGGAGACGCGGCACAATGTCGACCTTGTGGCGCGCTACGGCGGCGAGGAGTTCGCGATCATCCTGCCCAGCACCGGGACGGAGGCCGCCGCGGTGGTCGGTGAGCGGCTCCGCGACACGCTCGCCGCCGGTGAGCGGTCGGCCGACGAAAGGGTTCTATCGAGCCTCGTCCCGAGTCTCGTCGCCGACGACGGGCTTGCCGCGGACGCCGGCCCCGACGCTGCCGGCCCCGACGCTGCCGACCGCCGTGCCGACGACGACGAGCCTGGCGCCCACGGTAGTCCTGGCGCCGCCCTCGACGTGGCGGAGCGCATCCGCAGCTCGATCGCCGGCGGGCTCTTCGGACCCTCCAACGCCACGGCGGCCATCACTGTGAGCGTGGGCGTGGCGAGCTTCGCCGTTCACGCCACGTCGGTCGACGATCTGGTCGAGGCGGCCGACCGTGCGCTCTATCGTGCCAAGGACCGCGGCAAGAATCGCGTCGAGGTGGCGCTCGAGTCAGCGTCGGCGTAAGGTGGCCCGCGCCGTCCGCCCGGCGCGTGCCGGCGCGTGCCGGCGTCATCCGGCCGACGCTTGGCTGGGCCCTCGCCCCTGAGACTACCTGTGGCCCTTTACGCCGGCTTGGCGTTGCCCGACTGAGCCCTGCCGAGCGGCGCCTTGGCCCGCGACGGTCGCAGCGACGCAGGCCTCACGAACGTGCTGCCGTGAGGGTCCGTCCGGACCGCCTTGCGCAGCGCGCTGCCGTGCAGAAGCGCGCGCCAGCGCAGAAACCACACCGTCCAGCCGTTGTCCCAGGTGCCGACCCGGGGGCTTCCGGTGATCGTCACAGGGTCGCCAGGGAGGGCCATCTGGTAGTAGGTCTGGGCATCTGCCGGAGAGAGGTTCACGCAGCCGTGGCTCACGTTGGCGAACCCCTGCTGGCCCACAGACCAGTAGGCGTCGTGCAGGTAGTCGCCGCTCCAGGTGAATCGGACCGACCACGGGACCTCGATGTTGTAGCCCGGCCCTATCATGTCGGCGGGGTTCTCCTTGTCGATCGCGAGATAGGTCCCGTTGGGGGTATCGTCTCCCGGCCGGCCGGAGCTCATCGGCCAGTCGGCGAACAGCCGCTTGTTGAGGTAGATGCGTACGTGGTGGGTCTGCGTGTTTGCCACGGCGATCAGCGAGCGCCCTATCACGAAGCTCTGTGTGAGGGTGTGCGTGCCATAGACGCCCGGCGCCCCCTCGATCCCGCTCAGGTGCGCGACGAAGCGGACCCTGGTGTGCGCCGGCCAGTAGCTGCGCGGCCGAAAGTAGAGGGTCGCGTCGCCGTCCCAATACCAGGCCCCGACCACCCGCTGTGAGGTCGAGACCGCTAGTGAGCGCTCCACGGCGCGGCGATCGGTGATCGGCTGGTCGAACGTGAGGATGATGGGCATGCCGACGCCGTAGGTCTGGTTGTGACCCTCGAAGATCTGCGTAGCAAACGTGTGGAGCGGTGTGAGGGTGCGAAACGTGCTCGTCTTCGTGACGGTGCGGCCCGCCGTGTCGACCGCGGTGGCGCGCACGGTGTAACGCGCGTTCACATCGAGCGCCCACCGGCTGTGCCAAGCGGTCGCGGCGCCATTGAGGTCTCCGGTGACGCGGTCGCCGGCCGTGTGCACGGTGACGCTCACGATCTTGCCGCCGACCACCCTGACCCCAATGCCGCGCGCCGGCTTGACGCCGCGGGCGCCGCCGGTCGGCGTGATCGAGATCCGGGCGAGAGGCGCGACCGGCTTGGGGCTCGCCGACGCGCCGTGGCTTGCGCCGCCGCCGCAAGCGCTGGCGCCGACCACGCACAGTGCAAGCGCGGTCGCGGCTGCAAACCGGCGCCGACTGCCTCGGTCGCGACCGGAGACAGAAGTGTCGTGGCGCTTTCCGCCCACATCCGTTCTCGATGCTGTCGCTTCTGAGACCAACTGGTCCAGCATTCTCCCCACGGCGCTCAACACCTTCGTCCACTGCGCGTTTCCGGCTGCTCGCTGTTGCGAGCGTTCCACGTCCTGCCGGCGGCAAACGAGTTGGGCGGCTGCGGCCCATCGACCCGAACAGGTGAAAGAGCAGGCTGGTGGCCTCCGCGGCAACCGGCCTCTGACTGGATCACTGCTTATCAGGTGAGCAGCGGCGCGCTGCCGGGTAAGAGCAGAACGTCGCAAGGACTTACACCAGGAGCCAGTGAGGAGTCCCATAAGCCGGCGCCCCACGAACGAGCATTGGTTCGGCGGCCGGCGTTGGGTGGTCGTGACACGAGGGTCATTTCGGCGGTCGGTCCAGGCAGATGCCGAAATGAGTACGTCGGCGTCGGTCGACGGAGACCAAGGGAGGCCTTAAGTGCAAGCCACGATCAACGGCGAGCTCCGCGTCAACGTGCCCATGGGCGCCGGCAGCCTGGCTGAGTTGCGCTGGTCTGTCTGGACATATCTCGCCGCGGCCGAGGTGGCGCCGGGCATGATCGACGATATCCTGATCGCGCTGCACGAGGCCGTCGCCAATGCGATCAGGCACAGCGGCAGCGAGTCCGATGTGACCGTGCGCGTGCGGGCCGCTCGGACGCGCGTGACGGTGGATGTCAAAGACGAGGGCAAAGGGCTCGATCCGCGTATCCCGCTTCCCCCCGGGCCGCCGAGCCTCGCGGCCGAAGGCGGCCGCGGCCTGTACATGATCTGGTCGCTGATGAGCTCGGCGCGGCTGAACCCCAGCAAAGGCACGCACCTCGTGATGGTGAAGGAGCTGTTTCCCGGGGGCACCTGACGCTGTGGGGCCGCTCTTAGGCCGCCCCGTCACCCACCGGCGCCGCCTCGGTACTCAGCGGCTGCGCCGACTTGTAGCGGTGTTCGATAAGCCAGCGCCGGACGCGCGCCTCGATCAGGTCGCGGACCTCGCGGAACTTCTCCAGGCGTTCCTCCTCGCTGCCTTGGGCTCTGAGCGGGTCGTCCATGGGCCAGTACTCGCGCGCACCCTTGCCCGGGAAGACGGGACACGCCTTCTCGGCCCGGTCGCAGACGGTGATCAGATGGTCGAACTGGGTCTTGCCCATGTACTCGTGCAGTCCCTTTGACCGCTGGTCGGAGATGTCGATGCCG
>PKYM01000220.1:0-21272 GCA_003132645.1 Actinomycetota bacterium | reverse complement strand
CCACGTCGACCTCCTGTTGTGGGGGACAAAGGCGGAGGCGTCTCCCCGCTGACACGGCTTATGCCCTACGCTTCCCGGCGGCAACCGTGCCGGGCGTTGGCGCCCTCGGGGCCGGGCGCCTGACCGCCGACGCAGGGTTTGCCGGCGCGCAGGTCGGATTGCCTCGCGGCGCGTCGAGATTCGCGCGAGACAGAGGCGCGCGCGCCTTAGCGATCAGCGGCGAGGAACTCGCCGTGCGATGAGCCTTCGGCCTTGGGCAGGTCGTCGTCGATCTCGTAGTAGTCCCCGGCTTGAGACAACCAGACGTGCCCGACCGCTTTCACGCCGGTGGGCTGATCGAGGGTCCCGGCCGAGATGTAGACGTTCGCCTGGCCACGCGGGTCCCAGAAGACGCTCGAGCCACACACTCGGCAGAAGCCGCGATGAACATTCGGCGTCTCATCCGTGACCGAGCGATACCACGTGAGGCCGGTCTCGGAGAGGAGCAGAGATCTTCGCGTCGAGTCGAGGCGTAGGCCGACAGGCGACCGTGCGTACGGCGACATTTCTCACAGTGGCAGAACAGGACATCGCGCAGCTCACCGCGGACCTCATAGCGCACAGAACCGCACAAGCATGCTCCGGTGGCTCGTGCCTCCGATTGCCGATCAGTCTCTATGAGTCCCTCTTGCCGGTCGTTTTGCCAACGCCACGTGCGTGCGTTCAGGCAGCTCATATCACGCAGCCGCACAAGTGGCAACAAAACCGCACAGATAGTCGCTCTGGCCGACGCTGGCTCGCGGCGTGTTGGGCCGCGACTCAATCGCCCCGTCCAGGCGAAACGCTCGCCCACTTCAGGTGGGGCAGTCGCCGGCCGATACAATCGAGGTGAGGTCCGAGGTCGACACCTGCGCCGCGTCGTTGTGCTGAGTTTGGCCGCCACGAGGTTCACCCGTCTACCGCGCCCCGCGATCGTCGCCGTAGGGCTCGTTCTCATCACGGCGATCGCCTATTTCGACTACCTCNNAGCGCCTGCGGCCTGACCGTCGCCGTGGGTACCTTCCTGGTCGGGCCCATCGAGGCGATGATCACCGACTTTCACGACGTGTCCCTGCCGGTGGCGATCTGGAACGGCGCCGTGCGCCTGTCGGTGTTCTGTGTCGTGCTCTTTCTCATGGCGAGAGTGCGCAAGCTCATGAGCAAGCTCGAGGAGCAGGCGTTGGCCGACGAGCTCACCGGGCTTGCGAACCTGCGCGCCCTGCGCGAGACCGCGGCCACAGAGATCGAGCGCAGCCGGCGTTTCGATCACCCGCTGTCCCTGGCCTACCTCGACATCGACGACTTCAAGACCGTCAACGACCGGGTCGGCCACGAGGCGGGCGACCGGGTCCTGGTCGCGCTGGCAAGCGTTGCCCGAGCGACCATGCGATCGATCGACATGGTCGCGCGCGTAGGTGGCGACGAGTTCGTCATCCTCATGCCCGAGACGGGCGACGAGACCGCCCTGCCACTGGCCGATCGCCTGCGCGCGGCCTTATCGCGGGCGGTCAAGGTCGGGGGCGTCCCGGTCACCTGCAGCATCGGCCTGGCGTCCTTCAAACGCCCGCCGGCCTCGGTCGAAGAAATGCTCGCTACCGCCGACGAGCTCATGTACGAGGCCAAAGCCTCGGGCGGAGACGCCGTGCGCGCAGCCGAGGCCACCCCTCTTGCCGGTGCCCCGCGGTCCGGTCGTGTGATCGCCTTCGCGCCCGGGCAGCGCGCGTAGGCGACCACCGGCTCCCGCAGCGACTTGTGGCCGGCGGCGAGCGTCGGGTGGTCGGCGGCAAGCGCCCGGCGACCGGTGCTCTCGCGGGCGAGTCGTGGCGCTTGACAGCCCTCTCGGCCTCGGTATCGTCGGTGGCAGCGCGCTGACCCGCGACCAGGGGGGAGCCATGAAGGGCGACCAGCACTCTGAAGGCCTCGGCCACCACGGCTTCGAGGATGTCGACAGCGTCGGGACGGGTCAGATGACACGACGCCAGCTTCTGGTCCGCGCCTCGGTGGCCGGTCTTTCGGCGACCGCCGCCGGCTCACTGCTGGCCGGCGATGCGATGGCCGCCGCCGGAGAGGGAAACCGGGGCGCGGCTGCGTGCGCCCCGGGCAAGACCACCTACCCGTGGCTGGGCTACCCCATGCCCGGTGACCCGCGACCGGACGCCCCGGAGCTGGCCGCGCGAGGCCCCTTCCGCGTCGGCGTCCGCGGATGGACGGTCACGAATCCTGACCAGCTCGACATGGTCAACTACAGCGCCGGCAACCCCAACCCACGCTACGAGCGGCCGCTGCCGCTGATGGTGTGGTATCCGGCGATCATCCCTGGCAAGAGGCCCGAGCTGACCACCTACTCGGACTCGCTGGGCAGCGGACCCGGAAACCCGGAGCGCCCCGTCATCCCGTTCACCTTCCCAGGACGCGCCCTGCGCGGGGCGCAACCTGACAGGAGCAAGGGCCCTTACCCGTTGCTGATCGTCTCGCACGGCTACCCCGGCTCGAACGTGCTGCTGACGAATCTGACGGAGAATCTCGCCTCCAAAGGCTACGTGGTCGTCGCCATCGACCACACCGATTCCACCCACGCCGACGCGACCGTCTTCTCCAGCACGCTGCGCAACCGCGCGCTCGACATCGATTTCGTGCTCAAGACCATGGCCAAGTTGGGCAAGAAGGGCTCGCGCAGCTTCCTGTCCGGAGTGGTGGACGCGGACAACACGGCGCTCATCGGCTACTCGATGGGCGGCTACGGCGTGCTCATCAGCGCCGGCGCGGGCATCACCGCGGCGTTTGCCACGTCTCCGTATTGGGCCGCCGGCGACACCCTGAAGATCCTCGAGGCGGGCAACTTGGACTACGCCGCCCTGGTCGACCCGCGCGTCAAGGCGATCGTGCCCATGGCGCCTTGGGGCGGCACCTACGGGGCGTGGGATGCGGACGGCCTGAAGGCCATCAAGGTCCCGGCGCTGTTCGTGGTGGGCGACCAGGACCAGACGGCGCCGTACGCGGGCGTCCAGTTCATCTTCAAGAACGCAGTCGGTTCCGACCGCTACCTGCTGGTGCACCATGCCGGCGACCACGAAGTCACGGCGAACCCGGCGCCGCCCATCACGTTCACGCGCTGGCGGGAGTACGTGCACTACCAGGAGCCGGCGCTCGACAACACGCGCACCAACAACGTCAACCAGCACTTCCTCACGGCGTTCCTTGGCATGCACCTCAAGGGCGAGGATTACGCGAGCTATCTCGATCTGACCGAGAGCTCCGACGACAGCAACAACTACGGCAACGCCGGCTATCCGGCGGGCATCTGGAAGGGCTTCCCGGAGTGGTCGGCCGTCGGTTTGGAGATGCACCACCTGCAGTCGTGACCGGACCGGGTCGTCGAAAGGGGGGCCGCCTGCTCAGTGCAGGCGGCCCCCCTTTCTCGTTGGAGGCGGCCCGTTCCAGCTTCGCACGACCACGGTGACGGCTTTGCTTCCTGAACGTGACGCCGCCGGCCTTGCAGGAGGCTACGATGACCTGGCCGTCGATCTCACTTCACGATCCTGAAGGTGTTGCGCGCGATGATCGAGTAGCCGTCGTCGCGCAGCAGATAGACGCTGTACCTGCCGGGCTTTACGGGCCAGGGTTGCGGGCCGTAGCCGAAGTAGGGCTGCGTGCGGTCGAGCGCGCGCTGGCCGGCGATCGAGGCGAACGTGTAGCCCCAGAGCCAGTAGTAGGCGACGTTGGGGTTCGCTCCGCGGTCGTAGATGGCGACCCAGTCCCAGCGCTCGCCGGGCGTGTCGCGCCACTTCACGACGATGGGCTGGCCCACGTGGTAGACGCGCTTGGCGGTGAAGACCCGCGGGCCGGCGGTGCTGGCCTTCGCCCAGAAGAACGTGTGCGAGAGCACGTTGCCGTCGGCGTCGAGCAGGGAGACCTTGTAGTGACCCGGCGCGAAGTGGCTCGTGGCGAAGCTCAGCGTGCCGTCGGTCCGTGCGCCGGCGCCCGTCGGTTGCAGGGCAACGGGCTCCGGTCCCGGCGGACTGCCTTCGAACGTCCTGGTGATCGCAACCTTCTCGTTGGGACCGCCCGGGGCGTGGAATATGACCCCGAGACGCTGGCCGACGTTGACGAGCCGCCGCTTGACCGCGACGAACACCGGCGGGGTCGCCGGCGTGATGTCGAAGCTCGACACGACGGCTCGATGATCGGACGGCCAGGGCGACACCGGGACGCTCACCTCGGGACCGCCCTTCTCACCGACGATGCGGCTCGCCGTGGTGACCGAGTTGCCGGCCGCGTAGACGTAGTCGATACGGTCCTTCACGTCGAGCGGGCCGAAGTTCTCGCCCGAGACGCTGACGTGGGGTTTCTTGGCCCACCACGTGAGACCGGGGTCGGCGACCGGGTCGGGGTAGACGTCGCGAAACGAGTCGCGAAAGCCCGCGTCCACGACCGCCTTGCTCACCGGCCACACGAGGGCGTACTTCGGCCACGGCTTGCCGGCGCCGTAGGTCCGGGTACCGACGGCGGCCTGGGTCCAGTCGAGAAACGAAGGCGAGTTGAAGTCGCCGGTCAGAAACACCGGGATCTGGTGAGCCAGCAGCGACGGCAGCGCTGCGAGCTGCGCTTGGAGAGCGGCAAGCCGGACCTTCTTTTCGAGGGCGATGACCTGCGTCGGAGTCTTGCCGTCGCGCACCCAGTAGGGCCCGTAGGGGTCGGACGGCAGGTGCACGTTCATCATCGCGACGACCTTGCCCGGCTGCGGCTCGACGAACAGATAGACCCCGTTGCCGTGGGGCGGATCGATCAGCGGGTACTTGGACAGGATCTGGCAGCGAGTGCTGTAGTAGGGCCAGCCCAGCAGTCGGGCCAGCCTGCCGATGTGGCCCTGCGCCTCTTCGATACCGACCACGTCCGCACCGCTCGCCTTGATGGCTTCGGCCACCTTGGCGAAGCTCACGAGCGTGCCGCCGTCCTCGATGTTGAAGACCATGACGTTGAGCGAAGTCGATGGGTCGGCAAGCGCGGATGGCGTGACGGGCGCGCCGGCTGCGGCGGCGCTCGCCTGGCCGACCAGCAGCAGCGCGACGGCCGCCAGCAGGGCCATAGTGATGAGCACGCCGGTGATCCGCACTCCGCTGGTGCCGGCTCGGCGGCGGCGCGGGGGCCGCTGCGACCCGGGGACTGCCCGCTCGCGGTTCGGGACACTCTGGGTCCCTGCTGCCTGTGCCATGACTCCCCCCTTGGGTGTGTCTGACCGGACGGCTGCTGCCCGTCAACCATACCTCTCGACCGTCTCGGGCTCCACGTATACTGACCATGTAAGAAGCCGGCCACCCTCGCCCGACCGGCTGCGGGCCTGTCCGATGGTCTGCGGCCTGTCCGACCGTCAGGTGGCCGCGCCGCGAGCCGCCGCCTCCGCGCCGATCAGTTCGTCGATCGTCGTGATGCGCGCCGCGTAGGTGTCACGCAGGTAGTCGAGCGCGTCGTCTTCGTCGACGCCCTCGAATGTGCAGACCGCGTCACGTGGGACCGAGATGCGGTAGTGACGGATCAGCGCGCCGTAGGCGGAGTGGCGCACGCAGATGTGGGTGTGCTGACCCGTCAGCACGACCTCGTCGACGCCCAGCGCGCGCAGCTGTTCGTCCAACCCCGTGCCGTCGAAGGCGCCGTAGGCGCGCTTGGCCGACACGATCTCGCGCTCGCCGGGCCGCGGCGTGAGCTCGGCGATGACCTGCGCGCCCGGGGTCCCCGCCATGGCGTGCTCGCCCCACACGGCGAGTTCGGGGTCGTCGGGCTCATGGGCGTCATTGGAAAACACTACCACCCAGTCCTCGCGCCGGGCATGGTCGAGCAGCCGCTTGAGCGGCGCTACCATGGCCTGGGCGTGCGGGTTGGCGAGGGCGCCGCCGACGAAATCGTCGAGCATGTCGATGATGATCAGGGCTTTCACGGGAGACCTCCAGGCTTCTCGGATCCGCGATGTGAGAATGGCCTTGCCGGGGAACGTCCATCGCAAACGCATCAAGAGGCGCGGGCCGCGTTCGCGGCCCGCGCCTCTCATTCTCGCCTTCCCGGCGGCCTTCGCTTGGCCGCCGCGCTCGGCGGTGGCTGACCTCCCGCAAGCCTAGCAGTTGGCCCGGGCGCAACGAAGCACTTCGTACCTGGGGCGGCCGACCGATGAGTTAGAGTGAACGGATGGCTGATCGCGATTCTGGGGGGAGCGGGGGCACGCTATCCGGCGCGCGGTCGGCGGTCTGTCATGGCGCGACGGGGTATCATGTGCCTGCATGCGGCCTCGCCACTGCATGCCATGCCCCCGGACGCCACACAGCGTCGCGGGGGCGCTTTGTCGGTGGGCCGTCGGCGGCGCGCGGGCTGTCCCCGTCGTCGCGTGAGGCGCGGCTGACGTGAGGTTGCCGGCCCGCATCGACGTCCTGCGCCTGCGCAACTTCCGCAACCTCTTCATCGGGCAGGCGGTGTCGCTGGTCGGCGACGGTCTGTTTCCGGTGGCGCTCACCTTCGGGGTGCTCGACCTCAGGAACTCGGGCATCGACGTGGGCATCGTGCTGGCCGCTTTCGCCGTGCCGATGGTCCTGTTCACCCTGATCGGCGGGGTCTGGGCCGACCGCCTGCGCCGCGAGTGGGTGATGATCGCCTCCGACCTCATTCGCTTCGTCACGATGGCCGTGATCGCCGCCCTGCTGCTCAGCCACCACGCCCAGGTCTGGAGTCTGGCTCTGCTCGGCTTTGTCTATGGCTGCGGCGACGCCTTCTTCTTTCCGGCCTACACGGCGCTGATCCAGCAGATCGTGCCGCGCGACCGCCTGCAAGAGGCCAACGCCATGCGGGGCGTCGCCGACGGCTTCGGCTGGTTCGTCGGGCCTGCTGTCTCCGGCATCCTGGTCGCGCTCATCGGGGCCGGCGGCACGCTTGGCCTCGACGCCGTCACCTTCCTGGTGAGCGCCGCCTACTTGCTGACCCTGCGTGTGCCGGTTCTGGCGCGCACGGTGGCACAGACGACCTTCCTCGCTGAGCTGCGCGACGGCTGGCGCGAGGTCTCCTCGCGCACCTGGCTGTGGGTCATGATGCTGCGTGCCATGCTCGTGCTGTTCGTGACGATCGCACCGCTGCAGGTGCTCGGCCCCCTGGCTATCACCGCGCGCCACCAGAGTCCCGCTCTGTGGGGTTTCATGGTCGGACTCTTCAGCCTCGGCATGCTGGTCGGCGGCGTCGTGGCTCTCTACTATCGGCCGCTGCGACCCATGGTCACAGTGACGCTCTGCGGCACGACCGCCGCGGCCCCCATGATCGCGCTCGCCCTGCGGTTCTCGCCCGCCGACCTGCTCGCGGTCTGGTTTGTGCGCGGCATCGCCATCGGTGTGTTCTCGGCGATCTGGGACACCACTCTGCAGCGCCACATCGCCTATGAGTCGATGGCCCGGGTGAGCAGTTGGGACTGGATGACCGCCGGCGGCCTCTGGCCGATCGGGCTCGTGATCGCCGGGCCGTTCGCCCAGGCGTTTGGTGTGACCGAGACGTTGTGGTTCTCGGCCGGCTGCGGCGTGGTCTTCTCTGTGTGGGTCCTGTTCGTGAAGGACGTATGGCGGTTGCGGGGGCCGCAGGAGCCAGATCGATCTCCTGAGTCTGCGCTACCCCTGTAGGACTGCCCCGCGGTTTGGAGCCGGAGGACAGGACCGCGACGACGCCCCCCTAGAACGCGCCTCCTCCTCCGCCCCCTCCGCCGCCGCCGCTGAAGCCGCCGCCACCGCTCAAGCCGCCGCCACCCGATGAACTGGGTGTGCCGGCGGCGACGGCCGCGCCGAACCCGGAGCTGAAAGTGGTGAAGCTGTGGCCGGAGAACTGTCCTGATGCCGCGAACGCCCAGCCGTAGGTCCCGTGGAAGGCGGGGTCGGCAAGGACCTCGGGCACGCGCACGCCCATCTGGTCGGCGACCTTGTGGGCGATGCCGAACACGACGGCCAGCACGAGGTAGGACTCCCACAGCACGACGGCCTCGGGCGGTTTTTCCTGCAGCCGGCCGAAGTCCCTCATGTAATTGTAGAGCCCTTGATATTTGGCGTGGAGGGCGGCGGCGGCGGGAGTGCGGCGTTTCATGGCGTTGCAGGTGACGATCATGAACAGGCCCACGGCGCCGCCGACACCCGGCGCCGCCCACGTCCTGGTCACGACGCCGAGGATGACCGACAGAGCCAGCAAGGCGATCCCGCAGAAGAGCGTCTGCAGTTGTGCCTTCTGGCCGCTCTGCTCGAGGAAGCCCTTCTTGTCGACTTCATCTCCCCCCGAGAGAACCGTGTCCCGCCCAGCCGACGACGAAGACGAGGCCGATGACCAGGATGAAGGCGCCGCTCAAGTAGACGCTCAGCGGAACTCGCGACGCGGTCCTCCAGCCCCGTAGTCGATTCCACATGTCGCGCTCCCCTCGATAAGGCGTACGCCAGGCGAGTCGTCGCCGTGGGGCCCGGAGTCCGCTCCGCTCGGAGCCGCCCTGCGCCTACGCCCTCACAGGAACCCGCGCATCCTCTTTGCCACCTCGTTGGCGAGCCGCAGCTCGACGGGGAAGCCGAAGTATCTGTGCTCCCAGCGGTAGCGCGCCGCGCGGTTCATCAGGCGGTAGCCGGCGCGGAAGGCGGGGCCGTGCTCGTCGATGCGCGACTCCGGATAGAAGGCGTAGCGCGTCACCGCCGAGATGGTGCGCAGCTTCTCGACGTACTGCCGGGTGTGCCAGGGCGGCTCGAAATGGAAGACCTCGATCTCGCCCCACTCGTCGAGCGACTGCGGCGGCCGGAACTCAGGCGGCAGCGACTCGAGCAGGGGGCTGGGAAACGGCGTGTACAGGAAGATGCCGTAGTGCTGTGTGCGCGGGTTGGCGCGGCCCATGGCGTCCATCAGGTCGAAGGTCTGGGTCATGTCGTGGTAGGTCTCGCCCGGCAGGCCGGAGAGCCACGAAACGAAGGGGTCGATCGAAGGCGCCCACTCGTGGAGGTGCGCCACCGAGGTCAGCATCTCTTCGGCGCTGATGTCCTTGCAGACGAAGTCCTGCATGGCCACCGAGCCGCTCTCGCCGCCGAAGTCGAGTTCCATGCAGCCGGCCCGTTCGAGCAGCCGAACAAAGTCGCGGTCGTACTTGGCGAGGTAGTCGAAGCGGCAGTTGGCCCGCCAGGCGACCTTGATACCGCGGCTCAGGATCTCGTTGCAGATGGCTTCGGCGCGTTTGCGATCGACGAAGAAGTTGTCGTCGACGGGATCGATGATCTTCACGTGCGGAAAGCGCCTGAGAAGCGCCTCCATCTCGTCGACGACGCGCGCTGGGCTCTTGCCGCGCCACTTGCGCCCGTTGAAGTCGGTGTTGTAGCAAAAACCGCAGCGGTGAGGGCAGCCGCGGCTGGTCTGCATGTGCACGCGCCCCGCCTGCAGCGTGGCGTACTTGTCGAGGTGGAGCAGGTCGTAGGGCAGCTCCACGGGGATCGTGTCGAGGTCGATGAGCCCGCCGTCGGGCGTGCTCGTGATTGCTCCTTCATCTGCGTAGGTCACGCCCCTGACGGCGTCGAGCGGCTCGTCTTCGCGGCCGCCCAGCGGGTCGCCCGCGGCCAGCCTGTCGGCCAGGGCGGCGACGATCAACTCGCTCTCGCCGCGGACCACTACATCGACACACTCGTGGGCGGCGGCCTGTTCGGGCAGCAACGTGGGGTGTATGCCACCCCAGACGAGCGGCACGCGCGGGTGCTCGGCGCGCATCTTTCGTGCGAACTCCAGGCCGTAGCGGATCTGCGGCCCGCTCATGCAGGTCAGTCCGACGAACAGGGGCTCGCCGATGTCGAGGCTGCGGTAGTCCTGCAGCCTCAGGTCGACGATGCGCGGTTTGTAGCCCGCCTGCCGCAGGGTGCTCGCCACGTGCAGCAGCTGCAGCGGCACCTGCGGATCGGGCGCCCGGTATCTGCCCGGGAAGACCAGCAGGACCTCGCTGCGCGATCGCTTCACTGCGGAACCCACCCCCCTTAATCCGTGGTTTCTACTGTAGTCTCGCAGTCTACACAGGCGCCTGCTCGCAGCTATGCGTTGGCAGCAACTTCTTCTACACGAGTCCTGCTGGCCTATCATGGGTAGAACGGCGCTACACGGGGGGTCGTTGGCACTGAGGGACGGTATGCCCAGGGTAGCGTTGGTTTTTCCCTATTTCCGAACGAGAGCGGCGACCGAGCTGCTCTTCCCGCCGCTCGGGGTGGCCACGCTGGCCGGCCAGTTGCGCCGGCTCGGGGTCGAGACCAGGGTGTTCGACTGTACATTCGGCACCCTCGAGGAGCTGCGCAACGACCTGGGCTCGTACCGGCCCGACATTGTCGGGATCTCCTCGATGGTCAGCCTGACCCACAACACGTTCGCCGTCGCCGAGATGGTCAAAGCAGGCCTGCCGCACAGCCTGCTGGTCGCCGGCGGTCCCATGCCCACCGTGTTTCCGAAGCGCTACGCAGCCGACTTCGACGTCGTGTTTCGCGGAGAAGCCGACCTGAGCTTCCCGCGCTTTTGCCTCGACTACCTCGCAAAGGGCGCTTCCGCCCTGACGATGGGAGAGCTGCCCCTCGGTGTCTACGACGGCCTGTTCGTCCCCAACCACGGCCTGAAGATCGATAATCCGACCACCCATTACGGTGCGGCTGAGCTTGCGTCGTTTCCGCCGCCCGACCGCAGCGACTTCGATCATGCCGCCTATCAGAACGCGTGGTTCCAAGCCACGGGCTCGAAGGTGACCTCCATCATTGTGACGCTCGGCTGCCCCTTCGGCTGCGACTTCTGCTCGAAGCCGATCTTCGGCAACGTGGTGCGCCGTCGCAATCTCGACGCCGTCTTCACAGAGATCGAGCAGCTAGGCGCCTTGGGTTACGACGGCCTGTGGATCGCCGACGACACGTTCACCTTGAACCAGCCCTATCTCGAGGAGTTCTGCCGACGCATGGCCGACCGCAAGATGACCTGGAGCTGTCTCTCTCGGGCGGACCGCATCGACGCGCGCACGATTCGGCTGATGAGAGAGGCCGGCTGCCGAAGGGTCTACCTGGGACTGGAGTCGGGCAGCCAGGCTACGCTCGCGCTCATGAACAAGCAGGTCACCCTCGAGGATGGCATCCGCGCCGTCCATCTGTACCGTGAGGGGGGCATCGAGGTGGCCGGTTTCTTCATCGTGGGCTACCCGGGTGAGACCATTTCGTCGATCGAGGAGACCTTCAGGCTGGCTCTGACGCTGCCCCTCGACGAGATCTCCTTCAACGTCCCCTATCCGCTGCCGGGTTCGAAGTTGTTCGCGCGACTCGGCGGGCCGGACGACGGTACGGACTGGACCCACGAGAACGAAGTCGCGTTCGTCTACGCCTCCGAGATCGACGAGACCTGGCTGCGGCGCCGCATCGACGAGACGATGAGGGCATTCGACGAGAAGANNGCGTCTGAGGAGTCTTCGAACAGCCTGAGGGCGCGGGGCGCCCGCCCTCTCAGCCGCCGCCTCAAGGCAAACTCGGCGCGCCCCTTGAGGATCGCGACGCGCATCTTCAGGGCCGAGAAATCGCCCGCGAAGGTGAGCACGTGGTTGAGCAGCAGGCTTTCCTGGGGGCGCCATTGGCGCGTCACGCGATCACCGACACGGTCGAAGAGGGCCGTGCCCGGCAGCGGGTAGGGCATCGTCAGGCCGAGGTAGTCGAGCGGCAGAGAGGTGGCGAAGCGCAGCGTGTCGAGCACGGTGTCGTCGGTCTCGCCGGGGTAGCAGACGATGAAGAACGCGCCGACCTCGAGGCCGGCGTCGTGGGCGGCCTCGACGGCCGTTGCCGCCTGCGCGGTCGTGATCTGCTTGTTCATCAGCTTGAGAATGCGGTCGTTGCCCGACTCGATGCCGAAGAAGATGCGAAAGCAGCCGGCCTGTCTCATGGCCCGTGCCGTCGCCTGGTCGAAGGTGTCGACGCGGCCCAGACACTCCCAGTCGAAGCGCAGCCCGCGGCGCCGGATCTCGTCGCAGATCTCGAGCACTCGCCGGGCGTTCAGGGTGAACACGTCGTCGCCAAACGAGATGCGGTCGTACCCCAGGGCGAGGGCCTGCTCGACCTCGTCGACTACGTTGATCGCCGAGCGCTCGCGGTAGGAGTGGCCGAAGACGACGTTGCTGCAGAACTCGCAGGCGAACGGGCACCCGCGGGTGCTCATGACCGTCGTGATCGAGAAGCCGTACTTGCGCCTGCCGAACTCGATGTACTGCCCGTTCGGCAGCAGCTCGCGGGCCGGAAAGGCGAGGCGGTCGAGCTCGGTCTCGAACGGCCGCGGCGGGGCGTAAACAGAGGTCTGCTCGTTTCCGGCCGGCGCGGCGCGCCGGCAGACGACGCCCGGCACGCCGTCGAGCTCAGCGCCCGCCTCGAAGGCGGCGAGCAGCTCGACCATCGTCTGCTCGCCTTCACCACGCACGACGGCGTCGAAATGCGCAAGGAAGGCGCTCGGCTCGCAGGTCGGCAGCGGACCGCCAGCCACGAGGAGGCGCCCGCCGCTGCGGGCTTCGCTGGGACCGCCGTCGCGCTCGCGAAGCGCCGTGGCGAGTGCCAGACAGTCGTCGAGCATTGTGATCATGCAGTAGATGCCCACCACGTCGGCGGGCGCGGCCAGAGCTTTGCGGAGGGCCTCTTCCTGGCTCAGAAAGGTGCAGTCGAGAAGCTTCACCTCATGGCCCGCGTCGCGCAGCCCGGCGGCCACGTAGGCCACGCCCAGCGGCGGAAACCGAAAGCGCGAGCGATCGAGCGAGCGCCGAAAGAACGGATAGATGAGCAGCACCGAGGTCATGAGGCCGACTCGATGCTCTCGTTGCGCTCGCTCGCGCCGTGTTCGAGTGGGTGTGGCCGCGCGCCGCGCTCGACTGACTCGATGCTCACGTCGTAGCCGAAGCTCTCCACGCCGCGCTGCACGGTGTAGCCGAAGCCCGCCCAGGCGAGACGCGAACCGACCAGTTCCCAGCCCCGATACAGGCGCGCGCCCGGCTCCTGCCCCAGCGAGAACGCCACCCCGGCGGCGCCGCACAGCAGCGAGGCCTTCTCGGCGGTCACCCTGGTCCAGGTGCCGATCCCGGCGCCCCGCAGGCGGGTCCCGTCGGAGTCGCGGTACTGGTCGAAGCAGCGCGCTCCCAACTCGTTCATCACGACCACCTCGCTGAGGTTGTCCGCGGGCAGGCCGGTCAGGTCGACGGTGACATGCACCAGACCGTGGTCGCTGCGCACCTCGTAGGTCACTCCCAGCGTGGCGACGGTCGTCGTCTCTTCGAAGGTGGTCACCAAGCCGAACCCGCGTCGCACGGCGTTGGAGGTGGCCGTCAGCAGGCCCCGCAGCGGCGGCACTCGGCGGTGAAGAGCGGCCAGCGCGTCGCGGACGGCGTAGAACGACCGCGACCGCGGGCCGCCGCCGGGAGCGCCACCTGGGCCGGCCTCGGAGTTGAGCCCGGCACTGCCACGGGGGGCAAGGCGCTCGACCAGGTTCATCTCGAAGACGGCGATCGCCTGCCAGTCGGCGCCGTTGCGGCCAGGCGCGCCCTCGGCACCCGGCGCGCTCTCGGCACCCGGCGCGCTCTCGGCACCNNCTCGGCACCCGGAATTTCCTCGCTAACCGGCGTCCCGTCGCCACTCGGGGCGCCGCCCTGCCTCAGCTTCATCGCTCCCGGAAAGACGGTCTGGGCGCCGCGCTTCAGGATCGGGACGCCGAACCCGACGCCCTCTTCGGCCAGGTCCCGCCCCGGGCAGACGAGCAGCAGCCCCCTCTGCAGCCGCGCGGCCGGGTAGCGGCCGTCGTGCGTGTCGGCGCTCGGCGCCCGGTCGGTGATCGACAGCGAAAGACCGCCGAACAGGGGGGCGCTCAGCTCCACGACACACCGCCCCCTGTCGCAGGCGCTTGCGCCCGGCGTGCGAGCCCCGTCTCGGCCGCCTGCCGCCGGCTCCCTCGAAAGCAGGCGACGACGACCCACCAGCCCGCGATCTGCCAGGCGATGACGAGCGCCGCTCTGGCGACCAGCGTCGCGTGTCCGTACTGCGCGACGAAGGTAAGCGAGCGCTGCATCGCGTCCGGGAACGCGACCCAAAGGAGTTGCAGCGGCGAGGCGTTGAAGACGGTGAAGGCCAGAGGGATGACCCAGAGGGCGGTGAGGGCGCGGCGGTCGAGTTCGCCCAGCGACGTGAGGATCAGCGCGAGCGGCACGACGAGGACGATGTTGGGTTCCGACAGCCAGGTGCGCGTCAGGAAGAAGATCAGCACCAGCGCGGTGCTCTTCTTGACGAGGTCGTCGAAGCCGCCGACGCCGCGTCGCAGGGCAACGACCCCCACCGCGAGGGCGGGGATCCAGAGCAGACCGAGCAGCCACCATCTGCCCGTCATCAGGAGCGGGTCGCGAAAGAGTCTGGCGACCGTCGTGAGCGACATCGTCCCGTTCATTACGAAGTGGTCGTTCAGGCGCAGCAGAAACGGCGCCCGGCTCCAGCCGAAGGCAAAGAACGGCGCCACATAGAAGGCCAGCACGGCAACGACGAACACGGCCGCGTAGCGCGCCGCCTGGCCGCGCGAGCGTCCCAGAAGGTAGACGAGGGCGACCAGCGCGATGGGCGCGGCGATCGGCTTGAAGCACACGGCCAGGGCCAGCAGGACGGCCGACCCGCCGACCCGGCGCCCGTTGAGCGCCGCCAGGGCCGCCACAGCGAGCAGCGCGACCAGCACGTCGATCTGGCCCCAGGCGGCGCTGACGTACAAAAGGAAGGGGTTGAAGAGCAGAAAGACCCAGGCCCGGCGCGCCGTCGCGGACTCTGCGCCCACGCTGGTGAGCATCGCGGCGACGAGATAGGCGAGAGCGATGTCGGCGCAGATCAGTGGCAGCTTGATGGCGACGTTGTAGACGATGAGGTTGGCAGTGACGGCATGGACGCCCCGGTAGAGCAGCCCCAGAACGAGCGGCCAGGGCGGCGGATAGCCCACCGACGAGATCACGCCGAAGCCGGTGTGGTGGAACACAGCCGCCAGGTTCTGGGCCAGATACGGCGTCTGACCGGTGCCCACCAGATAGCCGGTGGCCATGAAGATCTTGGTGTCCCAGGAGTGGCCCAGCAGCGGCGCCAGGGCGAGCTGCAGGAGGATGCTCGCCGCGAGCAGGCGCCGGTCGGGTGTCGCATACCAGCGCATGACGCGCGAGGAGCTGCTACCTCGAGGTGCCGTAGGCCACGACGTAGAGGATCACGCCGGTCACCGTGCCGAGCATGTAGAGCGCGTAGGCGCCGCGCATGTAGGGCTTGTAGTTCTTGAAGCGCAGCCTCTGAGGCACGAGCTCGTTGCCGCGCAGCACGACGAACATCCCGAACACGAGGCCGATCACACCAACCAGGGCATGAGTCGTGGCGACCGCGTAGGCCCTTTCGTTCAGCTTGGCCGGAATCTGCGGGGCGACGTTGACGGTGAACGACCGGATCATCCAGACGAGGACCACGCCGGCGTTCAGGCAGGCCGCGACGGTCTGGACCCAGCGGTGAGCTTCGTAGCGGCGGCGCATCGCCAGGCGCCAGCCGACCGTGAACAGGATCGCCGCGACCACGATCAGCACGAGCGAGATCGCGGCGCCGCGAGGAGCCTTCGTGGTCATCGCACCGAGATTCTGGAAGAGGTCACCCACCGGTAGTGCGATCACGCGCAGCTCCTTTCGTCATCTGATTCCAGCCACCGTAGCGCGGCAGGCAGGCTCTAGGCAACGATAAGCCGCGCGTCACCTCGACGAGCTGCGCCGNNGAGCTGCGCCGTCACCTCGACGATCAGACGCGATGTCGCTTGGCGATGGAGTGCCGTCACTTCCACCAGCCGGCCAGCAGGGCGGCGAGGCCGGCGGTGGCGACGAGGGCGATGGCGCCGGCGGCCCACACCAGAACGGCGGCTTCGCCGATGACCGCGGCGCGCAACGGCCGCGTGTCCGGGCCGACCGCATAGACGCCCGGCTTTTCGAGCTGCACGCCGAGGGCGCCGGCCATGGGGGCGATCGTCCAGAGCTTGTTGGGGCTCGTCGAGAGGCGGCGTTGCCGGCGCAGCGCCGCCCACGCCGCCGCTCCTGTGCCGCGGGTCGCGGCCAGCGCCGTCAGCAGCAGGCCCGTCAGGCGCGCCGGGACGAAGTTGGCGACGTCGTCCGCACGCGCCGCCACCTTGCCGAGGTACTCGTACTCGCCGTGATAGCCGATCATCGCGTCCATCGTGTTGATGGCCCGGTAGGCCAGTGCGCCGGGCAGCCCGAAGAGAGCGAAGAACAGCAGGGGGGCGACGACGCTGTCGGTAAGGTTTTCGGCCAGCGACTCGATCGCCGCCGACACGATCTGGGGCGGCTCCAGGGCGCGGTGGCGGCTGACCAGGGCGCGCAATCCCTCGCGCGCGGCGTCGGTGTCTGTGTCGAGCGCGCGCTGCACGTGGCGGCCGGCCGACACCAGTCCGCGCAGCGAGAAGGTCACCTTGAGCGCGACGGCGCCCAGCGGCAGAGCCAGCCACCAAGGCAGGCGGACGAGGACGACGACGACGGCCAGGCCGGTTGCGGCGCACACTCCCGCTGTGACGGCCACGATAAGCGCGCCGTAGGCAAGCTCGGCCCGCGGCCGGCCGCGAGGGCCGTGACGCTCGAGGGCCGTGACGAGCCAGCCTATCCAGACTACCGGGTGGATCGCGTTGGGCGGCTCTCCGAAAGCCACATCGATGACCCCCGCCAGCAGCACCGTGGCGGCCGCCATGATCGACGAATCAGTCGTCACTGCTGCCCTCCGCAGTCGTCACTGCGGCTCGCGGTAGTACTTGCGGCTCGCGGTCGTCACTGCGGCCCTCCATCAAAGGACGACCGCCTCGGGTCGTCTGCGTTACCATAGCTGGCGAGTCTGACGTCACCGCGCGTCGCCGATGACTGCACATCGCCGGCGCACCACTTGCCGCCGGCGTCTGAGGTCCCCGAAACGAGGAGCGAGGGTGTGAGCGACCGCGCCGAGACGACCATACCCGACATCCGGGTCGCTATCGACGAGCACGGCGTGTCCTTGCGCAGCGAGCGGCTCCTGTTCGTGTTGAGCTCGGCGGTCGTGGGCGGCGGGTTCTACCGGGCGCGCGACATCGTCAACATGCACGTCGACGACACGCCGCATGGAACGAGTCCCGAGGACGAGCTTGCCGCCTATGCCGCGCGCCTGGGCATCGACGCGCCTTTCGTCGGCGTGATGACGGCGGCCAAGACGAAGTACGCGCAGGTCGCCGCCGACTCGCGGGACGGCCTGACCGTGGCGGTGGTGGTCTCGGNNCCGGCACCGGCAGCCCCGGCACCATCAACACGATCGTGCTGGTCGACGGGCAGCTCACGCCGGCCGCCCTGGTGAACGTGGTCATCACTGTGACCGAGGCCAAGACGATGGTCCTGAGCGAGTGGCAGGTACGCACCGCAGACGGGGAGGCCGCCAGCGGCACGTCGACCGACTCGGTCGTCGTCGCGGCCACCGGTCGCGGCCCGGCCCTGAGCTATGCCGGTCCGGCGACGACCGTCGGCTGGCTTGCCGCCCGCACGACACGGCAGGCGATCGAACAGATCTGCGCCGCCAAGCTCGCTCGCGACGGCGGTCGGCGCGTCGGCTGGTAGCCGCCGGCGCGTCTTAGAACTCGATGCCGGCTCGGGCCGTCACGCCGCGCCGGTAGTAATGCTTGACCTCGCGCATCTCGGTGACCAGGTCGGCGCGTTCGAGAATGGCTTGTGGCGCGCTGCGGCCTGTGATGACGAGCTCGACCCGCGGCGGTCGTGACTCGATCAACTTCGCGCAGTCGTCGTCGGAGAGCAGGCCGAACAGGACGGCGACGTCGAGTTCATCGAGCACGACGAGGTCGTAGTCGCCCGAGGTCAGCGCCGCGGTTGCCCGGCCCAGGCCCCAGCTGGCGTCGGTGAGGTGGCCCGGAGTCACCTCGTCGCGGCGGATGCAACCGGGGCTGCCGAACTGCTCGACTTTGATCTGGGGGTGATGGTCGAGTGCGGCGACCTCGCCGTAGGGCTGACCCTTCATGAACTGACCGATGTAGACGCGCCGGTCGTGACCGGCGGCGCGCAGAGCCAAGCCGAACGCGGCCGTGGTCTTGCCTTTGCCTTCGCCGGTGTAGACGTGAACGTAGCCGCGCTCGGCCGGCGCACAGGCCGCGGTCGAGGTCTGCCCAGGTCGCTCCGATCGCCCAGGTCGATCCGGACGTTCCGTGAGCGGCGCCGTGTCAGCTTGCTTTGTGATCGGTTCGCTGCGCATGTCTCCTCCTCGTGGACGACGTGGCAGACGGGCCGTGCGGGGCAAGACTGGAGACGGCGGCGGCGACTCGGCCGGGGGCCGGAAACGACGCCGAGCCAGTCCTCCCGCGAGGCCTGCTGTCGGTGCCCTCGGTGGCCGTCTCCTGGCTTGCCGCTTGCCAGCCTACTTGTCGCGCCTTCCCATCTCTGACTCGAGACAGTGGCTTGTCGGCGACGTTCGTCAGCGGTCACAGTTGCGGGGCAGCACCGGTCTCTCACCGGTTTCCGTGCCACCGAGGTAGTTACTTGAGAAAGATTATCAAGAAGGCCTGACGCTGGTCAAGCACCATCGCGCACGGGATATGCTTCGCAGGACATGACCTTGCCACCGGACATCGGTCTGCCCAGCCAGATCTACTGCGACGAGACGCTGGCCGCCGCCTTCGAGCGGCTGGCGCCGCGCACCGGCCTGGTCGAGATCGACTCGTTCGGCCTGCATACGGTGCTCTCGCCTCGTAACCGCCGCGACGCCCTGGCGAGCGGCCTGCGGCTGACCGTCCACGGCCCCTACGGCTTCGACATCCAGCCCGGCAGCCCCGACGAGGGCGTGCGCGCTCAGGCAGTCGCCCAGCATCGCCGCCACGTCGAGGCCGCCGCCGAGATCGGCGCCCTGCTCTACGTGGTGCACCCCGACTACATCGAGCCCCCCGGGCCGCGCGACCCGGTCGTCGTCTCCGCCTTGCAGCGCACCATCGCGGATCTCGCCGAACTGCAACGCGCGACGGGGTTGCCCATCGTCCTGGAGAACATGCCTGGCGTGGGCACCTCGCACTTCGCGGCGCCCGGCGACCTCGAGCTCGGTGANNCACGTCCACCTGCACGACAACGGGGGCCCGACCGACACAGACGATTCACATCGTCCACTCGGTGAGGGTGTCGTCGACGCGGCGGCGGTGCTGGCGTGCGCCCGCGCCGCCGGCGCCACCGTGATCCTCGAGCATCTGGACGAGCCGGCGGCCCTCGCCAGTATCGCCTATCTGGAGTCGCACGGGCTCGTGTAGATCAACCGCAGGCCGTCGAGCAAGGGAGGGGTCGTGAGGCAACGGTTCATGGGGACTGTCCGGCGGGCCGTGCCGGTACCGGCGGCGTTGCACGCACTCCCGTCGCCGCTCCTGCCCGCACTGCTGGTGCTGACGGCCTTGCTTGTCATGATCGTCCCGGCGACATCCCAGACGGCTTTGGCCGCTCCGACCCCGTCGCCCAGCCCCAGCGCCACGCCGGCGCTCACGTTGACGGCGACACCGGCCGGCGTCGTGGCCGGCAGCCCGACCGTGCTCAGTGCCGCTCTGGGCATTGCGGGTGCGACCCTCGAGCTCAGCTCCGAGGCGGCCGGCGAGAGCGCGTTCACTCCCCTGGCAGGCGCTACCACAGGCGCCGACGGGAGCGCCACCTTCAGCCAGACCCCTGTCGTGACGACCGTCTATCGCGTCGACTTCGCCGGTGACAGCGACTGGGCGCCGGTCTTCGCCACGATCGCGGTCGCCGTCAGCCCGCGTGTCACGCTGACCGGCCCCGCCGCCGTCTTCGGGTGGCGAGAGATCGGCTTTACCGTCACGGTGAGCCCGCAGCGTCCCGGCGCCACGGTGGTGCTCCAGCGCCGTCAGAACCACGGCTGGAAGGCGTGGCGCAGGCTCACGCTCGGCCACGACTCGCGGGCCGTCTGTCGCTTTCGGGCCGCGCGCGTCGGTCGCTTTGCCTACCGCATGACGATCGCCGCCGACGCCGGGCACGCCGCCGGAGCCAGCGCCAGGGCCGTTCTGCAGGTCAAGTGGCCCAGCGCCTACCACGTACCGCTCGCTCCCGCCCACTACATCCTGGTCGACAAGTCCCAGTACAAGCTCTACTACCTGGAGCACGGCTGGGTCGTGCGCGTCTTCGACTGCGTCCTGGGGCGGCCTGCCTTGCCGACTCCGCTGGGCCACTTTCACATCTACGCCAAGGACCCCCGCATGGGCGGCCCCTATGGCCCGCGGCGCATGCGCTATCACGGTCTGTACGCGATCCACGGCACGGATGAGCCCTGGCTGCTGAAACGGTTCCCCCGCAACTACTCGCACGGTTGCACGCGGCTCTCCGACGCCCACATTCTCTGGCTGTATCCGCGCTGTCCGGTCGGCACGCCGGTCTGGAACGTTCCCTGACCGAACGGCTNNGCGCCCTCGTCAGTCGTCGCCGTCTTTGGGCTCTTGCTTCGGTGCGCCGAGCGGCGGCAGCGACGGCTTGCCCGCGATGAGGTCGTAGAACCAGTCCCTGAACCTTCCCGGGCACCCGCGTCGGTGCGCCTCGCGCGCCTCGGCGCGCGCCAGTTTCTTGGGCCTTTTCGCGTAGCGCGCCCGCGCCCAGGGCGAGTTCGGGCGCGCCAGACGGACGGCGCCGACGAAGGCGACGAACGGCACCCAGATGCCCACGAAACCGGTCCATAGCTTGCCTTTGACGATGGCGGTGAACGCGAAGCCAAGGTTGAGGATCGCCGCGATCGCCACCTCCATGAGCGTCGTGCGACCGATGCCTGTGCCCACCAGCGGCGGGCCGACGATCAGGGAAAGCGCGGCCGCTCCCGTCGCGACCACGATGGCGTCGACCGAGATGCGGCCCTGCTCGCTCCAGTAGACGTCTTCGAGATGCAGGATGAGGGCGAACTCGTCGAGGGTCAGCGCCACCCCGGCGCCGAACACGAAGGCGAGGACCTGCAGAGGCAGCCCCGTGGGCGTGAAGCCGAACGTGAACAGTCCGGTGGTCACCATGATGATCACGCCGAAGACCATGTGGTGGATGTGCGTGCCGCCTGGCGTGATGTCGTGGAACCACCACGAGACCTGCGCGCGGATCAGCCGCGTGTTGGCGCGCACCGCCAGGAAGGTGAGAAGCAGGCCGACTGTAAAGCCGAGCAGGACGGCGCGAGCATCGCCGACCTCGGGCTCACCAA
>PKYM01000263.1 GCA_003132645.1 Actinomycetota bacterium | reverse complement strand
CCGCCCCGCCGCCCCCGCCGCCGCCCCGCCGCCCCACCCTGGCTGTCCGGGTACCGGCGCGCCTATCTGCCGCTCGACCTGGTGGCCGGCGTCACGCTGGTCGCCATCGCCATCCCCGAGCAGCTCGCCACGGCCCATCTCGCCGGCATGCCGGTGGTCGCCGGCCTCTACGCCTTCCTGGCGGCCGTGGTCATGTTCGCCCTCCTCGGGTCGAACCGCGTCATGTCGGTCGGCGCCGACTCGACGATCGCGCCCATGCTCGCGGTCGCCGCGGTCGCCGTCGCCGGCGTGGGCTCCGCCGGCTACGGCGGCAACATGGCGCTGCTGGCGCTGC
The DNA here is from genome assembly GCA_003132645.1 of Actinomycetota bacterium. Lineage (GTDB taxonomy): Bacteria > Actinomycetota > Thermoleophilia > UBA2241 > UBA2241 > Bog-752. The sequence goes on along the minus strand of PKYM01000263.1, from coordinate 3,587 downwards.
TCGTCGGCGCCGTGGTGGTCGTCGTCGGCGTGGCGCGCATGGGCTGGATCGCCGACTTTCTGTCGGCGCCGGTCGTCACCGGCTTTCTCGCCGGCGTCGCGGTCACGATCATCGTCGGCCAGCTCCCCGACGTGCTCGGCCTGCCGCCTACGACGGGCAACGCCCTGCAGAAACTCGTCGGCGACGTGAAGCACCTCGGCGACGCCAACCTGTACGCGCTGGCCGTCGCCGTCGCCGTCTTCGCCGTCATCGTCGCCGCGGAGCGCGTGAGCCGCCGCCTGCCGGGCGCCCTCATCGCCGTGATCCTGTCGCTGGGCGCCTCGGGGGCGTTCCACCTGGCCGCCAAGGGCGTCGCCACGCTGGGGGCGTTGCCCGCCGGCCTGCCGGCGCTGCAGGCGCCGCCGTTCTCGGCTCATCTGGTCTGGCGCCTGCTGCCCAGCGCCCTGGCGGTGGCCCTGATCGTCATCACCCAGACCTCGGCGACCACGCGCTCGTTCGCCGAGCTCGGCGGCTTTGAGACCGACGTCGACCGCGACTTCATCGGCGTCGGCGCGGGCAGCATGCTGGCGGCGTTCGTCGGCGGATTGGCCGTCAACGCGAGTCCCCCGCGCAGCGCGGTCGTGACCTCGTCGGGCGGCCGTTCCCAGGTGCCGGGCCTGACGGCGGCGGCGATCGTCGTCGTGCTCATCGTGGCCGCCGCCGGTCTGCTCGCCGACCTGCCGCTGGCCACGCTGGGCGCCGTCCTGATCTACGTCGCCCTGCGCATCTTCCGTGTGCGCGACCTGCATGCCATCTACGGCTTCGACAGGGTAGAGTTCGGCGTAGCGGTAGCCACCCTGGGCACGGTCGTGCTCTTCGGCGTCGGCCCCGGGATACTGCTGGCCATCATGCTCTCCATCCTCTACCGCACGTGGCGCAGCGCCCGGCCGCGCGACGCGCTGCTCGGCAGAGTGCCCGGCACGACCGTGTGGTGGTCGCTCAAGGAGCGTCCCGACGGCGAGCTCGTGCCCGGCGTCGTGGCCTACCGGATCGACGCGCCGCTGTACTTCGCCAACGCCACCCACTTCCGCGACCGGGTGCGCGAGCTCGTGGCGGCGGCTGCGCCGCCGCCCAGCCTCTTCGTGCTCGACTCGTCGGGCATTGACGATGTCGACTACACCGGCGGGCGCATGCTGTTGCAGGTCGTTCACGAGCTGCACCAGCGCGGCGTCGACTTCGCCGTCGCCCGGGCGACGGGCGACACGGCGCGCGCCGGACTGCGCCGTCACATCGGCGACGACCACGTCTTTCTGACGGTCGACGAGGCCGTGCGCGCCCTCGGGCCCGGGAACGGCGCGCCTGCGCCGGCCGCGCCTGCCGGCGAGTAGACTGTCACGGCCGGTGTCCGCTCACCGGCGGCAGACCCTGAAGTCCAACCCTGGAGGCACGACATGCCCGCTCCGCGGCCCCTCGCCCTCGTCACCGGCGCCTCGTCGGGTATCGGTCGTGCGCTGGCCGGCCTGCTGGCGCGCGACGGTCACGACCTGATCGTCGTGGCGCGCCGCGGCGAGCGTCTCGAGACGCTCGCCGCGGAACTGCGCTCGCAGGCCGGTTCTCAGGTCGAGGTCGTCGTGGCCGACCTGACCGACGAAGCGGACGTGGCGCGCCTTGCCGGACGCGTGGCTACCGAGGAGCGCCTCTCGCTGCTCGTCAATAACGCCGGCTTTTCGGGCTACGGGCCGTTCGCCGAGATCGAGGCCGACGTCTTGCGGCGCGTCGTGGCGATCCACGTCACGACCCCGGCCACGCTCGTGCGGGCCGCGCTGCCGGGTATGATCGCCCGCGGCGCCGGCGCCGTGGTCAACGTTGCCTCGCTGCTGGCTTTGAGTGGCCCCCTGCGCCTCGGCATGGCCGGCCGGGCGACCTACTCCGGGGCCAAGTCGTTCCAGCTCGTGTTCACCCAGGCCCTCGCGGCCGAGCTCGAAGGCAGCGGCGTGCGGGCGATGGTCTGCCTGCCCGGCATGGTCGTAAGCGAGTTCCACGGCTCGCGACAGCTCGCCGGGCGCCCCGGGATGCCGCCTCTCATGAGCTCCGAGGACTGCGCCCGGGCCATCGTCGCCGGGCTGGCTCTGGGAGAGGTCGTCTGCGTGCCCGGGTTCGAGGACGCCCCGGCGTTCTTCGAGCGGTTCCGCGATCTGCAACAGGAGACGCTCGCCGCCGGCAACGCCACCGGCCGGTTGGCGCGCCGCTACGGGGGCGACGAGGCGGGACGCTAGACGCGGGGCTCGAGACCTTCAGCCCGAGTCGGGCCTCTTTACCTTGCGCATCTTCGCCCAGAGCCCCGGCGTGCCCCCGTCGCCGCGGCGACGCAGCTCGCGCCAGCTCGCCGCGTGCTCGACGTCGACCAGCCGGTTGCTGCGATCGCGTGTCGTCATCTGCAGCAGCCAGCGCAGCAGCGTGACCGAGCGGTTGCCCCACCCGATGAGATAGTAGAGGTGGATGAAGGCCCACAGCACCGAGCCGGCAAAGCCGCCGACCTGCAGTCCGTAGGCATCGACGATCGCGCGCCGCGGGCCGACCGTGGCCATGGTGCCTTTGTCGTGGTAGCGAAAGGCCGCGGGCGAGGGACGGCCGGTCACACGGGCCGCGACCAGGCTCGCGACGAAGCGGCCCTGCTGCATGGCGACCGGCGCCACGCCCGGCAGGTCGCCGACGGCCGCCATGTCGCCGATGGCGAAGACCTCGGGGTATCCCGGCAGACTCAGGTCGGGTGCACCCTGTAAGCGACCGATGCGGTCGCGGGCGGCGCCGGCGGCGGTCGCCAGCATGTCGCCCGCCGGCGCCGCCCGCACGCCGGCCGCCCAGATGATCGTGCGCGCCGGCAGGCGCTCGACGTCGCCGCCCGTGCCTTCTCCGCCGGCGCCGGCGCCGGCGACGCGACGCAGGACGATCCCGGCGACTGCCTCTCCGGCGCCGGTCCCACGGCGCAGGTCGATGCCGGTGAGGTCGATGTCGACGGCCAGCGCGCCGGTCAGGATGTCGACGCCCAACGCTCGCAGGTCGGTGGCGGCGTGGCGCTGCAGCCGGGCGGGAAAGCGGGGCAGGATGGTCGGTCCGGCGTCCATCAGGATGACGCGCGCGTCGCTTGTCGCGACGTCGCGAAAGTCCTTTGGCAGGATGCGATGGGCGAGGGTGGCGATCTCGCCGGTCAACTCGACGCCGGTCGGTCCCGCTCCGACGACCACGAAGGTGAGCCAGGCCAGCCGGTCGGCGGGATCGGTGGCGATCTCGGCCATCTCGAAGGCACCGAGGATGTGGCTGCGCAGCCAGCGGGCGTCGTCGAGCGTCTTGAGGCCGGGCGCCGCCGTCGACCATTCGTCGTGGCCGAAGTAGTCGGTCTGCACGCCGGTAGCGACGATCAGCGTGTCGTAGGGGAGCTCGAGGCGGCGGCTGTCGGGCGCCAGGGTCACCACGGTGCGTGCCACGAGGTCGAAGCCGGTGACCTCGGCGAGCAGCACCTTCACGTTGGCCTGTCCGCGCAGCACGCTGCGCAGCGCCGGCGCCACATCGCCCTCGGCGAGGATGCCGGTCGCCACCTGGTAGAGCAA
>PKYM01000077.1 GCA_003132645.1 Actinomycetota bacterium | reverse complement strand
AGCTCGAAGAACTCGTCCGGCAGGGAGGTGACGATGCGCACCGCGGCGGCGCGCTGGGCATCCGTGAGCGGCATGGAGGCGTCGGCGTAGGCGGCCAGGATGCGGGTTCTCAGGTCGGTGCTCATGGTGTCGTCTCCCGGTCGGGGATTGTGTGGAAGTACACGCGGTTCAAGTCGACGCCGCGCTTCACGAAGGCGCGCAGGTACTGGCGCCGCACGGCGCGGTCGCGGACGTAGACCACGACGGGGTGAGTGCGGGCGACCTCGGCCAGGACGTCGAAGGCGGCGAGACGCTGCGCGGGGATCTGGCGGCTCATGGCCGTGATCCCAGTACGCAAGTGCGCACCCTATAAGGTGAAAGGTACTGCGCACTTGTGTTTTCACCCTCACGGTGGCTGCCCGCCACCCGGCTGAGAGGCCGGGGTGGCAGCAGCAATCGCTCTTTGGGTCGCCCAGGTGCGCACAGCAAGTGCGCAATAGGCCACGGGGTCTGCGCACTTGGTTTTTCAGGGTTCATCGTCGCCGCCCTGACAGAGCCAGTAGCCGAACGCCTTGACACCCGCGCAACCGGCGCCCTTCTTGGCGGTGACGAGGCCCTCGCGCAGCATTCCGCCGTCACCGCGGTCGCCGTGCAGGACACGTTGCAGGGTGCGCCGGGAGAACATGCCATTGGCCGCCGCGAGGATGTCTTTCTCGGCGATCGCGTCGCCCTCAGAGGCCGGCAGGTTCTCGAAGAGAAAGGCGCGCGCCTGCCGGTACTCGACGTTGAGGGCGTCGCCGAGTGCCTCATACTGGCCCGCCCGCAGTTCGATCACCATGCTCTCGGGCACGTTGTCCTTGCGGCTGACGAACCGCAGCTCGCGGCGATTGCCGTGTCCCTGGCCCGCGGTGCGGCTGAGAACGCAGAGTGTGTCGACGGCGCCGGCATAGGCAGTCGAGCCGCGGCCGGCGCTCACCACGTCGCCGCCCGGAGTGCCGCGCAGGCCGGCGTGGCGGACGGTGATGACGGCGGCGTTGCTCTCTTCGGCGATGGCCCGCAGCGGGCGCGTGACGCGCAGGGCTTCGGCGGAGTCGTTCTCGTCGGTCAGGTGAGCCCAGTCCGAGAGGGTGTCGACGACGATCAGGCCGATGCCCCACTTGCGGACCTCGGCGCGGATAGCCTCGCATATCTCATCCCAGCCCGAGCCGATGAAGTCGACGATGAACAGGATGCGGAAGTCGTCGCAGCGCACCAGGCGGCCGACCGCGTCGAGCTTTGTCTTGAAGCTCGCCCGCGTCTGCTCGGTGAGATACAGGACCGGCACGCGCTTGGTCTTGAGGTCAAGAAACGGCTCGCCGCTTTGTAGGGCACGGCAGCCCAGCAGCAGGAACGTCGTCTTGCCGGCCTTCGGTTTGGCGACGAGGTCGAACAGGCAGCCGGGATCGGCGTAGAGGACAACCGGGTCCGGGTCGGCGAACGTCATGGCAGCGACCTCGGGGCCGGTGTAGGACCGTGGGCCGTCCGCAGCCGCGGCTGGCGCCGCGTCGATCGGCACGAGTTCTTCGACCCCGTAGCCGGCGGCCAGGTGGTCGGAGATGTCTTTGCCGACGAGCGCCTCCACGACGCGCACCGTCATGATGCGGCCTTGAGGGCGTCGGCGATCGCGTCGGCCTGGCGATGCCCGGCGCCGCTGTCTTTGTCGGCGACCACGACGACGTCGGCGCCGGCCAGCCACGTGGCGTACTCGGGATGCTTGGCCCAGCCGCCGGCCCAGTGGGGGTCGGTCGTGGCGTACCTGCCGGCCCTCTCCAGCGCTTCAACGTCCTTCTCACCGTCGACGACGTAGATGGTCTGGCGGGCCTTCACAGCGGCCAGCAGCCGCGGCAGGTGGTACAGGACGGGGTCGACGAGCCCTTTGACCTTCCAGCGCTTGCCGGTCTTGCTCGTCGAGTCGGGGCGCCAGACGGGGAACTGCTTGTCGGCCGTGCGGCAGACGCAGTACAGCAGGCGGCAGTCGGCGTCGGTGTAGGGGTAGGTCGCGGTCGCGGGTCCGCGCGGCGTCCAGGGGTCCTTGAACGGGTTGACGGTAGTCTCGACGGATGCCGCGTTTGTCCGGCGACGTGACAGGCGCCCGCTGACGTCCAACCCGAGCCGCTCGAGCTCGGCGGTGACGGTCAACCACTCGCAGCCGGCCTTGCAGTCCCAAGCCGCGGCGCCCGTCTCGTCGGCCCAGACGTGCAAGGACGGCGTGCGATCGTTGTGGGCCGGGCAGCGCACCATGTAACCATCGCTCACGCGCTTGGCGCCCTCTAGGCAGCCCACTATGTCGTCGACGGTCGTCATGGCTAGTCGTCGCCCTAGGCCTTGTCGGCGGCGAGCGAGCGTTCTTCGGCCTCGTTGACAAGCCGCTCGAGGGTCTCGAGCTTGTAGAGATTGCGCCGCGTGCCGCCGGGCAGGTCGACCGGCTTGATGTAGCCCTTGCCCAGGACGTCGCGCCTGAACGTCGAGATCGAGACATGCAACACGTGGGCCGCCTCGGTCTCGGTCACCAGCAATCGGCCGGTCACGGCCGGCCCCATCTCGTTGTCAGCGAACATTGTCGCGCCTCCGTGTCGTGGCTTCCTCGTTCCGTGAGTAACCATGACTGAAGGCAAGCGAAGTGCTGAGTCGTCTTAGTTTTCCAAGGCGACGGGAACGGCGGGCAATTCGGACGCCGGACTATGCCCGTTTGCGGCGCTTTTCAGGGCGTAGCGCGCCGGGCGAAATGTTATGTGCGTGCGTGCGTTTGGGCGTTAAGAACTGGACGTTTTCGCTCCGGCGATCACGGCGCCGGTGACTGCGGCCGTCTCGGCTTGCTCGCCGTCGATCACGTGGCTGTAGTAGGCGCGGGTGACACTCGACGAGCTGTGACCCAGGGCGCGCGACACGACCTCGTCGCGCAGGCCGGCGCGCAGGCAGTGGGTCGCGTAGGTGTGCCTCAATCGATGTATACCGAAGTCCCAGGGCTCGAAGTCGGCGGCCTCGCCGCCCGCCTCGAGGTGCTCGGCGAGCCGGGCCTTGTTGGCTTGACCGATCGCCTTGCGCCAGGCCTTCGAGAAAGCGTACGGCGTCCAGATCCGGCCCATCGGATGGGCGGCGTCCTGATATTGCAGCGAGGGGAAGACGAGATCGGCGTCGACCCACATCGGCCAGGACGTCTCGCCATCGGTGACGATGCGCCCTTGATACTTCAGACGCTCGGCGTTGAGTTGCGCGCGGTGTGTCTTGAGGGCGGCCACGACCGGCTCGCTCAACTTTACGGCGCGCCGGCTGCGCGCGGACTTCGGTTCCTTGAGCCGGACGTCGGGGCCGATCTGCTCGACGGCGTGCTTCACCTGGGCGGTGCCCGTTGTGAGGTTCACGTCGGCCCAGGCGAGCGCGAGCAGTTCGCCGCGGCGGATGCCGGTGTCGTAGGCGACCAGCGCCGCCATGCCGACGGGTCCGCCGGCCAGCAGCCGCAGGAGTTCGCGTACCTCGTCGGCGGTGAGCGCTTGCGGCTCTGCCCGGCTCTCCCTGGGCGGTTTGACGGCCTCGCAAGGGCTCACGTCAATCAGGCGGTCGATGACGGCCTGGTGCATGACCATGGAGAGGATGCGGAAAGCGTAGCGGCGCGTCGAACCCGAGAGGCCGGCGGCGTTCATGGTGCGGTTGAGCCGGCGAACGTCTCGCACCGAGACGTCGGCGACCTTCAGCTTGCCCAGGGCGGGGATGATGTAGCGCTCGAGGGCGCCACGGTAGTTCTTGCGGGTCTGCGGTTCAATGTCGGTCTTGTCGGCGAGCCACTCGTCGAGGGCGTAGTCGTCGAGGCGCGGCTTACGGCCGGACCAACCGCCCTGGGAGTGCAGATCGTTGAAGGTCTTGAAGTCGCGTTCGACCTGCTCGGCGGCGCGCCTGCCACCGAAGACACGCCGGCTCACCCGGGGGCGCACGCCGTCGGTGCGCTTGGGCTGGTAGACCTGGACGTCCCAGACGCCCGGCCGGACCTCACGGATACTCATGCTTGCCCCCTGACTACGCTGCCATGACGCCCGGATTGTAACAGACGGTGTAACAGACGAGCAAGCGGTCGGTGATCGGGGAGGAAGTGGAAAGTGCCGTTTTGCGGGGGAATCTTTGGAGCCGACGCTCGGAATCGAACCGAGGACCCCATCATTACGAGTGATGTGCTCTGCCAGCTGAGCTACGTCGGCCCGCGCAAGAACGCCGTCAGATTGTAGGTCACCGGGGGCATATGTGCCAATCGAAGCGGCGCCCTCGTGTTACATTCCGGTAACCTTGCACAAGGATTCACAAGAAGCGTTCAAATCAGCGGCGCCGCGACAGGCGGCCGGGGGTCCGGCGAGCCTGGTGAGCATCGCGGTCGTCTCGACCCACGGTGTGGGCGCCCTGCGCACCACGCTCCATCGCCTGCGTGAGACCATCGACTTTGACGTCGAGATCGTCGTGCTCGCCGCCCAGCACCGCGAAGACGTCGTCTCCTACATGGCCCGGCACTACCTGCGTGGCGACGTGTCGGCGATCGCCCTCGAGGCCGGGGCCGCCGAGCGCGAGATGGCGCACTGCGGCCTCGACACGGCCTTCCAGATGTCCAGCGGCGAGATCCTCGTGCGCCTGCAGGACGACCTCGCCTTCGCGCCGGGCTGGCTCGACGTGGTGACCTCCGCTCTGCGGTCGAGTCCCGACATCGGCATGCTGGGCCTCATCGCCGCAGACGAGCCACGGCGTCGCGGCCGGCCGCCCAAGGTGAGGCCTCCCGAAGAGGTCGACCAGGTCGACCTGCGGGCCTTCGCGATCACCCAGATCGCGCTGCGCGAGCACCTGAACGAGCTCAGGGGCGAGCGCTGCACAGAGGGTTGCCGGTTCCAGCAGAGATTGCGTGAGCTCGGCTACCGCATCGCCTACTTGCCCGGCCAGCTTGCCACCGGCGAACGCCCGGTCGCCCTGGCGTCGGGCGCCGAGCTCGAAGCCGACCTCGCCTTTCACCCCGGCGAGCGCGAGGCCATGGCCGGTCTGCAACAGAGCTATCGGCTCGGCGACGAGGTGCTCACGCCGTGCGCGGTCTGCGACGAGGAGGAGTTCGAGGTCCTCGGCGCCCAGATCGACTTCTGCGAGACCCACGGCGTGGCGCTCGGCTATACCTATACCATGCGCTGCAGCGGCTGTCACACGCTGAGTGTCGAGGAGGATCACCAGTTCCGCTGCCAGGCGTGAGTACGCGCTGCCTGGCCGGAGCTCCGCTGCCAGGCGTGAGTGCGCTCTGCGGGCGCTGACCGAGTTCCGCCGGCGCCTGTGGCGCACAGCCCGATCCCCTGCCTCCTGCCGTCGCCAGTACTGGGCACAGAAGAGGCTCCGCGACCCATAAAGGTTGTCCGTACGGAGCCCGATAGGCATAGCGTGACAACGAATGGCCACATTGAGTACGAAGCTTTCAGGATGGCCCTTCAAGACGTTCGTCAGCGCGGCATCGCCCCTCGTATCTGCCTCCCGTTCGCGGCCCGGTCCGGCCAGGTCGTGAACATCGGCGGCGAGGAATACAGGCTGCAGGCGCGGGTGACGCACGAAGGTGAGCTCGCGGGCATCATGGCCGACGACGCACAGGTCGCTGGCTACCGCGTCACGCGAGCTTAGAGACTCCTGTAGAGCTGCAGGGTGCGGCGCGCCGCCGCGGGGAGCCCCTGGGTCTCCGCGACGGCGCGTCCGTCTACCCGGGGCTCGTCGGCGGCGAGCACCGCGTCGAGGTGCTCGCTCCAGCGCGCCGCGTCGAAGGGTGCACACAGGCAGCCTTCGATGCCGGCAAGCAGCGCGGGCGCCACTCCCACTGGTGTGCTCAGTACCGGCACGTCGCAGGCCAGCGCCTCGACGCAGGCCAGCCCGTAGCCCTCGCGCTGCGAGGTGACGACCACCGCGTCGGCCGCATTCAGCCACAAAGGCATCTCATCGCGCGGACGCCCGAAGACTGCCTTGAGCTCGACCTCGGGACGAGTCGCGGCCAGACGCTCGATGAGCGCCCGCGCGTCGGCGTAGCGCTTTTCGGGTCGCTGCGGGTCGGCGGGAAAGACGATCAGGCGGCGCGCCGCCGGGCGGGCGGTCAACCCGAGGCGGCTGCGCGCCTCGGCGCGCGACAGGGGGCGGAACTGCTCGAGATCGACCCCCGGCGGGATGACGGCCGCGACGGGGAAGGGGCAGCGCGCGGCGAGCTCGTCGGACACGGCCACGACCGCCGCGGCGCGCCGCGCGACGAGGCTCGTGAGCCGTTTGACGACGGGGTGATGACAGTCGCGCCCGTGGACGGTGAGCACGAGCGGCAGGCGGCGCGGCGCGGCCAGCGCGACGACCCCCGACAGCCCGTAGTGGGCGTGCACCACATCGGCCTCGACTCTGGTCAGCGCGAGCTCGAGAGCCGCCAGGGCGTAGCGCCAGGGTCGCCGGCGGGCATCCCAGTGGAACACCTCGAGATCGACCTCGCCGGT
>PKYM01000246.1 GCA_003132645.1 Actinomycetota bacterium | reverse complement strand
ACGACCGCCGAAGAGATCTGGAAGGACACCGACGGCAAGATCGACATCTTCGTGGCCGCGGTCGGCACCGGCGGCACAGTCACCGGCGTGGGCGAGATCCTCAAGCAGCGCAAGCCCGACGTGAAGGTCTACGCGGTCGAGCCGGCGGCTTCGCCCGTGCTCTCAGGCGGCCAGCCCGGTCCGCACAAGATCCAGGGCACCGGCGCCGGCTTCGTGCCCAAGGTGCTGAACACCGCGATCTACGACGAGGTCATCAAGGTCGGTAACGAAGACGCCCTCGACAGCGCCCGCAAGCTGGCCACAAACGAAGGCCTCCTGGTGGGCATCTCGGCCGGCGCCAACGCCTGGGCGGCCTGGGACGTGGCCCGGCGTCCGGAAAACCGCGGCAAGCTGGTCGTCACGGTGCTCTGCGACACCGGCGAGCGCTACCTGTCGAGCGTGCTGTTCGCAGAACCCGAGGCGCAGACCGCCGATGCGGCCAAGATCTGATCTGGGCTCAACGACCGCCGGAGCGTCCGGAGCAGCTAAACTGTCTTCAGGCGTCTCCTGGGACGCCGCGTCCATTCCCGGGAACGACAGCCGGGATGCAACACCGCGAGACGAACCTCGAGCGTTGGAGACAGAGATGGCACCTGCACCCCCGCCAAGGCCCCCGATCGACGGCCCGCTCGACCGGGCCGCGATCGAGGCCTGGCTCGGTGAGACCGACCAGCGACGCCTCGATGAGTTGTGGGCGGCCGCCAACGAGACCCGTCGCCTGCGTGTCGGCGACGAGGTCCATCTGCGCGGCCTGATCGAGCTCTCCAACTACTGCGTGCGGGCCTGCGGCTACTGTGGCCTGCGGGCCGGCAACCGCGAGATCGAACGCTACCGCATGAGCCGCGACGAGATCCTCGACTGCGCCCGCACGGCGCGGGAGTTCGGCTACGGCACCGTCGTGCTGCAGTCCGGCGAGGACTACGGCATCAAGACCGACTGGCTGGCGGCGATCGTGCGCGCCATCAAGACCGAGACGGGGCTCGCCGTCACGCTCAGCCTGGGCGAGCGCCCCGACGACGATCTCGCCGTCTGGCGCGAGGCCGGCGCCGACCGTTACCTGCTGCGCTTCGAGACCTCAGACGACGAGCTCTACCGCCTGATCCATCCCGATCTGCTGGGCCGGCGCTCCGACCGCTTTGCCATCCTGCGCGCGCTCCGCGAGCTCGGCTACGAGGTGGGCAGCGGCATCATGGTCGGCATCCCCGGCCAGACCCGCGCCAGCGTGGCCGCCGACATCGACGCCTTCCGCGACCTCGACCTCGACATGATCGGCATCGGCCCCTACATCTCGCACCCGGCGACGCCGCTCGGCGACCACTCCTGGCAGCGCCCGATCCCGGCCGAGGAGCAGATCGGCAACGACGAGCTCACCGTCTACAAGGCCGTGGCCCTCACCCGGCTCGCCTGCCCGCAGGCCAACATCCCCAGCACCACCGCGCTGGCGACGATCAACCAGGTCGACGGCCGCGAGCTCGGCCTCATGCGCGGCGCCAACGTCGTCATGCCCAACCTCACCCCGCCCGAGTACCGCGCCAAATACGAGATCTACCCCGACAAGGCTTGCGTGGGCGAGACCGCCGAGATGTGTCGCGGCTGCCTGCAGGGTCGCATCGAGGCGATCGGCCGCGAGATCGGCAGCGGCGCCGGCGGGCGGCGGCACGGCTAGCCCGCGCCCGGCTTCCAGCGGCGAGCGTCGGCCAGATCAGGCCCCATGAGGATCGCGTTTCTCGGCGACAGCCTGACCGAGGGCCACCCCGGCGAGTCGTACCTGGCTCGGCTCCGCCGCCTGCTGCCCGATGACGAGCTGCTTAACGGCGGTCGCGGCGGCGACACGGTCCCGGCGTTGCTCGCGCGCCTCGAACACACCGGCCTCGAGCCCGTCGACCTCGCGCTCGTCTGGATCGGTGTGAACGACGCCTTTCTGGGCGACTGGTACCTGCCCGATCTCGATGATCTCGGCGCGACCACTCACCGTCTGCGTCTGGTCTACGACCGCATCCTCGATCTCGTCCTGTCGTGCGCGCCGCTGGCGGTCTGCGTGCCGCCGGTGCTGCCCGACCCGTTCGAACAGGATGGCGTCGCCGAGCGCGTCGCCGAGCTGACCGTGATGATGGCCGACGCGGCGGCGGCCCGAGGCGGGCGGGCACGTGTGTTCGACCTGCGACCGGCGTTCGCCGCGGAGCGCCGCACCACTGCAGGGTTCACGATCGACGGCGTGCACCTGAGCGCCCGCGGCGCCGACGTGGTCGCGGCAGCCTTCTGTCGCCTGATCGAGGAACTGCGCGACGAACGCCCCCAGCCGGGGCGGTAGAGCCGTCGGCCCGCGCTGCTACACTGGGGCCATGCGGACCGTCTCTCGTCGCTGGGAGTCGTGGAACCCGGTCTCCGGGTGCACCCACGTCTCTGAAGGCTGCCGGCACTGCTACGCCGAGCGCTTCGCCGAGCGCTGGCGCGGCATCCCTGGTCACCACTACGAGCACGGCTTCGACCTCATGCTGCGGCCCGAACGGCTGGAGTTGCCGCTACGCTGGCGCCGGCCGCGCCACGTGTTCGTCACCTCCATGGGCGACCTCTTCCACGAGGAGATCCCCGACGACTACGTGCGCCGGGTCTTCGCCGT
>PKYM01000130.1 GCA_003132645.1 Actinomycetota bacterium | reverse complement strand
GGCTGGGCGGCCCGGCGAAGCCCAGGCCGCCCAGCCCCGCCCGCAGGTAGAGCCCGGAGCCGCCGGCCAGGATCGCGCGCCGGTCGCGGGCGAGCGCGTCGTCGACAGCGGCGTGCGCGAGGCCGGCATAACGGGCCACCGAGAACTCCTCGTCCGGGCCGACCACGGCGACCAGGTGGTGCGGCACACGTGCGAGCTGCTCGGCGCTAGGCTGATTGGTCGCGATCGGCAGACCGCGATACACCTGCATCGAGTCGGCCGAGACGACCTCGCCGCCGATCAGCTCGGCGAGCGCGATGGCGATTTCGGTCTTGCCCATGCCCGTCGGCCCGAAGAGCGCTACCACCGGCTCCACCGCCGCGGCCTCAGCCACAGGCTTCGTCGCAGCCCCCCTCGCCGAACCTGCTCACCGCGAAGCGCTCGATCGTGTAGGGCTCATCGGGGCCGATGCCGGCCTTGTGGAGCGCGATGGCGAGCTGCCGTTCGACCGTGTCGACGCCGGCCAGGTCGGGCAGCAGTACGCCGCGTCGCGCACCGGCGCTCACGAGCACGCCCCAGACGCGCGGCTCGAGGTCGGCTTGCGTGCAGGGCTCGCTGGGGCGCAACACGTCGACGGAGTAGGTCAGCGCGTCGAGCTCGGCGGCGCCGACCGGCGCAAAACGCGGATCGTGGAAGGCGGCGGAGTAGGCGTTGCGGGCGATCTCGTGGCCGAGCGACGGTTCGCTCGGCGTCAGGGTGCCGATGCAGCCGCGCAGCTCGCCGTGCTTCTTGAGCGAGCAGAAGCAGGCCGCAGGCATCTCGTAGAGCTCGTCGGCGGGCGCTGGCGGGGCCGGGCGCCCACCGACGAAGGCCTCGACGCAGCGGCGCGCGTAGTCGGCCGGACCGACCGCGCCCGATCTCACGTCGTCTTCGGCCTCGAGAGGGGGCCGCCCGGCGGTCACGCCGCCTCTCCAAAGGCCGCCACCGTATAGCCCACCCCGAACGGGCCTTCGTAGCTCAGCACGCGCGCCGGAGCCGTCTGGGCTCCGAGGAACGCACCGAGGGCGATGAACGAGCGCAGGCCGCACTCCCCCGCTCCCCGGACGAGATCGGGATCGAGGTGGCTGAGACCATCGAGATCGCCGCGCGAGAGCAACTCGACGACCGCGGCGTCGAAACGCGCGCCGCGCGGATCGTAGCCCGCCGGTGCACCCGGCTGCAGGCGGTGCGAAAGGTCGCCGGAAGCCACGAACAGCACGTTGCGCCGCAGCTCGTCGGCGGTCTCGCGCACCAGTCGTCCGATGATCCGGTGGGCATCGTAGTCGCGTACGACGGAGAGGTTCACGAGGCGCAGGGCGCTCAAGAAGAAGAGCGGCACGAGCACCCCGTGATCGAGCCGTTCGTCGTCCAGGGGTTCGACGGCCAGCTCGCCGGCGTCGGCGGCGCGCTGCAGCAGGCGATCGACGAACTCGACGTCGTTGTCGATCTCGACACCCACGTCGGGGCAGCCGAACGCGGCAAAGTCGCCGGCCAGCGTGACCGGCGTGCGCACCGCGACGGCGGTCGCGTAGCCGGGCGTGTGGGGCGAGATCACGACGGCGAGATCGGCCGAGACCTCGGCGGCGAGGCGTTCCATGGCCTCGACCGTAGCCCGCACCTGGCTGCGGTTCTCGCCACCGATGCCGGGGATCAGCAGCGGTGGATGCGGGCAGATGCAACCTTGCATGAGCGACACCTCCTAGGGTGTGGCCGCGCGGCCGCGCAGCGTCGTCGAGGTCGCGCCGGTGACCTGTACGGGGACCAGCTCGCCGGGCTTCGCGGCCCCGGCGAAGTTCACCGTGACGTTCTGGCGGTTGCGGCCGCGCGTCTGGCCGCCGTGCCTGCTCTCGCCTTCGACGAGCACTTCGACCGTGCTGCCCACCGTCGCCGACCGTCGCCGGAGGCTCTGCGCCTGGGTCGCCGCGACGAGGCGCCCCACGCGCTCGAGGGCGACCTTGGCGGCCACCGGCTCGGGCATTGTGGCGGCCACAGTGCCCGGTCGCGCGGAGTAGACGAACGTGAAGGCGGCGTCGAAGCCGGCCGCCTCGACGAGCCGCAGGGTGTCGTCGAAGTCGTCGTCGGTCTCGCCGGGAAAGCCGACCATCAGGTCGGTAGTCACTGCGATGTCGGGAACTGCCGCACGCAAAGCCTGGACCCTTCCGAGATACCAGTCTCTTGTATACCCACGTCCCATCGCGGCCAGTATTCGATCGGAGCCCGATTGGGCGGGCAGGTGGATGTGCTCGCAGACCGTCGGCAACGAGGCGATCGCTTCGACGAGCTCGTCGGACAGGTCGCGCGGATGCGAGGTGGTGAAACGCACGCGGCGCAACCCCTCGATCGCGTCGAGGCTGCCGAGCAGGCCGGCGAAGGTCGGCCGCCCGGGGCCGCGAAGGTCGTTGCCGAAGGCGTTGACGTTCTGGCCGAGAAGGGTCACCTCGAGCACGCCGTCGGCCACCAGGGCAAGCACCTCGGCGAGCACGGCCTCGGGAGCCCGGCTGCGCTCCGGCCCGCGCGCCGTGGGCACGATGCAGTAAGCGCAGGCGTTCGTGCAGCCGGCGATGATCTGGACCCAGGCCTGGAACGGCCGCTCGCGGTGAGCGGGCAGCTCGCCGGAGAGCGCCCCTTCGCCGTCGAAATAGCCGCGCTGCCGGCCGGCAGCCAGCGCCGCGGGCAGCTCCCGCAAGTGCTGTGGCCCGAGGGCCACATCGACGAACGGGAAGCGCTCGAACAGCGCCTCGCGTTCGACCTGCGGCAGGCAGCCGGCCACCACCACGAGCCGGCGCGGATCGAGCGCCTTGACCCGGGCGGCTTCGCCGAGGTGACCGGCGAGGCGGTCGTCGGCACTGCGCCGCACGGTGCAGGTGTTGTAGACCAGCACGTCGGCGTCGTCGACGCTCTCTACGCGCTTGAGGCCGTCGTCTTCCAGCAGGGCGCGGATACGCTCCGCGTCGTGATCGTTCATCTGACATCCGAACGACCGCAGGAAGTACGTCCGCATGAGTCTACTTCGCGAGCTCGGTGGCGCGGCTCTCGCGGATCACGGTGACCCTGATCTGACCCGGATAATCGAGGGTCTCCTCGATCTCCTTGGCGATCTCGCGGGCCAGCAGCACGGCTTCGTCGTCGTTGATCTCGGTGGGCTTGACCATGACGCGCACCTCGCGGCCCGCCTGCATGGCATACGACTTCTCGACGCCCTTCTTGCTCTCGGCGATCTTCTCGAGCGATTCAAGACGCTTGACATAGCCCTCGAGGGACTCGCGACGGGCCCCGGGGCGGGCGGCCGAGATGGCGTCGGCGGCCTGCACCAGCACCGCCTCGACGGTCTGCGGGTCGACGTCCTGGTGGTGAGCCTCGATGGCGTGCACGACGCTCTGGGTCTCGTGATACTTGCGAGCGAGCTGCGCCGAGATCTGGCCGTGCGAGCCGTCGACCTCGTGGTCGATCGCCTTGCCGATGTCGTGCAGCAGACCGGCGCGGCGCGCTATTTTGGGATTGGCCCCGAGCTCGTTGGCCATGATGCCGGCGAGGTGGGCGACCTCGATCGAGTGGTTCAGGACGTTCTGGCCGTAGCTCGTGCGGAACTTCAGGCGGCCGAGCACCTTGACGAGCTCGGGTGCCACCCCGTGGACGTTGGTATCGAAGCAAGCCTGCTCGCCCGCCTCTTCGATCACGGCTTCGATCTCGGACTTGGCCTGGTTGTACATCTCCTCGATACGGGCCGGGTGGATGCGCCCGTCGGCGAGCAGCTTGGTGATGGTCAGCCGGGCGATCTCACGACGCACGCTGTCGAAGCCCGACAACACCACGGCCTCGGGGGTGTCGTCGATGATGAAGTCGATGCCGGTGAGGTTCTCGAGGGCGCGGATGTTGCGGCCCTCGCGGCCGATGATACGGCCCTTCATGTCGTCGGACGGCAGCGGCACCACTGAGACGGTCGTTTCGGCCACGTGGTTGGCGGCGGTGCGCTGGATCGACAGCGAAAGGATGTTGCGGGCCCGCCGTTCGGATTCGCGCTTGGCCTCTTCTTCGACCGAACGCAGCAGTTTCGCCATGTCGTGACGAGCGTCTTCTTCGACCTGTCGCAGCAACATCTCCTTGGCCTGCGCCCCGGTCAGGCCGGAGATGCGTTCGAGCTCCGCGGTCTGCTCGGCGTGAGCGGCCTTGAGCTGCTCGGCCAGCGCCACGGTCTGCTCCTCGCGCTCGAAGACCTGCTGGTCGCGCCGTTCGAGTTCGGCCGCGCGACGCTCGAGCTGCTCCTCGCGCTGCGCCACGCGGTCCTCTGCGGTCTTAAGTTCGAGGCGCCGCTCGCGCAGATCGCCTTCGACTTCGGAACGCACCCTGTGGAGCTCTTCCTTTGCCTCGAGGCGAGCCTCTTTGACGACCGTTTCGGCCTCGCGTTGGGCGTCGCGCAGAACGCTTTGCGCCTCTCCCTGCGCACCCTTGAGCCGGTTGTCGACGGCGTACCGTCTGATCAGGTACCCCGCCGCCACGCCAGCCGCGAGCGCGACCACGATATAGACTGCGATCATGCCATCCCCTTGTGCCGGTGAATGTGTTCTCCAAGAGCGAACAACAAAAAGAGCCGGGCAACTTGCCCGGCTCACGCGAACGCGCCTGTCGTTTCTGGCAGGACCATGCTACGGCATTACTTCGCTGTGGACGTGTGACGTGCGGCTTCGGTGAAGCCGGGAGGTTCTCGGGTCGGTCGCTACTGGATGAAGATCCCCTACGTCGCTCGTTCGACAGGCCGGCCGTCGGGGCCGGAGTGCATGGCCTTCAGGCGCCACAGATACGTACATAAGTCAGTGAGCAAGCTGCTCATCGTTGATTGTAGGGTTGTCAAGAAGCGACTGTCAATCGGCTGAGCCGGCAGACCACTCCCGTACGACCTGGTAGGCGATGGCCGAGGCGTAGCCGCGTCGCACCAGGAACTCGTAGGCGCGCTTGCGAGCCGGCTCGAGGGGCGGCCGCGCG
>PKYM01000258.1:587-2500 GCA_003132645.1 Actinomycetota bacterium | reverse complement strand
CGCGGTACTGGCTCATGTCGCGGCGCCCTGCGTCCCGGTCTCCAGCGGCAGACGCGCGAAGACGCGAAAACCGCCCTCGGGCCGGGGTCCCACCTGAAGATCGCCGCCGAACAGCAGCACGCGCTCGCGCATGCCGAGCAGGCCGCGGCCGCCGGCGAGCTTCTCGCTGAGCGGTCTCTCGGCCGGCTGGCCGCGCCCGTCGTCTACGCACTCGATCTCCAGCCACTCCCCGGTGCAGCGCATCGCCACGGTCGCGCGCGCTCCGGCCCCGGCGTGCTTCAGGGTGTTGGTGAGCGCCTCCTGGACGATCCGGTAGGCCGACAGATCGACGCTCGACGGCAGGTCGGCCGAAACGCAGGCGTTGGCCACCGAGACCGGCACGCCGGCCTCCCGCACCTGGTCAACAAGCCCCTCGATGTCGGCCAGACCGGGCTGCGGCCCGAGCTCTTCGCGATCGCCGGCCTCGGCTCGCAGGATGCCGAGGAGACGCTCGATGTCGCCGAGCGCCTGGCGGCCGGTCGCCTCGATCGAGCCGAGCGACTCGCGCACCACCTCGGGTCGCTTGTCGAAGACGCGCTGGGCGGCGCCGGCCTGCAGCACGACCACGTTCAAGGCGTGACCGACCACGTCGTGCAGCTCGCGGGCGAGGCGGCTACGCTCCAGGGCGACCGCCTCTTGGGCGCGCATCTCGAGGTCGTGGAGGTAGAGCTCGGCACGCTCGCGTTCAGCGGCGGCGCGGTCTCTGGCCTCGCGCACGTTCTCGCGGTAGGCGTGTATGACCACGCCGGCCAGCCACACCGCGGAGAACAGAAACCAGCCGGCGAGGGCCAGCCAGATCGTGACGTTGTCACGGTAGAGCAGGATGGCGAAGATGACGATCAGCGTGAGCGAGGCCAGCATGGCGGCCACCAGGCTGCGCCAGATGTCGCTGCGCGAGACCACNNATCAGGGGCAGGGTCATGGCCAGCAGCAGCACGAAGCCGACGGCATCGAAGCGGTGGAACGTCGGCGAAAGGTTCGGCGCCGCGAGCACGTAGGCCAGGCCGGCGACGCAGAAGAAGAGGGCCAGCGCGACGTCCCAGGGGCGCGGCTCGAAGCCCCGCACGGCTTTGCGCAGCAGGCTCGGCTGACTGTCGGCGTCCGACGACGTATCTGTAGCCATGTGGTATCTCCCTCGGGCTCCGCCCTGAGTCATTGTAGACCCTGGCGATCAGACGAAGGAGGCGAGGGGTCGGTGGCGAATCTGTGGCGCGACGGATGAAACCCACTGGCTCGCGGACGGGAACTGACCCCCCTCATGACCGTCCTTGGCCGCGCGCGGACCCCCCCGCTCCCGGCCGGGCCCCATCCGTCAGATGTCGACTAGGTGGGGTGGCGGCTGCGCCGCCCCACCGTCGACCCCCGTCGGCCCACGCTCCACCGTCGTCCGACCGTCGGCCCACGTCCCACCGCCGCCCCACCGTCGACCCCTCGTCTATCCACGTAAACGGCGCCGTGGGTAGTGGCGCTAGAATCGACTGCGGACAGACGGAAGACTGCCGGACGGCCAGGAGGGGCGACATGGGCGCACGGGTGGACGTAGCAATCGTTGGCGGCGGCATCATCGGCGTGTCGGTCGCCTACTATCTCGCCGCCGGGGGGCGTTCGGTGGCGCTGTTCGAGCGCGAAGACATCTGCGCCCTGGGCGGCGCTACGCACTCAAACGCCGGCCTGATCACGCCCAGCGACGTCTATCCGCTGGCCTCGCCGGGGGTGCTCGGCAAGGGCCTGCGCTGGCTGCTCGACTCGGGCAGCCCCTTCTACATCGCCCCCCAGGCCCGGCCGCGGCTGGCGCGCTGGCTGTGGATGTTCGCCCGGGCCAGCGCCCGGGAGCGCTGCGAGAAGGCCATGCCCGTGCAGCGCGCCCTGCTGCG
>PKYM01000258.1:376-582 GCA_003132645.1 Actinomycetota bacterium | reverse complement strand
CGGGCGGCCTGGGAGGCCGGTCGCGCCGAGGCCGCCGAGGCAGGCCGCTTCGGCGCGGTCTGGCAGGCCTGGGACACCGAGCGCGTGCGCCAGGCGGTGCCCGGGCTCGCGCCGGGCGTGTTCGCCGGGATCTTCTATCCCGAGGACGCCCACTGCGACCCGCGGCGGGCGGTCGAGGAGCTTGCCCGCCTGGCCGCTGCCAAGGG
>PKYM01000258.1:0-296 GCA_003132645.1 Actinomycetota bacterium | reverse complement strand
GCCAGCAGCGTGGCGATCACGCCCATGGGCGATCGCCTGCGCCTGGCCGGCACACTCGAGCTGGGCGGTCTCAACATGGACGTCCGCTGGAACCGGGTGGCGGCGATCAGGCGCGGCGCGGGCGAGGCACTCGCCGGCGCCGCGCAGCTCGAACCGCTCGAGCTGTGGCGCGGCCTGCGCCCCTGCACGCCCGACGGGCTGCCGATCATCGCCCGCAGTCCGCGCCACGACAACCTGATCGTGGCCGCCGGCCACTGCATGCTGGGGCTCGGCCTCGGACCGGTCACCGGCAAACT
>PKYM01000171.1:12735-25176 GCA_003132645.1 Actinomycetota bacterium | reverse complement strand
GCCTACGAGGCCGGGCCCACCGGCTTCGGCCTGGCACGCGCCTGTGAGGCGGCCCGCATCCCCTGTCTGGTGGCCGCTCCCAGTCGCATCCCGCGAGCCGCGGCGGACCGCGTCAAGACCGATCGTCGCGACGCGCTGCGCCCGGCGAAGCTGCTGCGCCTCGGCGAGCTCGTCGCCATACGGGTGCCCAGCGAGAGCGAAGAAGCCGCCCGTGATCTGGTGCGCGCTCGCGAGGACGCCCGCTCGGACCTCATGCGCGCCCGCCACCGGGTCTCCAAGCTGCTGCTGCGCCACGACCTGCTCTGGGAGGGCAGGGCCTGGACGCAAGCCCACGAGCGCTGGCTTGCCGGCCAGCGCTTCGCGGCGCGCCCGCTGCAGATCGCCTACGAGGAGGCCCTGGCGGCGATCTGGGCGGTGCAAGCTCGCCGCGACGCCCTCGATGCGGCCATCACCGAGGAGGCGGCCAGGGAGCCCTGGGCCGGCGTCGTGGGCCGGCTGTGCTGCCTGCGCGGCGTCTCGGTGCGAGGCGCTCTCAGTCTAGGCGGGGCCTGGCGCTCGAGGCCCTCTCGGCTCAGGCCGGTCCTGCGGCCTCGGGTCAGGTCCCTGTAAAGCCTTTCGGCTCGCGCTTCTCGAGGAAGGCGTCCATGCCCTCGCCGGCATCGTCGCTGGCGAAGGTCAGCGCGAACAGGTCGCGTTCGATCTCGTGGCCCGCCTCGATATCGACGTTCAGCGCATGGTGGATCTGCGACTTGATGTAGCGCACGGCGAGCGGCGGCCTGGCGGCCAGCTCGCGGGCCAGCTTGAGCGCCTCGGCTTGCAGCTCGGCGGCCGGGAAGACGGCCTGCACGAGCCCGATGCGCCGCGCTTCGGCGGCGTCGATCAGGCGGCCGCTCAGGCACAGATAGCTCGCCCAGCCGTTGCCCACTTCGCGGGGCAGGCGCTGCGTGCCGCCCCAGCCCGGCGTGATGCCCAGGCCGACCTCGGGCTGACCGAAGCGGGCGTTGTCGGCGGCGAAGCGGATGTCGCAACCGAGGGCGAGCTCGCAACCGCCGCCCAGCGCGAAGCCGTTGACGGCCGCGATCCAGGGCTGCGGCGAGCCTTCGATGGCTTCGATCACCTTGCGGCCCAGCCACGACGACTGGCGCGCCTGCTCGGGTGTGAGACCGCGAAACTCGGCGATGTCGGCGCCGGCCACGAAAGCCTTCTCGCCGGCGCCGGTCAGCACGACCGCGCGCACCGCAGCGTCACGCGCGAGCTCGCGGGCGACGCGCAGCAGTTCCTCGTTCGTCGCCCGGTTCAGGGCGTTTCGCACCTCGGGACGGACGACCGTGACGACGGCGACAGCGCCGTCGCGCTTGACCTCGACTGCCATGAGAGAACCCTCCTCGCGCTTGTGTGGGGTCGCAATCGACCCAGCGCAACTCTACCCCACGAGTCGGCGAGAGGCGTTCCACGGAAGGATGTCTTGTTGGAGAATCGCGGGCGGGCCGGCGGCACCAGGTGCCGCCGGCCCCACCCTCGCGACATCCGCGGCCCGGGGGGGCTCGACTGGTCCCGGGGGGAGGGACAGTCTGCCGCGGACTGTTCGTCGGGCCGTACTGGCCACGACCGTTGTGGGGCGACCATCGTGGTCGGCGGACGCGTCAACTTCCCGCTCGCTCATCCAGCGAACTACCGCATCGCGCGAGTACATCCCACTCGCATCCGCTCGCCACGCGCTTCGATCACCCCGACGCTGCTGCGACGGTCGTGACAATCAAGCGTGCTCGATCACGTGCCATTGTAATACCGCGCGAATGTGTGGTCAATCGTGCGTTTTCGTTCGGTTTTTCACAGCAAGATCGGAGGGGCCGCATGTGCAGGCTCAATGAGAGTCGGCCTGCATCTAGCACAATCGCACAGCGTCGTGGACAGGCGGGCAGCGCCGCTTCGCGCGGCAGTCGCGACATTGTCATCCTGTACAGCCCGACGCCGGTGTGATGAGGTTGGCTCGCCCGATCGCCAGCGAGAGGAGGACCCACATGAGTCGGCGTCGCCGCGCCAGAACCGCAGGCCGCCTGCGCAGGCCAAGGGCGGCGCTGGCCGCCCTGTGTCTGGCAGCCGTCATCGCCACGCTCGTCGGCGCCTGTGGCAGCGGCGCGGCCGCCTCGCCGGGCGCCTCGAGCTCGGCCGCCTCGCCGCCGACGGCGTCACCCTCGGTCGGCGCCACTGCGCCCACGGCCGCTCCGGCCGGCGTCACCTCGCCGGCGCCCCGACCCTCGCCGCAGATCACTTCGGGCGCGGCGCCCGGCGGCGCGATCCGGGCCGTGCGCGGCTTCTGGCGCCTTCTGGGGGAGCGTCGCTTCGCGCGGCTGCGCGCCGCGGTGACTCCCGGTTCGCCCCTCGCCGACCCCCACCTCGCCTGGGACGTGGCGGCCGCCCGCCTGCTGGCCGTCCACCCGCGAGCGACCAGCGTAGTGCCGCCCTACGCGACCGTCGAGTTCAAGATCGACGTCTTCGTCAAACCCACCGCCGGCCACGACACCTGGGGCGCAACCGGCAGCCACACTCTCTGGATGACGGTGACCCGCATGAGCGACCAGAGCTGGCGCGTGTACGAGTACGGCACGGGGCCCTAGACCGCGGCGTCGCCAGAAGCGGGCGAAGCGTGGCGCGAGACGCGCCGCCTCGCCGCCCGACCCTACGCCCTGAGCTTTCGTAGCGGCGCGATGGTGGCCATCAGGCGCCGTTCCGAGCCGTCGTTTTCGAATCGCACCACGATGATCCCGCCCTGCTCGGCGGCCTGCACCGTGCCCTCGCCGAGCGTCGCGTGCAGCACGCGGTCGCCGGGGGCGAAGAACTGTTCGACCACCGTCTCGTCGAGCTTCTTCTCGAGGCCGGTGATGCGCTTGCCCGAACCCCCCACGCCGTCATCGTCGCGATCGCGCCATTCCGACGACCAGTCGTCGCCGCCTCCTGAGCGGCCGCGCTCGCGGCCCCCAAAGCGGGCGCCCCGGGCGGCAGCGCCGCCCGACCAGCCGCTCCCCGAGCGGCCGCCGGCGGCGTAGGCCGGTCCGCCGATGCGTTCGATCTCGACCAGGTCGGCGGGAATCTCGGCAAGGAACCGCGAGGGCAGGCCGTACAGGCTGCCGCCCCACAGATTGCGTGCCCGGGCGTGGAGCAGGTAGAGGCGGTCCATCGCCCGCGTGATGCCCACATAGGCCAGGCGGCGCTCCTCTTCGAGGTTCTGATCGTCGAGGGCGCGCTGGTGGGGAAACACGCCCTCCTCCATGCCGGTGATGAACACGACGGGAAACTCGAGGCCCTTGGCGTTGTGCAGCGTCATGAAGGTGATGAGCTCGCTCGTGTCGGCCATCGTGTCGATGTCTGAGTAGAGCGAGATCTCCTGCAGGAACCCGTCGAGCGTGGGCTCCTCGGCGCGCTGGTCGTATTCGGCCGCGACGCCCACGAGCTCTTCGAGGTTCTCGATGCGGCCCTCGGCCTCGAGGGTGTCCTGACCCTTCAGCGCCGCCGAGTAACCACTCTCGTCGAGCACGCGTCGCACCAGCGCGGCCACCGACGGAGTTGCCGACGCCTCTGCCCGCCAGGTGTTCACCACGGCCGCGAACTTCTCGAGCGAAGCACTCGCCGCCGGGGTCATCCCGGGCACATCGCCGGCGCGCTCGATCACGTTCCAGAGTGGCTCGCCGAGCGTCTGCGCCTCGGTCTGGAGGCGGCCGATGGCGGTCTGTCCCAGGCCGCGGCGCGGCACGTTGACGATGCGCAGCAGGCGCTGCTCGTCGGCGGGGTTGTTGATGATCGCAAGGTATGCGAGCGCGTCCTTGACCTCGGCGCGTTCGTAGAAGCGCGTGCCGCCGACGACCTGATAGGCGATGGCGTAGCGGCCGAACTCCTCCTCGAGCACGCGCGACTGAGCGTTGGTGCGGTACAGCACGGCGATGTCGTGGGGGGCGAGGGGGCGTCCTCGCCCCGCCCCCTCGCCCCCCACGCCCTCGTCTAACACCTTGCGCACCTCGCTGGCGATGTACTGCGCCTCGGCGTGTTCGTCGGCGACCTCGACGACGTGCGCCGGTCGGCCCGTGCCGCGCGCCGTCCACAGGTTCTTGCCCTTGCGCCGGCGGTTGTTGGCGACCACCGCGTTGGCGACGTCGAGGATATGGGTGGTCGAGCGGTAGTTCTGTTCGAGGCGGATCACCTTGGTCTCGGGGTAGTCACGCTCGAACTCGAGGATGTTGCGNNATGTTGCGGATGTCGGCGCCGCGCCACGAGTAGATCGACTGGTCGTCGTCGCCGACCACCGCCAGGTTGCCGCGCTCTCCGGCGAGCAGGTTGGCGATGCGGTACTGGGCGTGGTTTGTGTCCTGGTATTCGTCGACCATGACGAACCGGAACGTGCGCTGGTAGTGCGCCAGACGGTCGGGATAGAGCTCGAGCAGGTTGACCGTCTTCATCAGCAGATCGTCGAAGTCCATGGCGCTCATCTCGATCAACTTCTTCTCGTAGAGGTCGTAGACGTCGGCCGCGGCGCGCTGATAGTGCCCGCCGGTCTGCTCGCGAAAGGCTTCCGGGTCCTGCAGGCGGTTCTTGGCGTCGGAGATGGCGCGCGCCAGGGCGTCGGGCGTGTAGCGCTTGTCGTCAAGGTTGAGTTCGGCCAGGCAGCGTTTGACCAGCCGTTTGGCGTCGTCGGCGTCGTAGATCGAGAAGGTCGACTTGTAGCCCAGCCGCCCGGCCTCGCGGCGCAGGATCCGGGCACACATCGAGTGAAAGGTCGAGATCCACATCATCCGCACGATCGGACCGACCAGCGAACCGATCCGCGCCCGCATCTCGCCGGCCGCCTTGTTGGTGAAGGTGATGGCGAGCACCTCGTCGGGGCGCACTCCACGGACCCGCAGCAGATAGGCCACGCGATGGGCCAGCACGCGCGTCTTGCCCGAGCCGGCGCCGGCCAGGATGAGCAGCGGGCCCTCGAAGTGTTCGACCGCCTCGCACTGGGGCTCGTTCAACCCCGCCAGCAAGGCCTCGGCGGCGGCCGACCGGCCACCCTGGTCGCGCGCGCCGGACGGGCCGCGCGCACCACCCTGCTCGCGCGCGCCGCGCGCGCCGGAGTCTGCGGCAGATCCGCTCACGGCGGGCTCACCGCAGGCCATAGTCGAGGAGCGCACTCAGGACCAGGCACAGGACGCCGGCTACCGCCAGCTTCATGCCCGACCATACGAGTCGTTGCCGCGAGACGCGCCCCAAGAAGATGCCCAGCGCGAAAAGTTCGACGAAGGCGATCGCGACCCCGGCGATGTAGGCCGAGTGCAGGCTCGTGAAGCCGACGAGGAACGGCGCCAGCACGAGCGCCGCGGCGATGAAGGGTGACACCCCGTCGACACAGGCGATGACGATCGTAGCGTAGGTGGAAGCGGCGGCGATGTCGGAGTCTTCGAGGCTCGAGAGGGTGACGTCTTCGAGCTCGCGCAGCGAGCGGTCGCGCTCGGCGCGTTCGATCAGGTACGAGCCGTAGAAGCCCGAGACTCCCATCGCCACCGCCGCGCCCAGCCCGACGGCCACGACCTGGTGGGCCGAGTGGGCGTGACCGAGGTAGCTGCCGACCAGCACGCCCAACGTGGTGAGCACGCCGTCGAAGGCGTTCATGGCGAAGTAGCGGCGGGCGATCTTGCCGACCTCGGCGACGCGGTGGTAGTGGCGCAGCGTCTCGATCCTGCTGCGCAGCCAGGCGGCGGGGCCGGGGGCCGTCTTGGGACTCATGTGCTAGGCGGGCGGCGGGCGGTCACCGCATCCAGCGGGCGCCGGCATCCTGCGGGGTCTCGGCCTCGTCGATGATCTGACGACCGGTCGACACCTTGTCGATCGAGTGGATGCTGCCCCCGGAGTCCTGGATGACCTCGGCGACTTCCTGATAGCCGATGTCGCTGCCCTCGAGAGTGATCTTGATGTTCTCGACCTTGTTGTCGATCTCGAAGAGCGTGATGTCGACACCCACGATGCCTTCGAGGTCGCCGAGCTTGTCGGCCAGGTTGAGCATGGTCGGCATGTGCGGCTTGAGGACGTCTAGGACGAGACGTCGGACGTGGCTCACGGCGGGATCACCCTCCCCTTGCGCTGTCGTTGACGCGGCGATAGTAGCATACCCGCTGGAGCGCCTCCGCGACGCTTGCCTCAGATGCCGGCGCCGTCGCTGAAGTGCAGCAGGCGGTCGAGCGTCTCCTGACTGCGGGCGATGCGCTGGTGGCGGCGCTCTTTGCGCTTGGGGTCGATCTCGTCGAGCTCCTGTTCAAGGGCGATGATGCGATCGACCACGCACTTGAGAGCCTCGGCCACGGGGTCGGGCAGATGCGTGTAGTCGATGTCGGGGATACCCACCCGCTGGCCGTCGACCAACACCGGATGGCCCGGGTTGCCGACGACCGTGGCGTTGGCCGGCACGTCGTGGACGACCACGCTGCCGGAGCCGATCTTGGCGTTGTTGCCGATCTTCACCGAGCCCAGCACGCTGGCTCCGGAGCCGACCACGATGTTGTCGCCCAGAGTGGGGTGACGTTTGCCGTGCTCCTTCCCGGTGCCTCCCAGAGTGACGCCCTGGTAGATCGTCACGTTGTCGCCGATCTCAGCGGTCTCGCCGATCACGACACCCGAGCCGTGATCGACGAAGAAGCCCTCGCCGATCTGCGCCCCGGGGTGGATCTCGATGCCGGTCACGAAGCGGTTGAACTGACTGATCCAGCGCGGCACCACCGGCATGCCGCAGCGGTAGAGCGGGTGGGCCAGGCGATGCAGCCAGAGGGCGTGCAGACCCGAGTAGGAGGTGACGATCTCGAAGGCGCCGGTAGCGGCCGGGTCGCGGTCCCTGACCGCCTGCACATCGCGCCGCATGCGTTCGACGAAATGACGCGGCCGACTCGTGCGGGTGGCACACCAGGCGCCGGCGACTACATCGGCAGCGGTTCCCAGGGCACGGTTCACTGTCACAGGCTCCTTTCTGATGGTGGCGCTTCGTTCATGCTTCCCGAGCGAAACCCCTGCAAATCGAGGGTGACATAGGTGAAGCCAAGAGCTCGCATGCGGTTGACCAGCAGGTCGCGCAAGGCCGGTGCCGCGGCCCGCTCCACGGCGTCGGCCGCCAACTCGATGCGGGCGATGTCGCCGTGGTGGCGGACACGCAACTCGGGCCCCAGGCCGAGGCCGCGCAGCACGTCTTCGGCGGCCGCCACCTGGCGCAGCTTGTCGGCGGTCACCGGCTCGTCGTAGGCGATCCGCGAGGCCAGACAGGCCTCGGCCGGCTTGCTCCAGGTGGGCAGGTCGAGGGCCCGGGCCAAAGCTCGCACGGCGGCCTTGCCGAGCCCGGCTTCGATCAGCGGGTGGCGCACGCCGTGTTCGGCGCAGGCGCGCAGGCCGGGCCGCTCGTCGCCCAGGTCGTCGCGATTGGCGCCGTCGATCAGCGCCGTGATGCCGACCTCGATCGCCGCCCGTTCCATGGCCGCGAGCAGCGTCGATTTGCAGTAGTAGCAGCGCTCGCGGCCGTTGGCGACGAAGCGCTGGTCGTCGAGCTCGCGGGTCTGCCAGGTGAGGTGGCGCACGCCGAGCGACTCGGCGAGAGCGCGCGCCGCGACGAGCTCGTCGTCGCGGTAGGTCTCGGAGACGGCGGTGAAGGCCAGCACCTGGCCGGCCCCCAGCACGCGGCTGGAGAGCGCCAGTACGACGCTCGAGTCGACCCCGCCCGAGAAGGCGACGCAGACCCGGCCCAGCGGCTTGAGGACGGCCTCGACGGGGTCGAGCAGCGAGCCCAGCGTGGCGATCAGCGCCGCGCTCGCGGCGCCTTCATGCGACTCGGCGCCCATCAGCCCCCGATCATCGCCGGCCCGCCCTGGTCGGCAAACAGCGGCGTCGACAGGTAGCGCTCGCCGGTGTCGCACAGGATGGTGACGATCAGCTTGCCTCGGTGCTCGGGGCGCGCCCCAAGCTCGGCGGCGGCGAACACGTTGGCGCCCGCCGAGATGCCCACCAGGAGGCCTTCGTCGGTGGCCAAGGCACGGGCCGCCTGGATGGCCTTGTCGCCCGGTACCTGTACGATCTCGTCGTAGACCGTGGTGTCGAGCACGGGCGGCACGAAGCCGGCGCCGATGCCCTGGATGCGGTGCTGGCCCGGCTGGCCGCCCGACAGGACGGCCGACTCGGCCGGCTCGACCGCGTAGACCTTGACCGCCGGCTTGCGCTCCTTGAGGACCTGGCCGACGCCGGTGACCGTACCGCCCGTGCCCACGCCGGCCACGAAGACATCGACTTCGCCGTCGGTGTCGCGCCAGATCTCCTCGGCCGTCGTGCGCCGATGGACGTCGGGGTTGGCCGGGTTTTCGAACTGCTGCGGCATGAAGCTGTCGGGGAGCTCGGACAGAAGCTCGGCGGCCTTGTCGATGGCGCCGCGCATGCCCTGGGGGCCGGGCGTCAGCACGACCTGGGCGCCGTAGGCTCGCAGCAGGTTGCGCCGCTCGATGCTGAAGGTCTCGGGCATGGTCAGGATGAGCCGGTAGCCACGGGCCGCGGCCAGCATGGCCAGAGCGATGCCGGTGTTGCCGCTGGTCGGCTCGACCAGCGTGGTGCGCCCGGGAGCGATGACGCCGGCCTGCTCGGCGGCCTCGATCATCGACAGGCCGATGCGGTCCTTGACGCTGCCGCCGGGATTAAGCGATTCGAGCTTGCCGACGATCGTCGCGCCGCTGCGCTCGGAGAGCGTCCGCAGCCGGACGAGCGGCGTGCCGCCGATCAGCTTGGTGATGTCGTCTGCGATGTCCACGCGGTCCTTCCGGTCGGCTCTTCTAGATGTAGTACATGGCCTCGTGCGGCATGCGGGAGCGCTCGCGCTCGGCGAGATCGGCGATCGTGGTCTCACGCAGCACCCGTTCGAGGGCCTCCTTCGCCTCGAGCCACACCGCGGCCGGTCCGCACTCCTCGATGCGTTCACACTCGCCCTGCGTGCAGACCGCCGGCGAGACCAGACCGTCGAGGACCTCGACGACATCGAGGACGGTGACCTGGGCCGGCGGACGGGCGAAGAGGAATCCGCCGCAGGCCCCGCGGCGGCTGTGTACTATGCCGGCCCGCCGCAGCGAGGCGAAGAGCTGCTCGAGAAACTGCAGCGGGATGCCGCGGGCGCTCGCGACGTCGGTCAGCCTGACGAGCCGGTCGGGTCGCGCCTCGCTGCGTTCGGCGAGCTCGACAAGGGCCCTTACGGCGTACTTGCTCTTGGCTGAGACGTTCACATCGGCGCGATTCGTACAGGAACTCGATAAGACTTNNGTGGGACGTCTGGGCCGTTGCCACGCCCTCGGCCGCGACGGGCGACGACCGCGGCGACCGCGCCCAGAAGCGCGGTCGCCGCGGTCGCCCAGACGAGCCGAAAGCCGACCACCCACAGCGCGGCGGCGCCCAGCGCGATGAACACAAGGGAGTCCTCGACGATAGCGTGCACCTGGCTCAGGAAGGCGCTCATGAGGAAGACCTGCCGGCGGGGCAGCCGGCGGCGGCGGGTCTCGCGGATGATCACACCGCCGCCGTAGGCGATGCCGAAGAGAAAACCGACGAACGTCGGCGTGGCGATCTCCTCGGTCATGCCGAGCGGCTTCATGAGACGAGCCCAGAGGCGCACCAGCCGGCGAAACGGCCGCGAGCCCTCGAACAGCTCGAGCACGACCATGATCGGCACGACGATGATGAAGACCCGCAGCAGCAGCCTGAAGGAGCCGTGCAGAAACTCGGAGAGCAAGGGCCACACGATCAGCCGCACCGCCTCACGCGTGGACGGCGGCGCTTCGCATGCGGCCCCGCGAGGAGACCTCGCCTCACCGGATTCGGCCTCACGAGGCTCCGTCTCACGAGAAGGCCTTCATGAGCAGGTTGGCCACGCCGGCGGCCAGCAGGCCGCTCACCGCCCGCAGCACGCCGAAGCCCAGGCCGCTCATGCCCGCCTTGCGCAGCACGGCGCCTTCGACCAGCAGATTGTGGCCGATGAGGATGGCCAGGGCGAGCACCGTGATCTGTTGAGCGCTCAGGTGCAGGGCCGTCATGGCGCCGATGGCCGCGTAGACGTTGAGCACGTATCCCAGGACGAGCGGCACGGCGGCCGACCCCGGCAGCCCCATCAGCGACATGACCGGCTGGGCGACGTGGGCCAGCGCCGTGATCACGCCGAGCTTCTGCAGGACGAGCGCCAGCGCATAGGCAGGGATCATCGCCTTGGCGAGGCTCCAGAAGGTCTCGAGCCCCGAGCGGATGCCGCGCGGCAGGTCGCGGCGCAGGGACGCCAGAAGCGATGAGTGGGAGTCGACGAGGTCGGGCAGCTCGGGGGGTTGCTCATTCACGGCAGCGATTCTGACACATCCGTACCGAGCACCGCCGGGTAAGGCCGTGCCACGACCGCCGCCGGAGAGGGTCGCGCAACGTCACCACGTGACCACGGTCGTCATCCTTGTCGGCCTCGAGCGCCGGGCGCAGCATCGACAGCATGATCCTGCGCTCCCACCGATCGCTTGCCACCGCCGTCCGGGCGCTCGTCGCCGGCGCCGCGCTGCTCGCGGTCGTCGGAGTCTGGGCGGCATGCGGGCGGACGGCACTCAGCCCCCTGACGCTCGCAGGTCACACGGCGGGGCTGGGGCCGACAGTCCCAGCCCCGCGCGTACCGAGCATCGCCGCCGCCGGCCGGGCCGGTGGCACCACGACCGGCCTCGAGACGGCCTGCACGGTGGCGCAACTCACGCGCCTCGTCGATCAACGCCGTTTCGGCGCGGCTCGCCGGCTGCTGGCCGGGCGACGCGTCTGGCCTCGCCGCGAGCTCATCGCCATCAGCCACATCCGGTTCATCTCGGCGCGGGTCTGGGGAGACCCTCGCGCCGACGGCGTCACGCTCGCCGCCACCGTGCGCCTCGCAGTACGGGCGGGCAGCCCGCTGCCGAGCGGCCTCACGACGCTGTTCTTCACCCTGGGGAGGGACGGGACCGCGGGGGACTGGCTGGTCACAGCCGTCACCACGAGCCCGTAAACCGACCCGAAAGGGGGTCGCCATGCTCCACCTCCCACACCCGCGAGCAGCGCTGCTCATGCTGCTCGTCATCCCGATCGCCGTGGTCCTGGCCCCGGCCGGCGGCAGCGCCGCGGCCGCTCCACCGCCGGCCACCCCAGGCGACGTGTCCCAAGCCCTCTCGCGCGGCGCCGCGTCCGCGGCCACGGCGGCTTACCTGCGGGCCCGCGCGACGGCCGTCATCGGGCCAGAGCAGGCCGACGCGCTGGCCGCCCGCTGCCTGCCCGGTGCGGCGCTCGCGCGCCGCGAGGCGACGCTCGCTGCCGGCGCACGTCTTCTGGCGCGCGACCTCGGCCACACCACGAGCGCCGTTTCGTGCAAGATCAGGATCCGCTCCGTGAGCATCACCCCCACCGGCACGGCCACCGTGACCGCCCACGTCGTGAGCCTCGACACCTGGACCGACCGAAAGGGTCGCTCCGACACCGAAGGCGAGGGCCTCGACCACACCGTCACCCTGGTAGCCAGCGGCGGCCGCTGGCTCGTCGCTCGCGACGCCTATGGCTCCGACCTCACGCCGCGCCTGCTCGAAGCCGCCGGCGCGCCCGCGACGGCCGTCACGGCAGCGTCAAACCACCTCGAAGCACGCGCCCACCGTGTGCCCCGGCTCGTCCCGGCCGTCACGCCGCTCGTCGACGCGCCGCCGGCAAACGCTCCCCTCACGGCCGGCCCCAGGCTGGGCTACGTAGCCAAGATCAGTTACGACCACGACGCCGCCAAGATCTACGCCGACAAGTACGCAGTGTCGTACAACCCGACCTACGTCAACTTCAGCGCCGACTGCGCCAACTTCGGCTCGCAGGTCATGTTCGCCGGCGGCTACCCCCACTTCGGCAGCACCTACGCCACGGGCTGGTGGTACGACAAGAGCGGCACGAGCGCGCCCGCCGACGACTCTTACAGCCACGCCTGGATCGCCGTCGCCAACCAGCAGGCGGCCTGGAACCTCAAGTACAGCGACTTCGTCTCCTCGATCAGCGACGTCGAGCGGGGCGACTTCGTCTACTACGACTGGACGGGCGACGGCACCTGGGATCACGTTGCCGAGCTGGCCGGCACCAACAGCGCCGGCCAGAAAGTGGTCGACGCCCACACCACCGACCACTATCACGTCTTCTGGAAGCTCGGCACCTCCGCCACCCACTACCGCTTCGCCCACGTGCGAGCCACGATCGTGGTCTGACCGCCGTCGTGATATGACTCAGGCGCTGCGCCGCGGCCGGCAACCACGGCGGCGGGAGCTCCACAGGAGCTCTCCGCCGCCGCCGGCCGCGGCGGCCGCCTCGGTCGACCGTCCGTCGCCGCACCATTTCTATGACTGTTTCCAGCGAGAACGGGTACTGACAGCCTGCGGCGATGAC
>PKYM01000171.1:0-12713 GCA_003132645.1 Actinomycetota bacterium | reverse complement strand
CTTGCGGCCGGCGCGCTCAAGTCGGGTTGGCTCACCCAGGGCTCGGCGGCAGTGCGACTCCAGAAGGCGGCCGAGACGTACCTCCAGCGACGCGTCGTGCCGGTTGCCGGCGGGTCGGCCGCCATGCATCTGGCGCTGCTGGCTCTCGACATCGGCGACGGCGGCGAGATCATCATGCCGGCGGTCTCGTCGTCCTCGACGGCCAATCTCGTCATCCTGGCCGGCGGCCGGCCGGTCTTTGCCGACATCGAAGCCCCAGACCGACCCTTCCTCGAGGCGGCCGACGCCAACCGCCTCGTCGGGCCGCGCACGCGAGGCTTGCTGACCATCCACGAAGCAGGCTATCCGGCCCGCACCGACGACCTGCGGCTCGTCGCCGACGACCGCGGCCTGGCGCTCGTCGAAGACTGCCGGCAGGCGCTCGGCGCCACTGTCGACGAGCTCCCGGTCGGCTCGACCGGCCGCTCCGCGATCTACACCTTCGGCGACTCGCCGACCGCCGGCGGCCTGATCTCGACCCCGTCTGAGAACCTCGAGCGGCACCTCATCACCCTGCGTTCGACCGTCATCGCCACCGACGACGAATGCTTCTCGCACGATTGCACCGACGGCATGACCAACGGCTACCGCATCGACGAAGCGGCAGCCTCGGCCGGCGCACGGGCGCTGGCCGAGCTGCCCGAAGCTCTCGCGCGCCGCCGCGGGATGGCGGTGGCGGTCGGCGAGACGCTCGGACAGGCGGGCCTCAAAGTCCTCGGCGAAGATGCCGGCGCGCGCGCCGACTGGAGTTGGCTGATCGCCCTGGCGCCGTCGCGCGAGCGCCGCGACGAGCTCGTCTCGTTGTGTCGTCGCGCCGGTATCGAGGTGGTCATGCCGGTCGCCGCGATCACGCGGGCGCCTCACAACACCCAGCTCCATCGGCGCGCCCTGCCCAACACGCGGGTCTACTGCGATCTTGCCCTCAAGCTCGCCGTGGTGCCGGGGCTCGACCGGCAGCTGGCGGCTCTCCTCTAGCTCCCGGCCGCCGTCCTCTAGCTCCCGGCCGGCGCCTTGCCACCCGCGCGGGTGGCCGCCGTGCTCGCGCCAGGCTCGACATCGCAGGCAATGAGGTCGTCGAGCGTGTCGGCGGCACGGATCATCTGGATCTCGCCCTCGTGTGCCGCGTAGGCGGCGGCCCGGGGCCTGGCGTTGTAGGGGTTCATCATCTCCAGCGAGTAGGCGCCGGCGTCGAAGAAGACGACGACGTCGCCCGGCGCCGTGGCTGCCGGAAAGCTGCGGTAGGGCGTGTCGTCGTCGCCGGCGAACACATCGCCGCCGTCGCAGAGGGGACCGGCCAGACGAAACGGCGTGTCGGCGGCCTCGGCCGCGCGGCTGGCCACCACTGTGCGGTAGTACCAGCGGTAGTTGGTGTGCTCGAGCAGCGTATTGAAGCCGGCGTCGACGGTCAGCCAGCGCTCGTCGCCGACACGCCGCCCGGCGGCGTCGCGCAGGCCCTTCACCTTGGTGTTCTCGATCGTCGTGACGAGCAGCGCCGTGTTGCCGGAGATCGAGCGGCCCGGCTCGAGCAGCAGCTTGAGGCCGGGCCGGCGACGCTCGAGCACGCCGCAGATAGCCTCGGCATAGTCGTCGATCGTCAGCGCCGAGCAGAAGTAGTCGACCGGCTCGCAGACGGGCTGGTCGCGGTAGGGAATCGCAAAGCCGCCACCGGCGTTCAGGTGGTCGAGCGGCACGCCCGCAGCCGCGACGGCCTCGATCAGGTCGAGGCCTTTCTCGACGGCGGCGAGGTAGGGCTCGACGCCGGTGATCTGCGAGCCGATGTGGAGGTGCAGGCCACGCGGTGCGAGCGCCTCGTGGGCGCCGGCGAAGGCGAAGGCCTCCAGGGCGTCGTCGAGATCGATTCCGGGCTTGCCGCCGTGAGCCGTCACGAGACCGGGATGGGTGAGCGTCGCCACGTTGACGTCGACCCGCAAGTCGACCGCCGCCGGCCGGCCGACCGCGGCGGCCACCTCGGCGATGCGCTCGAGCTCGTAGACCGAGTCGACGACGAGCGCCCTGACGCCCGCCTCGACGGCGGCGCGGATCTCGTCGCGGGTCTTGGCGACCCCGTTGAAGATGATCTGCGCAGGAGCGAAACCGGCGCGCTGGGCCTTCCACAACTCGCCGCCCGAGTTCACCTCGAGGTTGATGCCGGCGCGGCGCACCTGGTCCAAGAACCACAAGTTCGAGCAGGCCTTGCTGGCAAAGAAGATCTCGGTATCGAGGTGGCGTCGCGTGAAGGCGTTGACCATGGCGCTGACGTTCCAACGGATACGGCGCGGCGAGAACACAAAGAACGGCGTGGCGACCCGGCGGGCGAGTGCGACCACATCGACGCCGTCGAACACGAGATGGCCGTCGCTTACCGTGATGTCGCCGTCGAGATGGACCATGCCTGCCGTCTGCCTGTCTGCCTTTCCGCCTCGGTTTGGCCCGGCTCTTGTCGTCCGATTATACTGTTCCCGCTCAGCCCGACGGTCTTTTGAGCGTTAGACGATGCAGACGGCACCCGACACCCACCTTGGCCAGCGCTTTGCCGCCACCTTCGGCGGCACGCTTCACGACTACTAGAAGCGCGTGTCCCGCCTGCCTGACGCGGGCAGGCCAACGCCGGACGCGAAGGTCGCCCATGTACCCTCGACTCACCCTCGATCTCGACGCAGTCACCCACGCTACCCAGACGCTCGCCGCGCGACTTCTTGCGAGCGGCATCGAACTCGTCGGCGTCACCAAGGCCGTCGACGGCGAGCCCGCCGTCGGGCAGGCGATGCTCGAGGCCGGCTGCACCGGTCTCGCCGACTCTCGCCTGCCCGCCCTCGTGCGACTCGCCGCCCAGGCGCTGGCGCCGCTCACCCTGCTGCGCGCGCCGCAACCCGGCGAAGTGGCCGCCGCCGCCCAGGTCGCCGACCGCGTCATGCTCTGCGACACAGCGACCGCCCAGGCCTTGGGCGAACGCGCCCCGGGGCTGCCCATCGAGGTGCTGCTCACGGTCGACCTCGGCGACCGCCGTGAAGGAGTGCTGCCCGGGGATGCCGGCGAGGCGGCGCGCCGCCTCGCCGGCATCCCCGGCACCGTGCTGGCCGGCATCTCGGTCAACTTCGCCTGCCTGTCGGGCCAGTTGCCGAGCGTCGAGCTCTTCCGCGACGCCGAAGCAGTGCTTTCCACCGTGGCCGACGCCGGCGACATCGACGGCCCGCTGCTGTCGCTGGGCGG
Source organism: Actinomycetota bacterium (assembly GCA_003132645.1). Lineage (GTDB taxonomy): Bacteria > Actinomycetota > Thermoleophilia > UBA2241 > UBA2241 > Bog-752. The sequence continues at coordinate 9,464 of PKYM01000171.1, read as the reverse complement.
AAGCTGCTGCCTGCAGTGCCTGGCCGGTTTCGTGCCGCGCTTTCGTACCGAGATCCGCTCCGGCGGCGGCCCGCTCTACGGCTACGACTTCGTCTCGGCCGCGCCGCTCGAAGGCCTCGAGCGCGTCGATCCCATACTCAGCGCCACCGTCCTCGAATCGTTCTTCAAGCCGCCGGCGCCGCCCGGCGCCGCCGGCCTCGACGCCTTCGGCCACGTCCCCGACACCACCCTGCCCCACGAGCCCGCCTGGCATGCCCTGATAGCCCTCGGGCGCCGCGACTGCGAGCCTCAGGGTCTGCGGCCTTTGCTCGAGGGCGCTTACATCGCCGGCATGACAAGCGACGTGGGCATGCTCATCACGCCGCGCGAGCTGCGGCCCGGCGAAGCCGTCGAGTTCGCCCTCGACTACGACGCGCTGGTGCGCGCCGTGACCTCGCCGTTCGTTTCCCAACGTTTCGTCTCGCGGACGGTGGGTGGTGCCTCGCCGACCGGTGGCGCCCAGCCCACGGGTGGTGCCTCACCGACCAGTGGCGCCCTGTCGACGGGCGACACGCCGTCGGCCGCCCCCGCCGACCCCGATGAAGCCCCGTGACCCGCATCGACGCCCGAGGAGGCTCTGTGACCCACGCCGAGACCCGCCGAACCGGCCCGCGCCGGCCGCTGCAGATCGTCTCGCCCGACGAGGTGCGCCGCATCCACGAGACCTCGCTCGACATCCTGAGCGAGGTCGGCTGCGTCTACTACTCGAAGCGCGCTCTCGACGTGCTGGCCGAGGCCGGCGCCGAGGTCGACTACGAGACGACCGTCGCCAAACTGCCGCCCGAGCTGGTGGAGCGCGCCCTGACCACCCTGCCTCACACCTTCACGCTTGGCGGCCGCACGCCGGCCTACGATCTGCCGATCGACGGCGAGCACGCCTACATCACCTCCGACGGCTGCGCCACCTTCGTGCGCGAGCACGACGGCACGGTGCGGCCCTCGACCAAGGCCGACGTCAGCGCCGCGGCCCGCGTCGTGCAGGGCCTCGACAACATCTCCGCCACCTCGGCCCTCGTGTCCGCCCAGGACTGCCCCGTCGAGACGCGCGTGCTGCACGAGTTCGACGCCTGCATGCGGGCCTCCGAAAAGCACGCCATCGTGGTCTCGGTCAAAGACGAGACCGAGGCCCGCGACCTCATCCGCATGGCCGAGGCGGTCGCCGGCGGCGCCAGGGAGCTGCGCGAGCGGCCGACCTTCTCGGTCATCCTGTGCACCGTGAGCCCGCTCCACCAGGAGCGCTTCGGCATGGACCTGGCCTTCACCCTGGCCGAGGCCGGCATCCCGATGATGCTCTACCCCATGCCCATCCTCGGCGCCACGGCGCCGGTCACGCCCGCCGGCACGGCTGTCGTCAACAACGCCGAGATCCTCGGCGCGGTCACCGCCATCCAGCTCGCGCACCCCGGCGCGAAGCTCATCCACGCCGGCGGTCCGACCGCCCTGTACATGCGCACCGGCGCCTACTTCGCCAACGTTCCCGAGGCGCTGCTGCTGCGTGCCCTCCAGGGTCAGATGGCGCGGTTCTACGGTCTGCCGGCCGGCCTCGGCTGGGGCGGCACCAAAGACAAGCAACCCGGCGCGCAGTCGGCCTACGAGAACACCCTCGGCATGACGCTCGAGCTGTTCGCCGGCGCCGACTTTCTGTTCGGGGCCGGTCTGCTCGACTCGGTCACCCAGATGTCGCTCGAGGAGCTCGTCGTGGCCGACGAGGTGTTCGGCATGGTCAGCAGGCTGCTGCGCGGCGTCACGGTCGACCGTGAACACCTGGCGGTCGAGCTCATCGAGCAGATGGGTTTCAAGGGCGACTACCTGTTCGCGCCGCACACCCGACAGCACGTGCGCGAGCTGTGGCAGGCCAAGCTGGGCGAGACCGGCACCTACGACGGCTGGCTCTCGACCGGCGCGCCGAGCACCGCCGACCGCGCCCAGGCGCGTGTCGAGGAGCTGCTGGCGGCAGAGCCACCCGCCTTCCCTGCCGACCTCGCTCGGGAGTTCGACGAGATCATCGCCGCGTCAGAGACGTGACACAAGGAGTAGAATCGCCCGCAGCGTCCGAAACGGGCGCGACGTTGCCCCAAGTCGGTGGATCGACCAGCAACTTCAGGAGTCGCGTGAAGGCCAACCGCCTCAAGTCGTCAGCCAGAGACCACCCGGTCCTGTAAGCCACCCACGTCCGCGACGGCGCCACCTGCCGGCGCGCCGCAAGGCGCCCGCGCGCGCCGTCCTTTTCGTCTCCCGAAAGGAAACCACCGTGGCTTACGCAGACGGCTGTCATGTAGGCAAGCGAGTCAAGCTCGAGCTGCTCGACGCAGACCAGATCAGGCAGATCCACGAGTCCACCCTCGACGTCATCGAGAACGTCGGCGTCATGTTCTACTCCCAGGCGGCCCTCGACATCCTCGAGGAGCACGGCGCTACAGTCGATCGCGAGACCACGGTGGCCAAGATCCCCGGCGCCCTCGTCGAGCAGGCCCTGGCCAGCGTGCCCCACGAGTTCACGCTCGGCGGCCGCACCCCCGAGTACGACCTGCCGCTCGACGGCGAGCACATCTACATCTCCTCGGACGGCTGCGGCGTGTCCTACCGCGATCCCGACACGGGTGTCGTGCGCTCGTCGCGCAAGCAAGACCTCGAGAACTGCGCCAGGGTCGTGCAGGCACTTGACAACGTCTCGGCCACGTCGGCCGTCGTCTCCGCCCAGGACTGCCCCACGCAGAGCAGGGTGCTGCACGAATTCGACGCCTGCGTGCGCAACTCGGCCAAACACACCATCGTGGTCTCCATCAAGGAGGACTGGGAGGCGCGCAGCCTGATCGAGATGGCCTCGGCGCTGGCCGGCGGCCGCGACGGCCTGCGTAAGCGGCCCACCTTCACGGCCATCATCTGCACCGTCAGCCCGCTCCACCAGGAGCGCTTCGGCATGGACCTGGCGCTCACGCTGGCGGAGGCCGGCATCCCGGTCAGCTTCTATCCCATGCCCATCCTCGGCGCGACCGGCCCGGTGACGATCGCCGGCTCGGCGGTGGTCACTAACGCCGAGTTCGTGAGCGGCGCCACGCTGGTGCAGCTCGCCTACCCCGGCGCGCCGGTGATCCACGGCGGCGGCCCGACGGCGATGTACATGAACAGCGGCGCTTATGCGAGCAACTCGCCCGAGGCCATCCTGCTGCGCTCCTGCCAGGGCCACATGGCCGACTTCTACGGCGTGCCGGCCTGGTATGGCGCCGGCGCCACGACCGCCAAGGAGCCCGGCATCCAGAGCGCCTACGAGAACGCCATCGCCATGTTCATGGCCTACGCCAACGGCGCCGACGTGACCTTCGGCACCGGCCTGCTCGACGGCTCGCGCATCCTCTGCCTCGAGAACATGGTGGTCGACGACGAGATCCTCGGCATGGTCAAGCGCATCCTGCGTGGCGTCGAGGTCACAGACGAGACCCTGGCCCGCGACCTCATCGCCAAGATGGGCTTCAACGGCAACTACCTGTTCGACAACCACACCCGCGCCCACGTGCGCGAGCTCTGGCAGGCCAAGCTCGGCGAGACCGGCACCTACGAAGGCTGGCGGCAGGCCGGATCTCCGAGCACGATCGACAAGGCCCAGGACAAGGTGCGCGAGATCCTCGCCGCCGAGCCCATCGGCTTTCCCGACGACCTGGGCGCCGAGTTCGATCGCATCATCGCGGCCGCCGAGAAGCAGGCGGTCTAGCGGACCCCAGCCGCAGCGACAGGACGGCTTCGCCTGCGGGAACCATTGCGGGGGCGGGGATGGCATGCGCCATCCCCGCCCCCGCTTTCGTCTTTGCGCACCCTGCCTGACGACGTCACTCGTGAGCGCGATCGACTACGATCGTGTGTCCGGCCCGGTCTTCCCTGCCCCGCCCGTACCGCCCTCGTATGGGCGAGCATGAGGTTGTGGATCAAGGCCGCCCTCCAGACGACCCCTCGCAGATGAAGCTCTTCGAGGCTTTCGTGCCGCGCGTGTCTATCAAAGCCGGACTGTCCCTCAGGTCCGGGACCTCGCCGCGCCTCGGCAAGTCCACGACGATCTCCGCCACCGTGTCCCCCAACTTCGCCGGCTTCAAAGCCACGCTCCAGCTAGTCAAGGCGGCGCGGCGCGGCATCTACACCGTGCTGCGCTCGAAGTACTCGAGCACCAAGACGCTCTCGAGCTCGTCAACCGCGAGCTGGACGTTCAAGCCGACGGTGAAGGGCACCTATCTCGTCCGCATCTACTTCGCGGGCGGGACACGCTACTACTCCGATGGCACCCTCGCCGGGTCCAACAGCGGGTTTGACTACAAGGTGCCGCACGTGCCGAACGACAGCAGGGTCGTGAAGGTCGTCGTCAAGTAGCAGACTGATCCCTCTCAGGGACCGACTGAGCGGGGGTATGGGCGGGGGCCCACACCCCCGCCTTACTTTTCTGCGCCCACTGGGGCGGCTCGGGATGTCGGCCGACTTCGTTTACTCTCCGGAGCCGTGCCGGCGCCGATACCGGCGAACGACAATGCTGGTCGTTGCAAACGATGCAGCCGCCCAAGCTCCAGGTGAAGTAAGCTTCGTTGTGGTGCAGTGCACGTCGTGCGCCGCCACAGCGCGGTGCACGCAGCGAACCGCCAGGAGCGGCCAACTACATGGCTGACGAACGACTGACGATACGAAAAGCCGAAGGCGGCGAAGCGCAAGGGCTGGCGAGCGATCTGCTGCGCCGTTACTTCGCCGAGGAAGGTCTGGCGGTTCCGCCCTCCCGCCAGCGCGCCGGTCTCGACGCGCTGCTCAACGACCGGCGCTGCGTCGTTCTGTTCGCCGAACGCGAGGGCGTCACGGGTGAGCCGCTGGGCATCGTCACAGCGAGCTGGAAGACAAGCGTGGAGCGCCTCAAGGTGGCCGAGATTAGCGATCTGTACGTGCTACCGACCGAGCGCGGCGGAGGCGTCGCCCGCGCGCTTGTCGAGGCCGTCGCTGACTGGGCGCGCACTCAGGGCTGCACGGCTCTCTTTGCCGCCGTCGGGCCCGACGGCGAGCTCAGCCACGGGATGAGCGGCTTCTTCACACACCGCGGCTTTGCCGACGAGTACCGGAAGCTTCTGGCACGCGAGCTGCCCCCCGCCGGCCACGCCGGCGCTGGTGGCGACGCTGGGACCCTTGCCGAGGACGCTCCAAAGGAGACCACGTGACGCCCGATGCACCACCGCGCGAGGAAGGCTTCTCGAAAGACGCCGACAAGCTCATCCGGCGACTTTCACTGGTCGCCTTCCTGCTCTCGCGGCCCGGTCGGCCGGTGACCTCAGCCGAGATCCGGCGGCGCGTCGAGGGCTATGCGCTCATGACCGACGACGCCTTCAAGCGGCGTTTCTACGAAGATCGTGCCGAGCTCGCCGGCCTCGGCATCGGTGTGGAGGCCGACGCCGAGAGCGAGGGCGAAGCCGAGCTGTACTCGCTCCCGGCGGCCGCCTACTACCTGCCGGCCATCGCCTTCACGCCCGACGAGCTCTCGGCGCTGGCCGCCTGCCTGTTCGTGCTCGAACACCGCTTCGCCTACAGCGAGCCGCTGCGTCTGGCCCTGCTCAGTCTCACGCACGGCCGCCCCGAGCTGCTGGCCGCCGCGACCACGGCGCCGGTCAGCGTGCTGCCCGCCCGCGAGGCGCAGCGCGCCGCGAGCGCCCTCCCCAAGCTGCAGCAGGCGGCGGCGGCCGGCAAGACGGTCACGTTCGCCTACTACTCGATCGGCCGCGACGAGGAGCTCGGGCGCACCGTCGACCCCTACGGGCTGCTGCTGGTCGGCGACGAGTGGTATCTGATCGCCTTCTGTCACCTGCGCCAGGCGGTCCGCACCTTCCGCGTGTCGCGCGTGCGCTCACGAGTGACCTTCGCCACGCGCGCGCCCCACGACTTCACGCCGCCCCAGGACTTCACGATCGACAACTATCTCGACCGGCCGGCCTGGCAGCTCGGCGAGGCGGTGGGCAGCGCCACGGTGCGCGTCTCGGCCGACATGGCGTGGTGGGTCGAAGCGCATTTCTCGCGCTGCGGGACGATCGCGCCGGCCCCGAACGACGGCTCCGACTCCGGTGATGGCGGCGGCTCCAGTGATGGCGACGGCTCCAGCGGCAACGCCGGCTCCGACGACGGCGCCATCGTCTACACGACCCCCTACAACTCGCCCCAGCAGCTCGTCGCCTGGGTACTGTCGATGGGCGAGGCAGCCGAGCTGGTCGAACCGGCCGAGCTGCGCGTCGAGGTGCACGCACAACTCGTGCGCCTGGCCGAGGGCCTCGCCCACCCGCCGCTCACTGCCGGCCAAGCGTCAGAGCTTCTTGAGGGCGCCGGTGACGCCGGTGACGCCGGTGACGATTCGGGCGGCGGCACGACCTCCGGCCGTACGGCGAGCGCCGGCCGGCCCCCCGCAAGTCCGACGACCACGGCCGGCGGCGCCGACTGGCAGGTCGAAGTCGACCGCTTCACGCGCCTCGCGGCCCTCATGACCTACCTGCACGGTGTCTGCCACGCGTCGGGTGACAGAGACGAGACGCCGGTGGCGGTCTCCACGGTCTGCGCCGCCGTCGACGTCACGCCGGCCGAGCTCAAGGCCGACGTGCGCCTCCTCAACCTCGTGAACTTCGGCGGCGAGGGCACGCTCGTCTGGGCCGAGATCAAGGGCGCCACGCTGGTCGTGACCTGCGACACCGCAAGCTCGGCCTTCGCGCGGCCGGCGCGCCTGTCGCCGCTGCAGGTCGACACCCTGCTGCTGGCCGTTGAGATCCTCGGCGGGCAGCTGCCGATCGAGCGCGGCGCCGCGCTGCGCAGCGCGGCCGACAAGTTGCGCCACGCGCGCAGCGCCGTCCCGTCGGCGGTCGCCGCCGGCGAGCGCCTGCCGGCCGCCGAACCGATCCTCGACGCGGTCAGCGCGGCGATCGGCCAGCGCCGCCTGCTCGACATCGACTACTGGTCCGAAGGCAGCGGCGTGAGCACGACGCGCACGGTCGAGCCCTACCTGCTCGTGCGTACGCGCGGCGAGTGGTACTACGTCGCCTGGTGTCGCCGCTCGCAGGGCACGAGGACGTTCCGCGTGGCGACCACCAAACGCGCGCTGCCGCGCAGCGAACGCTTCGCGCCGAGAGCCGAGGCCGAGGTCGAGCTCTACCGGCGCGAGGGTATCCGCAGCTCGCAGCTCTATGCGCCGCAGCGCGCCATCGTCTGGTATGGCCCCGGCATCGCCCGCTGGATCGCCGAGCGCGAACCCACGGTCGCTGCGTCGGCGAGCGCGAAAGGTGCGCCCGCGAGCGCGGCCGGCACCGCGGCGGGCGCGGTCGACGCGCAAACAGGCCGGGCCGGCGGCGTTCTCGCCCTGCAGCCCTTCGTCGACGAGCGCTGGCTCAGCCACGAGCTGCTGCGCTTCGGCGGCGAGGCGCTGCCGCTCTCGCCGCCGACGGCCGTCGCGGGCCTGGGCGAACTCGTCGGTCGACTTCTCGAGCGGTACGCTTAGGCCATGCACCTCCCCACCGTCGTCATCCAGATCCTGTTCGCAGTTCAGCTCCCGGTCTGCATGTACGTGGGCTACCGCATCGCCCGCACCACCGGGCGCCCCTTGCTCAACTGGCTCATCTACGGCTTTCTTGCCGCCGTCGTGTTCCCGCCCTTCGGCGCGGCGCTCGCGTTGGTGGCGCTCTTCGTCTGCCCGCCGGCACGGCCCCGGGAGACGCCGTCGTGACGTCCCAAGTGCTGCCGGAGCGACACTGCGAGACGCGCTCGTGACGCCCTACGCGCTGTCCGGGCGGCGCTGCCTGGCAGTCATGGGCGCCTCCGCCTTCGAGGAGCCGGCCCGCCTGCCCGACCTCGATGACCTGCCGGCGGCACTCGACGCGGCGCTCGACGCCCCCCTCGAGGCTGCGCCGCTCGCGGAGCTCGCCCGCGGCGCCGCCAAGGTGGCCGTGGTCGTGCCCGACTCGAGCCGCGACTGTCCGGTCTCGACGCTGCTGCCGGCGCTCCTCGAGCGCCTCGCGGCGGCCGGGCTGCGCGACGAGCAGGTCCGCGTCGTGGTGGGCTGCGGCCTGCACCGCACGACCACGCCAGACGAGAAGGCCGCCTTGGTCGGCGCCGAGGTGGCCGCGCGCCTGCGCGTCGTCGACGCTCAGGGGATCAGCCAGACGAGCGTGCCGCTCGGGGTCACCTCGGCCGGCTGCCCCGTGTGGATCAGCGACGCGGTGGCCGAAGCCGATCTCGTGATCGCCGTCGGCATCGTCGAGCCCCACCTCTACGCCGGGTTTTCGGGCGGCGTCAAGGCGGTGGCGATCGGCTGTGCTGGACAGGAGACCATCGCCTGGACCCACCATCCCGTCTTCTTGGACCAGCCGGCCGTGCGACTCTGCCGGCTCGACGGAAATCCCTTTCAGGAGGAGCTGCGCGAGATCGCGGCGCACACCCGGCTGCGCTTCGCCCTGAACGTCGTGCTGAACGACGGCGGCGGAGTCGCAGGAGTTGCGGCCGGCGACGCCGCCGCCGTTCAGCGCCGGCTCGCCCTCGAGCACGGCACGGCCTGGGTCAGACGCCACGAGCGGCCCTTCGACCTCGTCGTGGCGGGCGTGCCGGCACCCAAGGACCGCAGCCTCTACCAGGCCTCGCGGGCGGCCACCTATGTGGGCCTGGCTGCCCGTCCCGTGGTCACGGGCGGCGGCCTGATCGTCTTCTGCGCCGATCTGCCGCTGGGTGTCGGCGACGGACCGGGCGAGCACAACTTCGGCGCTTTGCTGACGGCCGAGCGACCCCTCGACCTCGTGGCCCGCGGCTGCGTCGAGCCGCTCGGCCCCGGCGGGCAGCGCGCTTACATGATGGCCAAGCTCATGACGAGCTTCCGCGTCGGGGTCGTCGGCGGGGGCGACCGCGCGCTCCTCGAGGGTATGGGCCTGCTGGCCTTCGAGTCAGTCGACGAGGCCCTCGCCGCGGCTCGTCGCACACGCGGTCCTGAGGCTCGCGTGCTGGCCATAGCCGACGGCCTCGACACCATAGTCGAGCTCGACTAGCCGCTGCCGCCGTTCGCCCGCGTCGCAAACGGGAACAATCCGTAAGCGAGACCAAAGGAGACACATGGGGCCCGGCTTCAGGATCGGCCGACTCTTCGGCATCGACATCGCCATCCACCCGAGCTGGATCATCATCTTCGCGCTGATGACCTTCTCACTGGCCGAGTCGTGGTTTCCCGTGGAGGGCTGGTCGACCGCCACGACCTGGACCGTCGCCCTGGCGGCGGCCCTGCTGCTCTTCATCTCGGTGCTCGTGCACGAGCTCGCCCACTCGCTCGTGGCGCGCGCCCAGGGCATCCCCGTGCGCAGCATCACCCTCTTTTTGCTGGGCGGCGTGTCGACCATAGAGTCGGAGTCGACGAGCCCCGGACGAGAGGCTCTGATGGCCGGCGCCGGCCCCGC
>PKYM01000092.1 GCA_003132645.1 Actinomycetota bacterium | reverse complement strand
CCCAGGTGGAGTGGCTGCTGCGCGAGGCGGTGCGCAAACGCAAGGGCAGTCGCACTCGGCAGGATCGGCCCAGACAAGACGACAAAGAGGAACACGAGGACGATCACGCGACCGACGTCCAACTCCCTCGCTCGGCCCAGTCGATCAGTCAGAGCTGAGCCGCCGACATCGATCGACCTCAGTCCTAAAGTCAGAGCACGAAGGGTGTTAGCGCGTCAAGCTTCCCCTGATCGAGCGCGGCCTTGCGCAGCGCGTCTCCGGCGTCGCCTTCGCGGGGGTCACGATCTCACTCACCGCGACGGGCGCGCTTGATATCCTCGAGTGTGGGGAACGAGATCGCCTGCGTTTCGCACAGCGTTCCGCAGTGGGAGCAGCCGGTCACGCAGTGAGTCTTGTGCGCAACGACGACCGTGCTCTCGTCGTCAGACCAGCGGTAAACATCGTTGTGGCAGAAGTCGATGAAGGTGCCACAGCCGGTGCACGCCGCGGCGTCGATCGTGAGCCCCCACTCGATTGCGGGTGAGCGACGTTTCCATGCTAGTCTCTTTATATCAATGTACGTTGACCATAAACCCCCGTCAATGTAAGATTCTTGCGAAGGCGGGCGTTCGACGCCCGGCGACGCGCGCAAACGTCCAGGAGAAGACGGACATGGCCGAAGGCACGATCAAGCGACTCTCGTTCCTCGATCGCTACCTCACGGCCTGGATCTTCCTGGCGATGGCCGTCGGCGTGTTTCTCGGCTGGGCCTTCACCGGCGTGCCCCACTTCATCAACCGCTTCAGCGTCGGCACGACCAACATCCCCATCGCCATCGGCCTGATCGTGATGATGTATCCGCCGCTCGCCAAGGTGCGTTACGAGGAGCTCGGCGACGTCTTTCGCGACTACAAGATCCTCAGCCTGTCGCTGGTGCAGAACTGGCTGATCGGGCCGTTCGTGATGTTCTTCCTGGCCATCATCTTCCTGCACAACTATCCCGAGTTCATGGTCGGCCTCATCATGATGGGCCTGGCGCGTTGCATCGCCATGGTCATCGTCTGGAACCAGCTCGCCAGGGGCGACACCGACTACGCCGCCGGTTTGGTCGCCTTCAACGCGGTCTTCCAGGTGCTTTTCTACAGCGTCTTCGCCTGGGTCTTCGTCACCAAGCTGCCGCCGCTGTTCGGCCTAAACGGTGCGGCCGTCGACATCTCCATCGGGCAGATCGCCAAGAGCGTCTTCATCTACCTCGGCATCCCGTTCCTGGCGGGCATGCTCACGCGCTACTTGGGCCTCAAGTACAAGGGCCGTGAGTGGTACGAGCAGACGTTCATCCCGCGCATCAGCCCCATCACGCTCATCGCCCTGCTGTTCACGATCTTCGTGATGTTCAGCCTCAAGGGCGACCTCATCGTCAAGCTGCCGCTCGACGTCGTGCGCATCGCCATCCCGCTGCTCTGCTACTTCGTGATCATGTTCTTCGTGAGCTTCTACCTGGGGCGCAAGATCGGCGCCGACTACAAGAAGACGGCCACGCTGTCGTTTACCGCAGCCAGCAACAACTTCGAGCTGGCGATCGCCGTGAGCATCGCTGTGTTCGGCATCAACTCGGGCGAGGCCTTCGCCAGCGTCATCGGCCCGCTGGTCGAGGTGCCGGTGCTCATCGGTCTCGTCAACGTGGCGCTTTGGATGGGGCGCAGATACTGGGGAGTGACCGACCAGCCGGTGCCTGCCGCCGTGGCCGCCGGCGTCGAGGAAGTCGCCTGCGACCCGCCGCGAGACCCGCAATGACTCACGACGATTCTTACCAAGGAGATGAGATGAAAGTCGTCAAAGCTCGCACTGAAGCCGTTGACATCACCGACTTCGTGCCCTTCTTCAAGGCGCTCTGCAACCCGACGCGGGCTCAGATCATCGAGTTCCTGCTCGGGGGAGAGCGCTGCGTGTGCGAGATGACGGGACCGCTCGATCAGAGCCAGCCTCTCGTTTCGCATCACTTAGCACTGCTGCGCGACGCCGGTTTGTTGCGCATGCGCAGCGAAGGCACGCGCACTTACTACTCCATCGACTGGGAGCGTTTCGATGGTGACCTCGGGGGCTTCTTGGACTACTTGGAACGCCTGCGCAGCGCCCCACCGGTCCCCAGCGATGCCTCCGGCTGCGCCGTGAAACCGACGGCGGGCAAGCGCAACGCCTCTTGACAACGATGACAAGGAGACACAAATGAAGCTCGAGATCCTGGGTTCAGGCTGTGCCAACTGCCAGAAGCTCATGGCGATCACCAAAGAGGCAGTTGGTGACCTGGGCCTCACCGACGCCGAGCTCGTCAAGGTGGAGGATTACCCCAAGATCATGGCCTACGGGGTAATGTCGACACCGGCCCTGGCCATCGATGGCAAGCTGGTAATGAGCGGCAAGGTGCCGTCGAAGGCGGAGGTCACCTCGCTCGTCACGACGGCTCTCGCCGACAAGGTATGAGTGTGACCGGACTCTGAGGGAGTGGGGGACTATGAGTGTGACCAGCTTCGAGGGCAGGACGCCGCAGCTCGGTGAGCAGACCTGGGTGCATCCGTCAGCGGAGGTGTTCGGCGACGTCCGGCTGGGCGCGCATTGCTGGATCGGGCCTGGCGCGCGCCTTCGTGGCGACTATGGCGCCATCGTGCTCGGCGACTGCTGTGCCGTCGAAGACAACTGTGTCGTGCACGCCCGCCCGGGCGAGACCTGCACCATTGGCTCCTGGGTGACATTGGGTCACGGGTCTGTCGTGCACAACGTGGCACGCCTGGGCGATTACGCCGTCGTCGGCATGGGTGCCGTGGTCAGTGACTGGGCCGACGTGGGCGAGTGGGCGGTGGTGGCCGAGGGTGCGGTCGTACCGCAGCGCGCCGTGGTGCCGGCGGCGAGGATCGCCGCCGGCGTGCCGGCNNATGGCTTGGCTTCAAGCAGCTCTACGTCGACTTGTGCGAGCGCTACCGCGCCGGCTACGGTGCTTGACCGGCTGCGCGGCGGGCACGGTCGAGCGTCTTGCGGACCGCTTCGGGGTGGCAGTCGCGCCCGAAGCGCTCGCACTGGGCGCAATCTGCCAGCAGCAGGGCGCGTTTCGGACCCTCCTCGACCACCGCGTAGCCCATCGCGGTGAAGAAGCCGGGCGCGCGGGCCGTCGCCCACAGCGCTGTCTGGCCGCGGCTCTTCGCTTCGTCTTCGATTGCAGCCAGAAGCCGCCGGCCGAGCCCGAGTCTCCGGTAGCCGTCCTCGACTGCGATCCGTCCCACCACGGGCAGCCCCCTGCAGCGGTCAAGCGACACCGTGCCAACCATACGGTCGTCGTCGAATGCTCCCCACAGTGCAAGTGGGTTCGATGGGGTCGCGGCGATCTCCAGATGCGCCGCCCTGGCCAGCGCCAGCGCGGCCGCGAGATCGTCGCTGCGACGGA
>PKYM01000270.1:11520-22991 GCA_003132645.1 Actinomycetota bacterium | reverse complement strand
TCTAAGTGGGAGAGTCCATTCACAGCGCGATTCTACCCCCCGATCTGGGACATGCCGCGACCGCTGTCGGGCGCCTCGACCAGGCGATCGAAGTTCTTGCCGTCGATGGCCGCATCGATGGCGGCGGCGAGCTCGGCGGGGCGGCCGAGCAGCGGCCGCACGTCGAGCTCGCGCTCGGGGGCCGAGAACAGACAGGTCTTGAGCCGGCCGTCGGCCATCAGGCGCAGACGATTGCAGCCGGCGCAGAAGTGGTCGGAGACGCCGGCGATGAAGCCGATCGTGCCACGGGCGCCGGGCACCCGGTAGTAGCGCGCCGGACCCAGGCCGAACGGCCCGTCGACCGCCTCGACCGCGTGCTCAGCGTGCAGCCGCTCGAGCAGGATGCCTGCCGGCACGAAGGTGCGGTCGGCCGCGAGCCGACGGTCGAGCGGCATGTACTCGATGAAGCGCACGTGCACGTCGCAACGCCTGATGAGCTCGACGAAGCCGTCGACCTCGCCCTCGACGCCGGCCAGCAGCACGGCGTTGACCTTGACCGGCGAGAAACCGGCCGCCAACGCCGCGTCGAGTCCGGCGAGCGCCTCAGTGAGCGACCCGCCGCGGGTGAGCCGCGCGTAGCGCTCCGGATCTAGGCTGTCGATGCTCACGTTGACGCGTTTGAGGCCGGCCGCGCGCAGTTCGGCGGCGCAGGCCGGCAGCAGGATGGCGTTGGTCGTGAGCGAGAGGTCGGTGAGGCCCTCGAGCGCGGCGAGCCGCTCGATGAAGCCGACGAAGCCCTTGCGCACCAGCGGCTCGCCGCCCGTCACGCGGACCCTCGTGATGCCGGCCGCCACGGCGGCCGCGGCGAAGACCAGCAGCTCCTCGTAGGAGAGGATCTCGTCGTGCGAGCGCGGCGGCACGCCCTCGGGCGGCATGCAGTAGACGCAGCGCAGGTTGCACCTGTCGGTGACAGAGAGACGCAGGTAGTCGACGCGACGTGGGGAGGTGGTGCTCACGATCCCAGTGTAACGCGCCTCCGTCGGCGCGTCACACGGGCACCGCTCGCACGGGCCCCGCTCACGCGGGCGCCGCTCGCACAGGCCACCCGCCGCTCGCAGGGGCGCCCGCCGCTCACCCGAGCCCTACTTCTGGACCATCACCTCGGTGGCCTTGACGACCGCCTGCACGCTGTCGCCCTCTTTGAGGCCCATGGCCTCGACGGAGTTACGCGTGATGGCCGCCACGACTTCGGCGCCGCCTACGTCCATGACGACCTCGGCCATGACAGCGCCGAGCGTGATGGACTTGATGGTGCCTGGGAGCTGGTTGCGGGCGCTGATCATAGAGGACCTTTCGCTCGTCGTTTGGGGGGCTACATGCCTTCGCGCCGGCAGGCGCCGAGTGGCGAACCTGGGCTGGCCCAGTCCATCTCGCGGATCATCACCATCTTGAGCTCAGTCATTTCGGCGATGGCGTATTTGACGCCTTCTCTGCCAAGCCCTGAGTTCTTGATGCCGCCGTAGGGCATGTGGTCGACCCGGAAGGTCGGTACCTCGTTGATCATCACGCCGCCGACCTCGAGGTGACGGGCGGCATACAGCGCCTTGTTCAGATCGCGCGTGAAGAAGCCCGCCTGGAGGCCGTAGTCGCTGTCGTTGGAGATCTCGATCGCGTCGCAGATATCGCGCGCCTTGATGACGGCCAGCACCGGTCCGAAGACCTCGCCGGCACAGACCTTCATCTCACGCGTCACGTCGGTCAGCACCGTGGGGCGCAGATCGCCCTGTTCGTCGATGCCGCCGGCGGCGAGCGTCGCGCCCTGGTCGAGCGCCTCGGCGACCCAGGCCTTGACGCGGGCCGTCTCCTGGTCGTCGATCAGCGCCGCCACGTCGGTCGTCTCATCGAGCGGATCGCCCACCTTGAGCGCCTCGACCGACGCCACGAGGGCCGCCAGGAACTCGTCGTAGACAGCCTCGTGGACGACCACGCGCTGCACCGAGATGCAGACCTGTCCGGAGTTGGAGAAGCCGCCGGCGACCACGCGCTGCACGGCAAGCTGGAGGTCGGCTGAGTCGTCGACGATCGTCGCCGAGTTGTTGCCCAGCTCGAGGGTGACCATCTTCATGCCGGCGTCGCTGGCGATCTGGCGGCCGACCGGCGGGCTGCCGGTGAAGGTCACCATGTTCACGCGCTCGTCCTTGACCAGCTTGCCGCCCAGCGTGGAGCCGGGGCCGACGACGACCTGCAGGACGTTCTCGGGCAGGCCGGCCTCGGTCAGGAACTCGGCCAGGCGCAACGCCGTGAGCGGCGTCGACGAGGCCGGCTTGAGCACCACCACGTTGGCGCCGGCCAGAGCCGGCGCCACCTTGTGGCTGACGAGGTTCAGGGGAAAGTTGAACGGCGAGATCGCGGCGATGACGCCGCGCGGCTCGCGGATGGTCCAGCCGAAGCGGTTCTCGCCGGTCTGGTCGGCGTCCATCTCGATGATCTCGCCGGCCGTGCGCTTGGCCTCCTCGCTGGCCCAGCGAAACGTCGAGGCCCCGCGCCGCGCTTCGACCCGCGCGTCCTTGAGCGGCTTGCCACCCTCCGAGGCGATGAGACGGGCGATCTCTTCGGCGTGGTCGTCGAGCAGGTGCGAGGCGCGCTCGAGGATCTGCGCCCGCTTCCAGGCCGGCGTCCAGCGCCACTCGGCGAAAGCCGCGACCGCGCGGTCCAGCACGAGGTCGAGCTCTTCGAGGCGCGTCGTCAAGATGGTGGCGACCTCACTCCCGTCCCACGGGCTGTGGACGGTGAGCGGATCGCCGGTCCCCACGGGACCGGCGATCCGCAGGCCGGGCGCTACTTTTTCGGTCACGTCTACGGCCACGGGCACTCCTTCTAGCGGCAGTTCTCACAGTAGCCGACCCACTCGTCGGCCTTGAACTCGTCGTTGAACGGCCGGCGGTCGTTCAGCGACACGACCTTACCCTGCTTGCCGTCCTCCGTCCCGTGTTGGTAGACGCCCAGGGCGCGACCGGTGAGGTCGATGTTGATCTGCTTGACCTCCTGGTATTCGTCGAGGCCGAAGGTACCCAGCTCGCGGCCCACGCCGCTCTGCTTGTAGCCGCCCCACGGCGCTTCGCTGTAGGTCGGGTGGTAGGTGTTGACCCAGGTGATGCCCGCGCGCAGCGCCTTGATGACCCGCATCGCCCTGGTGACGTCGCGGGTCCAGACCGCGCCGGCCAGTCCGTAGATCGTGTCGTTGGCGATGGCTATGGCCTCGGCTTCGGTCTCGAATGGGATGACGACGAGCACCGGCCCGAAGATCTCCTCCTGGGCCACCCTCATCCTGTTGTCGACGTCGACGAAGATGGTCGGCTCGTAGTAGTAGCCGCGGCCCTCCAGCCGATGGCCGCCGGTGGCCAGCTTGGCGCCCTCCTGCAGGCCGATCTTGACGTAGCGCTCGACCGTGTCGAGCTGCTGCTGGGAGACCACCGGTCCCATCTCGCTCGACTCTTCGGCAGGCGCTCCGACGCGGATCGCCATGGCGCGCGAGACGAGTTCGCCGACGAAGCGGTCGTAGATGGAACGCTGCACGAGCAGCCGGGAACCGGCCGAACAGACCTCGCCCGAGCCGGCGAAGATGCCGACCAGCGCGCCGTCGATAGCGGCTTCGAAGTCGGCGTCTTCGAAGACGATGTTCGGGCTCTTGCCGCCCAGCTCCAGGCCGACCTTCTTCACGTTCCCGGCGCCGGCCCGCATGATGGCCTTGCCGACCTCGACGCTGCCCGTGAAGGCGACCATGTCGATGTCGCCCGACGTAGCAAGGTAGTCGCCCACCTCACCGCCCGGACCGGTGAGCACCTGGAAGACGCCCTCCGGCAGGCCGGCCTCTTCGAGGATGTGGCCGAGCTCGAGCGAGGTGAGCGGCGAGACCGAGGCGGGCTTCAGGATCATCACGTTGCCGGCGGCGAGCGACGGCGCCACCTTCCAGGCCGCCATCAGCAGCGGGAAGTTCCACGGCGTGATGCCGGCCGTGACGCCGATCGGCTCCCGCACGACCATGCTCATGCTCTCGCCGGGGACCTCCAGTGTCTGGCCGTGCTGTTCGACGGCAAGACCGGCGTAGTAGTCGAAGGTGTGCGCCGCGTCGTTTACGTCGACGAGCGACTCGGCGAGCAGCTTGCCCATCTGCCGGGTCTCGAGCAGCGCCAGGTCCTCGGCGCGCTCGCGGATCAGGCCGGCCGCCTTGTGGAGCAGCTCGGAGCGCTCCACGGCGAGCTTGCGCGGCCAGGGACCGGAATCGAACGCCTTGCGCGCCGCGCGTACCGCACGCTCAGCGTCTGCGACGGCGCCCTTCGGCACGATCGCGATCGGCTGTTCGGTCGCCGGATCGACGACCTGGTAGGTAAGACCACTCGCGGCGGCGACCCACTGGCCGTCGATAAGCATCTGGTAGGTCTTGAGTTGCTGGATCGTTGACATCAAAGTCCTCCTGGTACGACGAGCGGGGAGTGCCTGCGCGATACACCTCTTCTGGCCGCAGGACCCGTACGAGCTGCAAAGGGTGGCGCCCACGACTACGACGATGAATACCCGTGCGCGGGTGGAGGATAACCTTACGGCCGCAGTGTTAACTGTCCGACGTAGGGGGGCCGCGGCGGTCGGCGGCGCGAAGGTGCTGCGTGCGGCGGTCGGCGGCGCAGAGGAGCTGGAGTGCGGCGGTCGGCAACCCAGAGGGGCTGACGCGCGTCGGTCGGCAGCGTAAAGGAAGAGGAGGTGAGGGCTCTTTGGCCGGAGGAGGAGCCTTGAGTCGCGGGCTAGAAGCAGCCGAGCTGGCAGTGCACGACCTTGATGCCCAGCTCGTTACAGGCCTTGCCGACCTCGTCCACCGGGACCTCGAGGTCGCGCGCCACCTTGAAGGCTTCGGCGCACGGCAGGCGCTTCTCGGCGCCTGCGCGCGTGTTCAGGACTTCGACCAAACGAGGGATGTTGCCGGCGACCATGGGACGGAGTGTAGCAGACCACAGCGCCGGCTGCGACAGAGTGGAGTGTCGAGGCGCCCGTTTGCCGCAGTGAGGTGCCGTGAGCCGCAGTGAGGTGCCGTGAGCCGGCCGCCATCAGTCGCCCGCCGCGTCAACAGCCTTATCGTCAGTGGCAAGACGGCCGATAGATGCCCATCAGCTTGTGTTCCGGGCCGAAGGACGCCGCGTGACCGACACCGATATCATCGCACCGCGCGAGGACGCCGAAGACCGCGAGGAGCGGCGGGCCAGAAACTCCGTCATGGCCCGCCTCGAACGCGACGTCCTCGCCATGCTCGACGAGATGATCAGCCAGTTCCAGTCGGAGCCGATCGGCGACGAGCCGCGCGAGTACCTGGACGCGCTGCGCGTGCTGCTCAAGTCGCAAGCGACGGCGTACATGTCGTACCTGAGGAGCCACCGCGACGGGCTGTCGTCGACGACCTCGCCGATGTATGCCGGCGCATTCGGGCCCGCCGGCCCCGTGCCGACCACATTGCGCGGGCTGATCGAGGCCCGCACCATGGCGACCGCTCAGGCGGCCCGCCTGGCGGCGTATGTCTCCGACCGCCGCACGCTGCTGATCTTCGGCGACCGGGCGACCGGCAAGTCGACGCTGCTGAATGCCCTGCTCGAGCTCCTGCCGCTCGACGAACGCTTCGTCTCGATCGAACACTCCGATCACCTGCCCGCCCTGAAGGAGCGCTCGTTCTGCGTGCAGCTCTCGGTCAACGACAACACCGACATCGAAGCCGTCTTTCTCAAGGCGATGAAGATGCAGCCCAGCCGCATCGTCGTGGGTGAGCTCCACGCCGACGAGATCCTGTACTTCCTGAGCGCGCTCAAGAGCCACAGGGAGTGCGGCGGTTTCTGCACGGTCCGCGCCGACTCCGTCCACAGGGCGGTCGCCAAGCTGCTGCGCCAGATGGAGCTGCACGTCTCGGCGGCCGAGGCCAGGCAGATCGTCGGCGAGACGCGGCCGGTGCTCGTGCACATGCGCAGCGACGAGCGCGGTGAGCCACGCATGGCGGCCATCTGGGCGGTCGAGGGACTCGATGCGGCCGGCGAGATCGTCCTGCACGAAGAGCCGGCCGGCCAGATCCTCGAGGCCTGACGGCGCCAACGTCACCCCGAGCCGCCGCGGCACCGTCACCCCGCGCGGCCTCAACGCTCCTATCCGTCCGCCTTGCGGCCTACTATCGTCCATAGCCAATGCCGCACGCTGGTTAGTTTGAGGCCAAGGCCGCGTCTGGTATCATGCCGAGGTTGCGCCACCGACGGGGCGGCGTTTTTCACCCCTGCTCCAGCAGTAAGGCTGGGGCCGCCTGAGACCACAGGAGGTGAGTACCACGAACAAGTATGAGTTGATGCTCATGCTCGACCCCGGCGCAGAAGAAGGCCGGCAGTCCGAGATCCTCGATCGTCTGTCCAAGACCGTCGAAGAAAGCAAGGGCAAGGTCGCCTCGGTCGACGACTGGGGCAAGCGCAAGCTGGCCTACGAGATCACCGGGCAGAGCGAAGGCCTCTACAGCGTCGTCACGTTCACCGCCGAGCCGGCCACGTTGACCGAAGTCGAGCGCGTGCTGCGTATCACCGACGGCGTCATGCGCTTCCAGACGGTGCGGCTCAAAGACTAGCGCCAACCGCAAAGGAGCAGACATGGCCAGATCCATCAACCGCGTTGTCCTGGTCGGCAACCTCACTCGCGACCCCGAGTCCCGCCAGGCGGGCGCCACCACCGTGTGCACCCTGCGGCTCGCGGTCAACGACCAGGTCAAAGACCAGAGCTCAGGCCAATGGGTCGACCGCCCGAACTACTTCGACGTCGACGTGTTCGGCGCCCAAGGTGAGCTCTGCGTCAAGTACCTCGCCAAAGGCCGTCAGGTCGCGGTCGAAGGCAAGCTGCGCTGGCGCGAGTGGGAGACCCAGGAAGGCCAAAAGCGCTCGGCCGTCTCGGTGGTCGCCGACAACATCCAGTTCATCGGTCCGCGCGAAGGCGGGGGCCAGAGCGGAGGCCAGCGCGAGAGCGGCAACGCCGGTGGCGCCCCGTTCACCGCCGCCCCCGACTTCGCCGAAGGCGACGTCGGCGACGACGACATTCCGTTCTAAAGACCCGGTCGAGCGGTGAGTGCGCCTCGCGGCGCGGCTCATCGCCCGCCCGACTGAGACGAACATGAGAAAGGCCGATATGCCAGCACCACAGGCCAAGCGTCGCGAGAACCATCCCAAGGCGCAAGCCCTCGGCCGGGCTCGCCGACGCTACTGCTACTACTGCAAAGAAGAGATCGAGGACGTCGACTACAAGGTCGACTCGATCCTCACTCGGTTCGTCTCCGAGAAGGGCGAGATCCGTTCCCGTCACATCACCGGCGCCTGCCGCCGACACCAGCGTCAGGTCACCGTGGCCGTCAAGCGCGCCCGCGAGATGGCTCTGCTGCCCTACGTGGTCCGCTAGGAGGCCGTCGTGGAGATCATCCTGTTAGAAGACGTCGAAGGTTTGGGCGAAAAAGGCGACGTGGCCAACGTGGCCCGCGGTTACGCCCGCAACTACCTGCTGCCCAAGCGCCTCGCCGAAGTGGCGAACGCCGCCAGGATCGATGAGGTCCGGCGGCTCATGAACGAGCGCAAGGCCCGCGAAGCGCGCACGGCCGAGCAGGCCGTCGACGTGGCGGCCACGCTCAACAAGACGGTCGTCACCATCGGCGCCCGCGCCGGCGAGGGCGAGCGGCTCTATGGTTCCATCACCGGAGCCGACGTCGCCGACGCCATCTGGAGCGCCCGCCGGGTGCGCGTCGACAAGCGCAAGATCCGTCTCGAAGAACCCATCAAGAGCCTGGGCACGTTCATGGTCGACATCGACGTCTTCGAAGGCGTCGAGGCGTCGGTAAAGGTCATCGTCGTCGCTGAGTGACGCGGCGATTCGTCGGCGTTTGCGTGACGCGGCGATCCGTCGCCGCTCGGAGCGCCGATCCGTCGTCGCCGAGTGACGCGGCGCCCGGCGGGCGCCGCAGAGAGGGGCAGCATCGTGGCTACCAGCAGCGTCCAGACCGACAGTAGCCACATGCAACCGCACGACCTCGACGCCGAGGAATCGCTCCTCGGTGCCATGGTCGTGAGCCCCAACGCGATCCCCATCGCCACCGAGCTGCTCGTCGAAGAAGACTTCTACCGCACTACCCACCGCGTCATCTTCAGGGTGATCCGCGAAATGTACGCGGTCGGCAAAGAGGTCGACACCATCACCCTGAGCGCGGAACTCGAACATTGCGGCGAGCTCGAGCACGTCGGGGGCAAGGACTTCGTGCATACCCTGGTCGACATCGTGCCGGCCGCGGCCAACGTGCGCCAGTACGCCGACATCGTCCGTGAGACCAGCGTCCTGCGCCAGCTGATCAACGTCGGCAACGAGATCGCCGAGCTCGGCTACGAGCACCCCGACGAAGCCCGCGTCCTGCTCGACACCTGCGAGCAGAAGGTCTTCGCCATCTCCCAGCATCGCACCTCGGCCGACTTCGACGCCATGGGCGACCTGATCAAGAGCACCTTCGAGCGCATCGACCTGATCCGCGAGGGCCTGCAGTTGAGCGGCATACCTTCGGGCTTTGCCGACATCGACAAGACCACCGGCGGCTTCCAGCCGTCCAACCTCATCGTACTGGCCGCGCGCCCCGGCGTCGGCAAGACCTCCCTGGCGCTCAACATCGCCCACAACGTCGGCCTCACCGGCAAGGCTTCGGTGGCCATCTTCAGCCTCGAGATGAGCAAGCAGGAGATCAGCGAGCGCATGCTCTGCTCGGCTGCCCGGGTGGCCTCACACCGGCTGCGCTCCGGCCAGACGCTGCCCAACGACGACTACTACAAGCTGGTCACCGTGGCCGGCGAGCTCGAAAAGGCGCCCATCTACGTCGACGACACGGCCGGCATCAACGTCTTCGAGCTGCGCGCCAAGGCGCGTCGCCTGGCGAGCCGAGTCGAGCCCAAGTTGGGTCTCGTCATCATCGACTATCTGCAGCTCATGATGGGCGACCGGCGGGCCGACAACCGCCAGCAGGAGGTCGCCAACATCTCGCGCTCGCTCAAGCAACTCGCCCGCGAGCTCAACGTGCCGGTGCTCGCTGTCTCCCAGCTCAACCGCGAAGTCGAGACGCGCGCCGAAAAGAAGCCCCAGCTCTCCGACCTGCGCGAGTCGGGCGCGATCGAACAAGACGCCGACCTCGTGATCTTCATCTACGAGCCTCGCGACGAGAACGCCAAAGGCGTCGTGGTCGTCGACATCGCCAAGCACCGCAACGGGCCCACGAACATAGCGCGCCTCGGCTTTGTGCGCGACTACACGAAGTTCCGCACGCTCAAGGCCGACGAGAAGAGCCGCTATGACTTCTGACGACGACAGTCCGACGCCCGACAGCGGGGCGGGCGTCCCAGAGCGATCCGCCGCGATGCTGGTCAGCCTCAACGGAGAGCTCATGGCCGAGCGCGAGGCATACGTGCCGGCGCTCGACCGCGCCGTCACCCATGGCATCGGACTCTACGAGACGCTCAAACTGACCGGCGGCGTGCCGGTGCTCTTCGGCGAGCACATGGACCGCCTGAGCGCCGGTCTCGACGTCCTCGAGATCGCCGTGCCGTGGGACCGAGCGACCATCGCCCGCTGGATCGTCGCGCTCGCCGCCGCCGGCGGCATCTCCGACGGCGGCTGCCGCGTGCTGGTCACGGGGGGAGCGGCCTGGGGCGGACCGTCAGTCCTTATCCGCCACGACGTGCGCGAGTCGTCCGTGCAGCCGCTGCGCGTGATCACGCATCGTGGCATCCGCGTCAGCGGCGCTCTCAAGGCGATGACGTTCATGCAGTCCCACCTGGCCCTGCGCGCCGCCGCCGCCGCCGGCGCCGACGACGCCATCTTCGTCGACGACGAAGGCCGCATGTTCGAAGGCGCCACCTCCAACATCTTTCTTGCCCGCGGCGGCGCCCTGGTCACGACGCCCGCCGAGGGCGCCATCCTGCCGGGCGTTCTGCGGGCCGTCCTCGAACGCGCGGCCGGCGCTGGTGGCATCCCAGTACTCGAAGCCTACAGCCGCGTGGCCGACCTGCGCCCGGACGACTCGATGTTTCTTACCAGCAGCGTGCGCGGCATCGTGGCGGTCGCCTCGGTCGACGATCATCGGCTGCACGTCGACGAAGCCATGCTGACGCGGCTGCGGCGGCTTGTCGGCGAAGCCGAACAAGCCGCCGCAGCCGCGTTCCGGGCGACCTACCTCTAGCTTTCCGCCCGCCCGGTGGGTCTCGCGCGCCGCGCGGCACTGGCCGCGTCTTGCGTTCCTCAACGGGCCTCGACTGAATCGACTAGATCGACGGCAATCGCCCACCGGGCGCTCGTCGTGGGCCGCCTTCGTCGGCCATCGTTCGTCGCCATGATCAACCCTGCGACCGTCGCCGTCGTCAACTTTCGGCGGTCGCTTTCGCCAACCGGCGACTCTCGTCGCGAGCCCCAGACAGCCGGGGTCCGTCTGCCGCTACCTTGAACAATTGGCCAAGATCTTGGCCAATTGTTCAAGGTAGCCGAAAGGCCATCCGTCCCCGCGAGGAGGCAGCAGCGGTTTGGTTGGGGCCAGCAAAGAGGCGCGACAGGGCTCCGCCGCGACGAGGTAACAGGCGCGGCGGGACTCGACTACGATGAGCGCGGAGGCTTACACCGGCTGCTTCCGGGGCACCTTGCGACCATCCTGCAGACAATCCGAGGTGGCCGATGAACCTGCGCAGAGTGCTCATGTGGCCCGTGATCAGCATCGCAGCCGGAGGCGCGCTGGCGGCATTTGTGCTGGTGTCGGCCGGCAGCGGCAGTCAGGCGACTGCCCAGAACCCATCGCCGACCTCCGCCGCTTCCTCCAAGGCCGTCCCCGTGCCGGCAGTCAAACTGAAGCTCGTCACATCGGGTCTTACGTCGCCGCTCGGTGTGACCGCGCCGCCCGGCGACACTCATCGCCTGTTCGTGGTCGACAAGGTCGGCAAGATCCGCGTGATCTCAAACGGCTCGCTGCTGGCCAAGCCGTTCCTGAACGTCGCGGGCCGTGTGTCGGGGGGCAGCGAACAGGGCCTCCTGTCGCTGGCGTTCGACCCCCACTACCCCAAGAACGGACATTTCTACGTCTACTACACAAATCGGACGGGCGACATCAGGGTAGTCCGCTACCGGGTGAGCTCCAACAACCGCAACGTGGCTGATCCTTCATCGGCCAAGATCCTGTTCAAGGTCGCCCACCACGCTCACAGCAACCACAACGGCGGACAACTCGCCTTCGGGCCCAATGGCCTGCTCTACATCGGCGTGGGCGACGGCGGCAGCGAAGGCGACCCCAACCGCTACGGCCAGAACACGAAGGTCCCCTACGCCAAGATCTGGAGGCTGAACGTCACTACCTTCCACAAGCAGCTCTACGCCTACGGCCTGCGCAATCCGTGGCGTTTCTCGTTCGATTCCAAGACCGGCAA
>PKYM01000270.1:0-11483 GCA_003132645.1 Actinomycetota bacterium | reverse complement strand
TTTCCTGTGACCGAGTACTCGCACAGTTTCGGCTGCGCGGTGATCGGCGGCTACGTGTATCGGGGCAGCGCGATCGCCGCCCTGCGGGGCGACTACCTCTACGCCGACTACTGCAGCGGGCGCGTCTGGTTCAAGACCGGACCGCACAAGTCCGCCCACATCCTCACCGGCATCTCCCAGAAGCTCACGAACGTCACGTCGTTCGGGCAGGACACGAGCGGCGAGCTCTACCTGTCCGCCCAGAACGGCAACGTCTACGAAATCGTGCCGGCCTGACGCCTCAGGGCGATGGAACGGACACGCTCGCGTCGGCCTTGGCACGTCTGCGGGCGGCAGGACGGACCGGAGCGTGGCCTCCCGACGCCTTAGGGCGCGCGCCCGACGAGCAGCCAGCTCACGTGGTGATGGGGCTCGCCGCCGGGGCGTTCCTCGACGTAGGCGAGCTCGTCGAGGCGCTCGATCGCCAGAAAGCCGAAATCGCCGGCGAGTTCCTCGCGTCGGCAGAGGTGCAGGTACCGTCGCTCCACGAACGAGTCGGGCTCGCCCGGCACCGGTCGACCATGGCCGGCGTGCTGCGGA
The DNA here is from genome assembly GCA_003132645.1 of Actinomycetota bacterium. Classification (GTDB taxonomy): domain Bacteria; phylum Actinomycetota; class Thermoleophilia; order UBA2241; family UBA2241; genus Bog-752. The sequence goes on along the minus strand of PKYM01000270.1, from coordinate 10,904 downwards.
TCGACTGCCGAGAGCGTGCTCATGAAGAAGAGTCCGCCCGGCGCCAGCAGGTCGCGCACCGCAGCCCGAAGCGCAGCACGGGCCGGCGAACCCAGCAACTGATAGACGTTGGACGAGTACACGACGTCGAAGCGCGTCCTGACAGCTCGGGCACTGCCCAATCCATTCGAGAGGACGTTTCCCAGCCCATCCGAGGAAACGTCGCCCGGTCCATCCCAGAGACCGTTGTCGACACGAGCGGCGTCGGTGAAATCCCCGCGGCGATAGTCGATGCGGGCGCCTGCGGGGAGAGCCGCGCGCGCCATCTCGACGGCGCGCTGCGCCCCGTCGACGCCCACGATCGCGAGTCCCAGCGCGCGCCACAGGGCGACGTCATCGCGGCCGTAGCCGCAGCCCAGGTCAAGCAGGGTAAGTTCGGCCGCGGCGGGTCCCAACTGCCGTAGCCGCTCGACGGCGGCGGCGGCAAGCTCGCTGGGCGTCTCGCCCCAGAGCGCGCCGCCGGCCCGATACTGCCCGTCCCAGTAGGCCGCAACGTCGGGGTCGGCGGCCTTGGAGCGCGCGTCACGCGAGGCCGCATCGGGCACGTCGGGGGGCGCGTCGGGCACGCCAGGGCCCGCGTCGGCCGCGTCGTCGGCGCCGGCCNNGCGCCGGCCGCGTCGTCGGCGCGCCCGTCGGTCTCCGTCACGCGCCGCTCGCCGGCGAAAGCTCGGAGGTACAGTGCGAGCAGCGCCGCGCGCCGATGGGGATCTCGCTCAGGCACTCCGGGCACTCTTTGGTCGTGGGGTCCTCGCCCTTGGCGCGCCGGGCGGCCACGGCGTTCATCGGGACCACGATCGCGAAGTACACGGCGGCCGCGACCAGCACGAACGCGATCAAGGCGTTGATGAACAAACCGTACTTGAAAGTGCTGTGATTGATCGTGAACATGAGCGACCCGAAATCGGGCTTGCCGAAGATGGCGGCGATGAGCGGCGTGATCACGTCAGCGACGAAGGCGGCCACGACCGCGCCGAACGCGGCGCCGATGACGACCGCGACGGCCAGATCGACCACGTTGCCCCGCAGGATGAACTCCTTGAAGCCTTTCAGCATGACGCTCCCTTCTTTGTCATAGCCTCGTGCGACACGCGAGTCTGCTATGGACTCGACGGCAGGCTAGGGCGACGGCGACACGGTGATCGGCGAGGGTGTCGGCGAGGCGGGGCTGGCGCTTGGAGCCGGTTGCGGCTCGGCCTGCTGGCTCGCGGCCAAGGCGTCGCCCACGCCCTGCACGTACCACACGAAGGCCTGGTTGAGTTGCACCCCGACCGGCGTCGACTCGGTCCCATCGGGCTCGACCCAGCGTCCGTAGCCGCGCGAACCGCCGAGGAAGAGGCGCAACAGGCGTCCGTCGGTCTGCACGACCGTCACCACGGTGGTCACCGGCACCGTCTCGTCGCTCGAATCCTTTTCCATGCTGCTGACCCAGTCGGCGAGCTCGACGGGAGGGTCTGAGATGTATCCCGAGACCGAGCCCGAAGCCGAGCCTGAGACCGAGCTGCCGGTTGGCACGGAGTGATACGAAAGACCGGCGATCTGGTCTGAGCTGATCTGGAACGGATAGTCGTCGTGAACGTAGTACCAGATGCCGAACGCGACCAGCGCGATTGTCAGCACAACGCCCGCCCAGAAGAGCGCTCGTGTCATCGCCGCGTTCGTCCCATCCGTCCCTTCATCGCCCCATCCGCCGGTTCATCGTCCCATCCGTCCCCTCATCGCTCCAAGGCCGCCGCCGCTTCGCTCTTCGCCACAGCCGCCTCCGCGGCCTGCTACTCCCTGGCGGTGAGCAGTCGCCAAGCCTCGCCGTACTTCGCCGCGGTCTTCTCGACGATATCGGGCGGCAGCTCGGGACCAGGGGCCTTCTTGCCCCAGTCGAGCGTCTCCAGGTAGTCGCGCACGAACTGCTTGTCGAAGCTCGGCTGGGCGTGACCCGGCTCGTAGCCGTCGACCGGCCAGAAACGCGACGAGTCCGGGGTGAGCGCCTCGTCGATCAGGATGAGCTCGCCGTCGAGCAGGCCGAACTCGAACTTCGTGTCGGCGATGATTATGCCGCGCTCACGCGCGTAGGCCGCCCCGAACTCATACAGGGCGATCGCCGCGGTGCGCACCGCGGCCGCCAGGACGGAGCCGAGCAGACTGACGACGGCCTCGTAGGAGATGTTCTCGTCGTGGGCGCCCACGGCGGCCTTGGTCGACGGCGCGAAGATCGTCTCGGGCAGCCGGCTGCCGTCGACCAGCCCGGCCGGCAGCTCGATGCCGCAGACCGTGCCGCTGCGCTCGTAGTCCTTCAGGCCGGAACCGGTGAGATAGCCGCGCACGATGGCCTCGACGGGCAGCGCCTCGCAACGACGCACCGCCACCGAGCGTCCCTGCAGGTGCGCCTTGGCGGGACGACCGGCGAACGGCTCGGGGTCGACCACATGGTTCCTTATGATGTCGCCGGTGCGTTCGAACCAGAAGTTCGAGAGCTGGGTGAGCACCTCGCCCTTGCCGGGGATGGGCGTCGGCAGGATCACGTCGAAGGCCGAGATGCGATCGGTGGCGACGATCACCAGGGTGTCGTCGCCCAAGGCGTAGACGTCGCGCACCTTGCCACGACTGACGAGCTGCAGGTCGGTCTCGTTTGTCTCGTAGAGCGCCTTCACCTGGGTGCCTCTCCTCTCGTTGTCTTAAGCGATCAGTTCGAGCAGCGCCGCCGCGGCGACGCGCGGTCCCTCGCCCGCGTAGCCCGGCAGCGCGAGCCTCGTGCGAAGCTGCCCGACGAACGCGCCGCCGCCGTAGAGCGCCGCGAAGGCGCGCTCGGCCAGGACGTCGTGCTGCGCCGGTCGCTGGGCCGGACCGAAGATGTTGGCGAAGTAGTTGGCCACGAGGCCGCTGCTCGCGGTCGTGCCTTTGGACATGGCGCGGCCCTCGCGAAAGACNNNCGTAGCCGTGTTGCACCTCCTCGATGGAGGTCACCGGCAGGACCACCCGGGCGTTGACCTTCTGCGGGCTCATGATGATGGCGCGGTCGATCTGGCCGATGGCGTAGCCCTGCTGCAGGTCGTCGAGGCGCACGAAGGCGCCGATCTCGGTNNCACCTCGGCGACCTGCTCCCCGGCCGCCAGGCGCAACGCCTCGAGGGTCTCCGACTTGCCCGTCGCCGTGTCGCCGATCAGCAGCACGCCGGCCTCGGCGCCGCCCGGCAGCACCAGCCGCGAGAAGGCGCCGTGGAACGGCATGAGACCGCGCTTCATGGCCGCCACGTTGTGCAGCGTGAGGACCATCTTCTTCAGGTAGCCGAAGTAGGCGAACCCGTCGTCGAGCGGCAGCGCCCCAACGAGCAGCCCGTGCGCCGTGTCGTCGAAAAAGACGGTGGGCCGCGGCCCGAAACGCGAGAGCCCCGCGGCGGGAGCGCCGTAGACCAGCAGGGCGTCGGGCCCGGCGGCCACCTGTTCCTCGCCGGCCAGCTCGAAGAGGTTGGAAAGCGAAAGGCCCAGGCCAAAGAAGCGCTGCTCGATGTAGACGAAGACCACGAGCCGGCCGACGACCGCCGGATAACAGATCCAGCGCTCGGCTTCGAACCGCAGGCCGGCAAGCGGATCGTCGCTCACCTCGGTGAAGCTGCCGGCACGCGTCGTGGCCGGCGGGTTCAGGATGAGCGGCGGGTACATGAGCACGCGGCGCACGAAGGGGATGCCCTCGAGCTGGGCGCGATAGGCGTCCGGCACGGGCCACTGCCGCGGCGCCACGACGACGCCCAGCTCGGCGCCGGCGTGTACTTGCCGGTAGACGTGCGGATGGGTGCCCGTGACGTTCTCGGCGACGTCGCGATAAAGGTCGCGGATCAGCTCCGCCAGCGTTTCGAGGCTGGCATTGAAGACCCGGTCGACGCCGTCGCCGGGTCCGACCCGCCCCGCACCAGGGTGGTCGACCAGGAAGCGGTCGAAACCGCGCCAGAAGTCGTAGAGGCCCTCGACGAAGCGATGCAGCGCCGAGCGGCGGCCGAGCAGCGGCGCGCGTTCGGGCGAGGTCCGGACGATGCGCTCCAGGGGATTGTGAGCCAGCAGACGCAGCAGATCGACGAAGCTCGCGCGTGCCGCCGTGTCGGTAGAGTCTATGTCGAGAGCCTCGAGCAGCGGCCCGTCGTGCTCGGCCAAGTGGGCCAGATAGAGCCCGGCCACACGCTCGAAGGGCTCGCTCTCGACCACCTCCCGGGTGCTCGAGCAGACGGCGCCCTGAGAGTGCAGGACGAGCTGGCCGGGGTCTTCGTCGAGGCGCAGGAGCGGCACGTGCGTTTCCTTCCTTCACTGCCCTGGGGACGGGACCCCTGGATGTTCGCAGACACTACCACGCGGCAGGCGAGCGACCACGCCTTCGAAGAGCGCGACGTCGGGCGGCACGGGGGGCGTCGGCACTGCTAGAGCACTCCAAACAGGGTGGGCAGCAAAGCGACGAGCAGGACCGCCGCCGGGTAGAGACTGACCCACTCGAGATACGAGGCGGCCTCGTCGCTCGTCGGGCAGTACCAGAGCTTCGCCCCCGGCCAGGCCACGATGAACACGCCGGCCACCAACGCCAGGTCGCTGAGCATACCGCCGGACATGGGCAGGGTCACGATGGAAGCGAGAGTCGCGAAGCCGACGACACAGGCCGCGCGGGCCGCGACGGCGGGACCGTACACCGTAGCCACGGTCGTCACCCCCACACTGCGGTCCGACTCGACGTCGGCCAGGTCGCTGGCGATGTTGCGGCCGCCGATCTGCCACAGCGCGAGGAACCCGAAGACGCTCAACGCACGCCAGGAAAGCGGCGCCGCCGCCGCCCAACCGGCCACTCCGCCGAGCCCTACCATGACCCCCGACACGACGGTCTTCCAGGGCGTCACGGCACGCAGCGCGCAGTAGACGATCTCGAGTGCGACGGCCGCACCGAACAGCAGCAGGCAGACAGGCGACAGCGTGTAGGCGAGCACGGCGCTGAGTGCGGCGAGCGCTACGACCCAGGCCAACGAGACTCGCAGGCTGAGGTCGCCGCGCGCCAGAGGATGGCGCTCGAAGGCGGTGTCGCTGTCGAGGCCGGCAACCTCGCCCGGGCCGACCCACAGGGCGGCGGCGTCGAGGCGCCGGTCGAGAACATCGTTCAGCGCGAACACCGCCAGAAAGCCGGCGGCCGCGGCGATCGAGCCGACCAGCGACACGCGCAGCGAAGGCAGGCCGCCGACCGCGAGCACTGCGCCGAGACCCGGCTGGGCGACGGACAGGAGGGCTTGACGGGTGTGCGAGAGGTTGACCAGGGCGGCCATCCGCCCCGGACTCTGGCGTCCGGCGCTCTCGCCTCTTTCGGCCGCCGCGGCCGTCCGTCGATCGATGGTTCAACCCCTCCGCTCAGACGTATCGGCCAGCATACCCGAAGCCACCGTTGCGACGCTCGTTGGTCGAGCCTGAGGGCTGCTAAACAGGGCGGGGGCGGCGGGCTTGCAGCCCGCCGCCCCCGCCCCCTCGCGCTCTTTAGGCGCCGAAGTTGCGGGCCGCGAAGTCCCAGTTTGCCAGGCTGTCCCAGAAGGCCTGAACGAAGTCGGGACGACGGTTCTGGAAATCGAGGTAGTAGGCGTGTTCCCAGACGTCGCAGGTCAGCAGCGGCTTGACCGGCGGCGCGGGCATCTCGGCGTTGGCCGTGGTGTGGATCTTGAGCGTACCGCCATCGTCGACCAGCCAGGCCCAGCCGCTACCGAAGCGTCCGACCGCGGCGGCCTTGAACTGCTCGACGAAGGCCGGCAGCCCGCCGAAGGTGGCGTCGATCTTGGCGGCCAGCGCGCCGCTCGGGGCGCCGCCGCCGCTCGGCTTCATCGACTGCCAGAAGAAGCTGTGGTTCCAGACCTGAGCTGCGTTGTTGAAGATGCCCACCTTGCCGGCGTCGCCGGCCGCGACGCCGATGACCTGTTCGAGACTGCGGGTCTCGAGATCGGTACCGGCGACGAGCTTGTTCAGGTTGTCGACGTAGGCCCGATGGTGCTTGCCGTAGTGAAAGCTGATGGTGCGTGCCGACGTGACCGGCTCGAGTGCATCCTCGGCCCACGGCAGGGGCGGGAGTTCAAAAGCCATGGTTGCCTCCTTGTTGTGAGTANNGGTGGTTTCGCGGTTACTTCGTGGTGGTTTCGTGCTCGCTTAGTGGTCGCCTCGCGCAGGCGCCGCCACCGGCGAACCGGCCTTCAGATGTCGACTTCGATCGACTCCGCGGTCACCCTGACCGGCCAGGTGCGCAGACCCTCGACCCGGATCTTGCGCTGCAGTCGCTGCTCGACGCCGAGCACCCGCTGGGCTTGCTCGGGCAGCGGCTCGGCACCGAAATGACGGTCGAGGGGGTAGGCGAGCACCGCGCCGTCGCGCACGTCGAACTGGCCGAAGTGCAGCGGGCAGGTGAGCACGTGACCGGCCAGCGAGCCCTGGTCAAGTGGGGCGTTCATGTGACCGCAGCGCCGGGCCACCGCGTAGAAGACGCCGTCGCAGTTGCACAGCACGGCCTGCGCGCCACCGAGCTTGACGAACTTCAGCCCGCCAACGGCGACGTCGTCTGTCTTTGCGACCTCAGTCCACACGGTCCCTCATTCCCTTATGCCAAGTTCGCTCGCCGGGATCTGCGGCAGGCTGTCGGGGTCGGTCACGTCCTGATGGACGAACAGCCCGCACCAGCAGCGCCGCATGGCGTCGAAGTGCGCCCGGTGGAACGGGATGCAGGGGCAGACGATCGTCATGTCGTGTTCGCGCTCACGGGTACGGACCTGACAGGGACAGTAGGGCGCGCCCTTGGTCTCTTCGAGGGCCGCCTCCTGTTCGAGCAGAAAGTCGGCGAGCTCGTCGTCGGGCGTGAACTTGTAGCCCATCGCCGCGACGAGCGGGGTGTAGAAGTCGCGCAGCGCCCCCTTGCGGGCCTCGTGGCCCATCAGGCCTCGGCTTCGAGGAGCTGGTCGAAGCGCTCGGGCAGGAAGCCGACGATGACCTCGCCGCCGATCCTGACCACCGGGTAGGCCCGCGAGCCTGAGAGCTCGAAAGCCTCGGCCGCCAGCCGGTCGCTTTCGTCGTCGGGCAGCAGGTCGATGTCGACGGCCTCGAAGACGACGCCCTTGTCTTCGAAGTACTTCTTGGCCTTGTGACACCAGGGACAGGTGCTCAGCGCGTAGACGAATATCGGGTCGCTCACGCGGCCTCCTTCCTACAGGTGAACGAAGACCTCGCCGTCGGTCACGCGAACGGGATAGGTCGGGACGGCGATCTCGGGGGCTTCGACAAAGGCGCCCGTGCGTACGTCGAAGCGCCAGTCATGACAGGGGCAGGTGATGATGAACGCCTCGCAGGCGCCGCCTTCGAGCGGACAGGCCATGTGGGCGCAGCGGTTGGCGATCGCATAGACGGCGCCGCCGGCCCTGACCAGCAGCATGCCGAGTCCCCGGGGGTAGACGGGCAACGCCCGCCCGTCGCTCAGCGCACCCTCGTCCGCCACCTTGATCCAGGACTCTGCCACTCACGCTCCCAGCCGCTCGCCGTCGGGTCGGCGTCGGGCCGCCGAGCCCGCCGCGCACACGACCTTACCACGCCCGAACAGAGCCGAGCGCCGTTCGCGGCGCGCACTATCGGCGAGTTGCGTGAGCGTTACCTCCGCCCGCTGGGGCGGCTTCCCGCCGCCGCGGCGACGACTACGGCCCGCCGGCGACCTACCAGCGCTCGCGGTGAACGCGCTCCGGCCTGTAACGGTCGGCGGGCTGCTTGCGTTCGGCCGGGTGACCGACGGGCACCACGGCGAAGGGCGTGACGTCGTCGGGCATGGCAAGCAGTCGGCGCAGGCCCTGCACGCGCTCTTCGAGCGGGTAGACGCCGAGCCACACGGCGCCCAGACCGAGCAGCACGGCTTCGATCAGGATGTTCTCGGTGGCGGCCGCGCAGTCCTGGACGCAGTACTGCGGCCAGCGCGCCTGCGCTTCGACGGCGCAGACGACGATCGCCAGCGGCGCCTGCTCGACCATGGCGGCGTAGGGATGCACGGTCGGAATGAGGGCCCGCGTCGCGGGGTCGGTCACGACCACGAACTGCCAGGGCTGCTGGTTGCCGGCCGAGGGCGCCGCCATCCCGGCCCGCAACAAACGCTCGACGTGCTCGTCTGAGACCGGCTCGGCGGTGTAGGCGCGGATGCTGCGCCGCGCAAATACGGGATCGTCCACGAGTCTCCTCCAAGAGTTGATCGGGCGGCCATCCTACCAGCCGCGCGGCGCTCCCGGCGTCGCCCGAGCTCGCGGCTCCGGCACGCCCGGTATTTGAGTTAGCGGCCCGCGCGGCTTAGTATCTCCGAAAGGGAAGTTCCTGTTCTCTTTGCCTCCCCCGCCATCACCTTGGATAAGACCCGTACACATTACGATTGCGTCATTGCCGGGGCCGGCCCCGCCGGTATCTTCGCCGCGCTCGAACTCGTGCGCCGCAACGGCAGCTCGGTGCTCCTGCTCGAGCAGGGTCCCGACATCGACAAGCGCGTCTGCCCGGCCCGCGACAGCGGCGTCTGCGCCAGTTGCTCGCCGTGCGACGTCACCTGCGGCTGGGGCGGCGCCGGCGCCTTCTCCGACGGCAAGCTGACCCTCTCCCCCGAAGTGGGCGGCTGGCTCAGCGAGTTCGTCGAGGCCGCCACTCTGGCCGAGCTCGTGCACTACGTCGATGGCGTGTGGTGCGAGTACGGCGCGCCGGCCATGGTGCACGGCGCCCTGAGCAAGAAGTTCGACGTCATCCGCCGCCAGGCGCTCGTGTACGGCATGACACTGGTGGCCTCGCCCGTGCGACACATGGGCAGCGACCGGGCGGCCGGCATCCTCAAGGCCATGCACGACGATCTCGAGCCGCGCGTGGCCCTGCGCACCAACACCACGGTCGAGCGCATCGTTGTGAACGACGGCGTCGCCACCGGCGTGGTCTGCACCGACGGACGCGAGTATTCGGCCGACGCGGTGATCGTCGCGCCGGGGCGCCAGGGCGCCTCGTGGCTCGTCGACGAATGTCACCGCCTGGGTATCGCCGTGCGCACCAACCCCGTCGACATCGGCGTGCGCGTCGAGGTGCCGGCGGCCGTCACCGAGCCGCTTACCAGCGTGCTCTACGAGAGCAAGCTGATCTACTACGCCGACACCTTCGACGACCCGGTGCGCACCTTCTGCATGAACCCGCACGGCGTCGTGTCGGTCGAAAACTACGGCGACGTGGTCACCGTCAACGGCCACAGCTACGCAGACCACAAAACCGAGTACACCAACTTCGCGCTGCTCGTCTCGACCGACTTCACGCAGCCGTTCGACGACCCCATCGCCTACGGCAAATCAGTCGCGCGCCTGGCCAACCTGCTCGGCGAAGACATCATCGTGCAGCGCCTCGGCGACCTGCTGGCCGGCCACCGCTCGACCGCCGAGCGCCTGCGACGCAGCACGGTGCAACCGACCCTCGGCGGCGCGACGCCCGGCGACCTGTCGTTCGTGCTGCCCTACCGTCACCTGCGCGACATCCTCGACATGCTCGTGGCGCTCGACAAGCTGGCGCCCGGCGTGAACGCTCGCGACACGCTGCTCTACGGCGTCGAGGTCAAGTTCTATTCGGCCCGGCCGCAGCTCGACAAAGGGCTGCAGACCAAGGTCGAGAATCTCTACGCGATCGGCGACGGGGCGGGCGTCACTCGAGGACTCGTCCAGGCGAGCGCCTCAGGGGTGCTCGCCGCCCGATCCATCCTGAACGGGGGAACAAGCTAATGCCGGCAACCATCGTGATCGGCTCGCAGTGGGGCGACGAGGGCAAGGGCAAGATCACCGACCTGCTCGCCGAGCGGGCCGACGTGATCTGCCGCTACCAGGGCGGCAACAACGCCGGCCACACCATCGTGCGCGACGGCGAGGAGTTCAAGTTCCACCTCATCCCCTCGGGCATCCTCTACGAGGCCAAGACCTGCGTGATCGGCAACGGTGTCGTCATCGACCCGCACATCCTGTTCGGCGAGATCGACGCCCTGCGGGCGCGCGGGATCCGCGTAGAGAACCTGCGGATCTCGGCCAACGCCCACCTCATCATGCCCTACCACCTGCTGCTCGACGGCGCCGCCGAGCGCCAGCTCGGGAAGTTCAAGATCGGCACAACTGGGCGCGGCATCGGACCTTGCTACATCGACAAGTTCGCGCGCATCGGCGTGCGCGTCCAGGACCTGCTGGACGAGAAGATCATGCGCCGCAAGGTCCGCGTGGCCCTCGAGGAGAAAAACCAGCTCCTGCAGCTCTACGACATCGGCACGCTCGACCCCGAGCAGGTGGCCGACGAGGTCCTGGCCTACCGCGAGCGCTTCGAACCCCACATCTGCGACGGCTCGCTGCTCGTCAACAAGGCCCTCGACGAGGGTCGCGAGGTGCTCTTCGAGGGCGCCCAGGGCACGCTGCTCGACATCGACTTCGGCACCTATCCGTTCGTCACGAGCTCCAACCCCATCGCCGGCGGCGCCTGTGCCGGCGCGGGCGTCGGGCCCACCCGGATCGACAACGTCGTCGGCGTGGCCAAGGCCTACACCACGCGGGTCGGCGAGGGACCGTTCCCGACCGAGCTCTTCGACGATGCCGGCGCCGCCCTGTGCGAGGTCGGCCAGGAGTTCGGCACGACGACCGGCCGCCAGCGCCGCTGCGGCTGGCTCGACCTCGTAGCTCTGCGCTACGCGGTGCGCGTGAGCGGCATCACCCACCTCGCCATCACCAAGCTCGACGTCCTCAGCGGCCTGCCGACCCTCAAGGTCTGCACCCGCTACAAGGCCGGCCGCAAGGTGCTCGACGAGTTCCCGGTGCGCCAGACCGACTTTCACCACGCCAAACCGGTGCTCGAGGA
>PKYM01000265.1 GCA_003132645.1 Actinomycetota bacterium | reverse complement strand
CCCGCGACCGGCGACAGCGCGGCCATGAGGATGGGCTGGGAGATCAGCAGCAGCGCGGCGTCCTGCGGCGGCCGATGCTGGACCACCTGCAGGAACACCGCCGTGAGGACCGTGACGGCGTTCATCGCCGCGTAATTCAGCAGGGCCGCGAGGTTCGCCGTGGCAAACAGACGGTTGCGGCGCAGCAGGTCGAGGTCGAGCATCGGATCGCGGACGCGTCCTTCGGTCGCCACGAAGGCTACGGTGGCGAGCACGGCCACAACGAGCAGTCCGATCGCATACGGAGACGTCCAGCCCCAGCTGAACCCGAAGGTGAGCGGCACGATGAGGGCGGCGAGCAGGACACCGAGCAGGACGCCGCCGGCGAGGTCGAAGGACCTCGCCGGCGGCGCCTTCATGGCCTCCCTGTCCTGGCGCTCGGCGCGCAGTAGCGGCCATCCGGCCGCGAGGGTGGCCACGCCGACGGGGATGTTCACGAAGAAGATCCAGCGCCAGCTGTCGTTGGCGGCGGGCCAGGTGAGATGCTGGACGATCAGCCCGCCGACCAGCGGCCCGGCAGTGAGCCCGATGTAGACCCACATCGTCATGAACCCGAGAGCGCGGCCGCGTTCGGATGGCGGGTAGGCCGCCGTCACCATCGCCGCCGCGGTCGCGCTGAGCAGCGCCCCGCCCGCGCCCTGGACGACGCGTGCCCCGATCAACACCGCGGCTCCGGGAGCGAGACCGGACAGTACCGACCCGGCCGTGAACACGATCACGCCGATCAGGAAGAACCGCGTGCGGCCGCGGTCGTCGGCGAGTCGCCCGAAAGGGATCAGCAGGATGCTGATAGCGAGCAGATACGCGGCCTGCACCCAGATCGCCTCGCCGTAGCTCAGGTGCAGCCCCCTGCCCATCGACTTCAGGGCGACGGCCACTATGCTGCCGTCGAGCGGCGTCATGAAGATGCCGATCGAGGCCAAGACGAGGACGCGACGACGGTGGCGATGGAGCTCAGACTCGGACCGCGCCTCGGCCAGAAGCTCAACTGTCATGACGCAACGGTACCACGGCGACGAAGGACTGCGACCGGCTCCGATCTACGCCGGACGCGCACCGACGAAACCCCGCAGCGCGGCGAGGGCCGACTCATGGCGCTCCCAGAGCCGGTGCCAGCGCAGCGATTCGGCCTCGCGCGGCGCGATCGTCTCGAGGGCCGCGGGCGAGGCGGCAGTCAGCGGGCCGTGGCCGGTGGCCATGGCCGCCAACAACGCGGCTCCGATCGCCGAGTGCGCGGTCTCGCCGTCGGCGGCATAGACGACCCGGCGCTGGCTGGCGTCGGCGAGCTGCTGGCGAAATACGGGGTCGGCCCCGCTGCCACCCGCCATGCGGATCTCGCCGCGCGTCAGACCCGCCTCTTCGAGCACGGCAAGACAGCGCCGCGACTCGAGCACGACGCCATCGACCAGAGCGCGCGCCACGTCGGCCGCGCCGTGCCCGAGGCTCAGGCCGAACAGCGCTCCGGGCACGGTCGGGTCCCAGAGGGCGCCCTGCTCGCCGGGCGCCAGGTACGGCAGAAACGACAGACCACCGGCGCCGGGCTCGACGCTCGCGGCCAGGCTCATGAGGCTCGCCTCCTCGCCGCCGGCCTCGCGCAGCAGGCCGCCCAGCCAGCGAAAGGCGCTGCCGGTGGTGAGCAGATCCATCTCGAAGCCCCAGCCGTTGATGCCGGCCAGCGGCGTGATCAGGTAGCGATGAGCGGGGTCGGCGAGGAGGCGGTCGGCGACGCCCAGCAAGACGGTGCTCGTGCCGGCCACACAGGCGACGTCGCCGGGCCTCTCGACACCCAGCCCCAGGCAACCCAGTACCGAGTCGGCGGCCCCCAGGCAGACCGGCAGCCCGACGGGCAGACCGAGCCGGGTCGCCACGTCGGCTTCCAGGCGGCGCACGGTCGTCGAGGGCAGCACCGGCGGAAGAGTGGGCAAACCGGGGTGGTCAGCGGTCATTCGGGCGGCTGCTCCGGAGGCTTGCCCTGGGGTTTGCCCGGAGGCACCGGTAGGGTCGCCGTCTCGTTGAACAATTGGCCCANNTGGGCCAATTGTTCAACGAGACGAGCAGGTCAGCCGCCGCCGCGACGGCCGGCTCCAACCAGGTGCCGGCCTCGAGCTCGTAGCAGCCGAAGCCGCTGGCCGTGCTCGGGTCGGTCGCCGGCTCGCCGGTCAGGCGCCAGAACAGCCAGTCCTTGGCGGCCAGCAGCCGGCGGGCGCGGCCCGCCACCTGCGGCGCGACGCGCGCCAGACGCAGGTACATGGGCAGCAGGTAGCGCCCGTCGACCCACTGGCCGGTGAGTCCGTAGAGCCGCTCGCCGTCGAGGCGGGCACGCAGCGCGTCGCCTTCGGGCTCGGCGCGTCCATCCTCCCAAGTGATCGCCGGCGCCACCGGCTCACCGTCGTCGTCGGCGGCGACCAGCGTCGGGATCATGGCCGACAGGCCGATGGCGGCCCAGCGGCGGGTCGGAGCGCCGCCGTCGTGGAGCTGGGCGACGGCGGCTTCGACGGCCTCCCACCAGTCGGCCGGCGACTGTTCCGCCGCGCCGGACTCGGGGCGCGCGGTCGGGTAGCCCGCGTGGGCGCGGGCGACGATCTCGCCGCCCGCGCCCACGGCCACAGCCTTCAGGCTCGACGTGCCGAGGTCGAGCCCGATGAACAGGGCGTCGCCGGTCACTGGCTCACCGCCGGCGTCACAGGCCGAAGCCCTCGCTGGGCGGCTCGCCGCCGTCGAACGCCTGATCGACCTTGTCGCCGAAGCTCGTGCTGGGGTCGGAGTAGAACTGCGCGTGGCCGATGCCCTTCGAGACGAACGACAAGACGAGACCGAGGATCGCCAGGCCAAACCCGAAGACGATGTTCGTCGTAGTCAACTGGCCGGTGACCAGCGAGTAGATGATGACGAAGGCCATGAAGGCGGCGCCGAAGCCCGGCAGGATGCCGCCCAGGACGAGGTTTCCGGCGCCCTTCGTGATGACCTTGCGGTAGTACCAGATCGCCGTGAAGGCCGTCAGGAAGTAGAAGATGGCGGCCATCAGGCCGAGCGTGCTGACGATGTTGTCGAGGGCGCTGCCGATGCTCGAGAAGAGCGTCGCGCCCCAGAGGAATACGACGTTCAGCAGGCCCAGCAGGATGGTGGCGTTCCAGGGCGTGAGGTAGCGCGGGTGGACGTTGTCGAAGAACTTCGGAAACACGCGATCGCGGCCCATGGCAAAGGAGATGCGCCCGGAGCTGACGATGGCCGCCTGCAGGGATGCAAGCGTGCCGCCGAGCACCGCGACGATCATCACGTTCTTCCAGAAGCCGCCGCCGATCTTGTCGCCTACGAAGGCCAGGATGTTGGCCTGGTTTGCCGCCATCGTGCCGAACGGCGCGATCCCCTGGAAGGCGAAGATCACGAACGAGTAGATGAAGAACAGGATGACGACGCTCAGGATGGCGGCGCGACCGGCCTGCTTGCCCTTGGCCTCTTCGCCGACGTAGGCGGCGGTGTCCCAGCCCGAGTACAGGAAGATGGCGATGAGGATGCCTGAGATGAGGCCTGTTCTGGGCAGGGTGAACAGGGAGCTGAAGGTGTGCACCGAGCCGGACAGGCCGGTGATGTAGATCATGACGAGGGCGGCGATGGCGAAGCCGATCATCAGCGCGTACTCGAAGACCGCCCAGACCCAGTTGAAGCGCGCCGAGAGCTTGATCCCGAGGGCGGCCACGATGAGCACGAGGATGTTGAAGATGCTGCCCACGAGCGCCACCCAGTACTTGTCGTTGGCGGCGCTGTTCGAGAAGAAGCTCAGGAAGTAGGTGCCGAGCGGCACTGTCAGGCTGGTCGTGCCGATCGTGTAGTACATCAACATGATCCAGCCGGCGAAGAATCCGGCGTGCGGGTTGAGCGAGCGGCCCACCCACGAGTACGTGGCGCCGGCGCTGGGCTGCCAGGCGTTCAGGCGCTGGTAGCCGATGGCGATGCCGATCATCGGGACGAAACAGATGAGGATCGCCATGAACGTGTGGTAGTACACGGCGAGCATCAGGCCGACGATGCCGACGGCGATGCTCTGGGTTGGCCCCGAGCTCGCCAGGGCCATGATGACGACATCGCCGATGCGCAGGGCGTTGGCCTTGAGGCCCCCGCCTCCCGGGCCTTGCCCCGGCTGGGCGCTCGGCGGGCGGATCGTGACATCAGACATTGCCTCCCCTTTCAGAGACCTGCGGTTGGCCGGCGACGCGTGTGCTGGGCGCCTCGGTCGGACTTGGAGCCCGGCTCGCGCCTGGAGCGGGCGCGCGTGGCACCCGGATCGGAGCCGGCGGGGCCGGCAGCGTCGAGCGGCGCGACGCTCCAGTCGCGCAGGTCGGTGCCGCGGAACACGTGGCGGGCGGTCTGGCCCGAGATCGAGAAGACGACCTCCGAAGCGGGGTAGACCTGCTGGAAGCAGTCGAAGGGGCGGCTGCGCGTGTCGAAGCTCACGCCGCGCAGCCGCACGACCTGGTCGCCGCGGCCGAGGTCGAGCAGCCGGCGCTCCTCTGTGCTGGGGGCGACGACCTCGAGGAACTGCTCCTCGTAGTCGTCTTCGAGCCCGTAGCGGCGGGCCAGCAGCCGGTAGAGCGAGTCGGCCGCCTCGGCCGTGCGGGCGTTGAGGTCGGGCGCCAGCGCGACCGGGATGACGGCCTGCTCGACGATCATCGGCCGGCCGTCGATCACGCGCAGGCGACGGATCCTCCAGACCTCAGCGCCCGGCTCGAGCTGCAGGGCGTGGGCGACCGTCTGCGACGGTCGCCCACGCGTCACGTCGAGCACGCGAGTCAGGATCTCATGGGCGCCGTGCTCTTCAGCCAGCGTGCCCAGCAGACCGCCGGCGCGCCCCGGGGCGCTCACGATGCGCGGCCGGGCGACGAACGTGCCGACGCCCTGGTGGCTGTGCACGCGACCGTCTTGCTGGAGCTCGTTCAGGGCGCGGCGCACGGTGATCAGACTCACCCCGGCCGTGGCGGCCAGCTCGGCACGGCTGGGCAGCAGGTCGCCGGGACCGAGCTGCTCATCGGCGATGAGCCGCTCGATCATCGCCATGACGTCCTGATAGCGCAGGCGCCGGGGCGCCGGCCGGTCGGTCATCTGCGATTCGCCTCCCCGCGCTTTACCTCGCGGCTTTCTCGGCCGCGAGGATCGGGAACACCTCGGCCGCCGCGGCCAGCGTCTCGTCGATGTCGGCGGCGCTGTGCACGAGGCTGACGAACAGGTTCTCGAACTGGCTCGGGTGGAAGATCACGCCACGCAGCAGCATCTCTTCCCACCAGCGCGTGAAGCGCACCTCGTTTGCGTAGGCGTGTGCCTCGCGCCAATCGTGGATGGCATGCTCGCTGAACCACATCTGAAAGACCGTGCCCAAGCCGTCGATCTGCACCGGGATGCCGTGTGCGCCGGCCAGCTCGCGCAGGCCCTGGGCGAGCCGC
This sequence comes from Actinomycetota bacterium, assembly GCA_003132645.1. Taxonomy (GTDB): domain Bacteria; phylum Actinomycetota; class Thermoleophilia; order UBA2241; family UBA2241; genus Bog-752. The sequence goes on along the minus strand of PKYM01000265.1, from coordinate 2,226 downwards.
TCACCGAGCGCCCGCTGGCGCTCGTAGAGTCCCGGTTCGGCGAGCAGGTCCATGGTCGCCGACACCGCGGCGCACTGCACGACGTTGGCGTTGTAGGTGCCCGAGTGCGAGTAGCGACCCTCATCGATCATGCTCATGACCGCGCGCGTGCCGCCGATGGCGGCCACCGGGAAGCCGCCACCCAGGCCCTTGGCCAGGGTCGTCAGGTCGGGCATGACGCCGTACCACTCCTGAGCGCCGCCGCGGCAGAAGCGAAAGCCGGTGATGACCTCGTCGAAGATGAGCAGCGCGCCGTGCTTGCGCGTCTCGGCGCGCAGCAGTTCGAGGTAGCCGGGCCGGGGGAGGATGCAGCCGGTGTTGAAGACGGCCGGTTCGGTGATCACGGCGGCGATCTCGTCGCCGTGTTCGTCCATCACCCGCTTGAAGCTTTCGGGATCGTTCCAGGAGAGCACGATCAGCGTGTCGGCGAGCTCCTGGGGCACGCCGGGACCCGAGGCCACGGGCCGCGGATGGTCGGCCGGTCCGGCCTCGTCGGGGTCGACGTGATTGCTCCAGTACACGACGTCCTGCCAGCCGTGGTAGTGACCCTCGAAGCGCACCAGCAGGCGGCGGCCGGTGACCGCGCGCGCTAGGCGCACGGCAGTGCCGACCGCCTCGCTGCCCGAGTTGGTGAAGCGCACGGTCTCGATGCTCGGCACGGCGTCGACCACCTTCTCGGCGGCCTCGATCTCGAGCTCGTAGGGCACCCCGAAGCAGGTGCCCAGCGAGGCCACAGCGTCCTGGACCGCCTTGGTCACCACGGGGGGCCGGTGGCCGAGGATCATGGGCCCGAGGCCGAGCAGGTAGTCGATGTACTCGTGGCCGTCGACGTCGGTCATGCGCGAGCCCGAGCCTTCGGCGATGAACGGCGGATAGGGCACCCAGCCGAACTTGAACGTGCGCGCGCTGCTGCCGGCGCCGGCGGGAATGACGCGGCGGGCGCGGGCGAAGAGCTCGCGCGAACGCGGCATGCGCTCGTCGTATCGTGCTGCGAAGTCCATGGGCATCTACTCCTGACGAGCTACTCGAGCGGCTGACGAACCACTGCCGAATGAACTTGGTATACTCTGTATGCTCACTTCGTCGATCATCCTATCGAATGGCTTGGCGGGCGGCAACCGTAAGCGGCGCCGGAAAAGCGAGGGAGCCCATGAGTTTCATGCGCGACGAGATCTTCGCCCAGCCCGACATCGTGACCCGGCTCGCCGCCGACCTCGCGCCCTATCGCGCGGCGGCGGCGGCGGCGCGCGCGGCAGGTGTGCGTTTCGTGCTCTACGCCGCGCGCGGCACGAGCGACAACGCGGCCGTGTTCGGCAAGTACCTGGCCACCATCCACGCCGGTCTTCCGGCCGGCCTCGCCGTGCCCAGCTCGGCGACCGTCTACGACACCCCCGTCGACCTGCGCCAGTGCCTCGTCGTGGGCATCAGCCAGAGCGGCGAGACGCCCGACGTGGCCGAGTACGTCGCCCACGCGCGCCAGGCGGGCGCCTTCACGGTGGCGATCACCAACGACGACGACAGCCTGCTGGCACGCCAGGCCGACACGGTGCTGGCCACCCACGCCGGGCGCGAGCAGGCCGTGGCCGCGACCAAGACCTACACGAGCCAGCTCGCCGTGCTCGCCCTGTTCTGGGCGCAGTGGCGCGACGATCAGAGCCTGCTTTCGGCTTTGCGCAGCGACGTCCCCGAGGCCATGCGCGCCGCCCTGTCACTCGACGACGAGATCGCCGAGATCGCCCAGTGGCTGCGCTACAGTGAGCGCCTGCTGGTGACCGCCCGCGGCTACAACTTCGCCACCGCGCTCGAAGCGGCGCTCAAGTTCAAGGAGACCTCCTACATCGCCGCCATGCCCTACTCGGCCGCCGACCTCATGCACGGTCCGATCGCCATGGTCGAGCCGGGCTACCCGGCCCTGCTCTACTCGCTCTCCGGCCGGGCGCTGCCGGCCATGCGACAACTCGAGCGCGACCTGCTGGAACGCAAGGCCGAGCTCGTGGTCGTGGAAGATACGCCGGAGGGCGGCGAGAGCGGCAAGCGGCGCGGCCTGCGCCTGCCGCAAGCCGTACCCGAACCGCTGTCGCCGCTCGTGGCGATCGTGCCTGGCCAGCTTCTCGCCGCCTACCTGGCCGAGGCGCGCGGCTACGACCCCGACAAGCCGCGCGGGCTGAACAAGGTCACGAAGACGCT
>PKYM01000094.1:9728-13708 GCA_003132645.1 Actinomycetota bacterium | reverse complement strand
TGGTCCACACCAACCACTTCGTCGATCCGGCGATGACCGCCCACGACATGTCGACCTCGCAGGGGACTCGCTTGCGGCTGGCTCGGGCGCGCGACCTGCTCGACCAGGGGCTGGCCCGCGGCGACGACCCTCGCGACCTGGTGCGGGCCATCCTGAGCGACCACGACGGTCTCACCGAGGCGATGTCGATCTGCGGACACCCCGACCTGTCTGTGTCGCCCGGCGAACGCGACATGACCACGGCGAGCATGGTCTGGGACCTGCAGGCGCTGACCGTCGAGGTCTGCGCCGGTCCGCCCTGCGAGAACGAACGACACCTGTTCAGCCTGCGCTGACAGTTTTCCATGCGATACAATCTGTAGCTCGGTCGCAGCGGCGGCCCGTACCCTGACCGACCAAACCGAACGGGAGCGCACACGTGAAGATCGCAGTCATCGGCATGGGCTACGTCGGCCTGCCCCTCGCGGTGACCTTCGCCCAGGCGGGCGTCGAGGTCGTCGGTATCGAGGCCGACCCCAAACGCTGCGGCGCCATCAAGGCCGGCGCCTCCTACATCGTCGACGTTGCAGACGAGGCGCTTAAGGCGGTCGTCGACCAGGGTCTGCTCACCGCCACCACCGACTACGCGGCCACCGAGGAATGCGCGGCCGACATCATCTGCCTGCCGACCCCGCTGAACGCCAATCGCGAGCCCGACCTGACGCTCGTCAAAGACGCGACGGTCAAGCTCGCCGGCCACGTGCAGCGCGGCCAGCTCGTCTGCCTCGAGAGCACCACCTATCCGGGTACGACGCGCGAGGTGCTCGCACCGCTTCTCGAGCAGGGCTCTGGGCTCACGGCCGGCACCGACTTCCACCTCGCCTTCTCGCCCGAGCGGGTCGACCCCGGACGCACCGACTACACGACCAAGACGACGCCCAAGGTCGTGGGCGGCCTGACGCCGGCCTGCACCGAGAAGGTGCTCGAGGTCTACGGCATGGCGCTCGATCACCTCGTGCCGGTCACCACCCCCGAGGTGGCCGAGATGACCAAGCTGCTCGAAAACATCTTCCGCAGCGTCAACATCGCCCTGGTCAACGAGCTCGCCATGCTTTGCGATCGCCTGGGTATCGACATCTGGGAGGTCGTCGAGGCGGCCGGCAGCAAGCCCTTCGGCTTCATGAAGTTCCAGCCGGGACCGGGCCTCGGTGGCCACTGCATCCCGATCGACCCCTTCTATCTGTCGTGGAAGGCGCGCGAGGTCGACTTCTGGACCGAGTTCATCGAGCTCGCCGGCAAGGTCAACGAGAACATGCCGTACTTCTGCGTCACCAAGGTCACGCGCGCCCTGAACTCGCACGGCAAGGCGCTGCAGGGCGCCAAGGCGCTCGTCATGGGCGTCGCCTACAAGGCTGACATCGACGACCTGCGCGAGTCGCCGGCGCTCAAGATCATCCGCCAGCTCGACAAGCAGGGCATGGCGGTCGACTACCACGACCCGTTCGTGGCCGAGCTGCCGGCCTTCGACATGCGCTCGATCGACCTGAGCAAGGGCGCCGGTATCAGCGCCTACGACGTGGTGATCGTAGTCACGGCGCACTCCTCCATCGATTACGCCGACGTGGTCAACAAGGCGCAGCTCGTGGTCGACCTGCGCAACGCCACCGCCGGCCTCGACGGCGCCGGCAAGGTCTGGAAGCTGTGAGGCGGCGGCCGCAGGCCGCCGCCGTTCGCTCTTGTAAGGATGGTGACTGACGTGAGCCGTGACCCTGTCCGTATCGGCGTCGTGGGCCTCAACTACTGGGGCCCGAACCTGGCGCGCAACGTCGATCGGCTGCCCGGCGCCGAACTGACCTGGTGCTGCGACCTGGACGACAAGATCCTGGCTCGCATGGGCGCCCAGTTCCCCGACGCCAGGACGACCACCGAGTTGGACGACGTCCTGGCCGACGACTCGGTCGACGCCGTCATCGTGGCCACGTCGGTGCCCACTCACTACCTGCTCGGCAAGCGCGTCCTAGAAGCCGGCAAGCATGCCTTCATCGAGAAGCCGATGGCGGTCACGGCCCGCGACGCCGAAGACCTCGTGCGCACAGCCGAGGCGCAGGGCAGGCAGCTCATGGTCGGCCATCTGCTCGAATACCACCCCGCCGTGCGCAAGATGAAGCAGCTCTTAGACGACGGCGAGCTCGGGCGCATCTTCTACGTCTACTCGAACCGCCTGAACCTGGGCAAGGTGCGACCCGACGAGAACGCTCTCTGGAGCCTCGGCCCGCACGACATCTCGGTCATCAACTATCTCACCGGCGAGGAGCCCGAAGAGGTCTCGGCGCGCGGTGAGTGTTACCTGCAGCAGGGCGTCGAAGACGTGGTGTTCGGCTACATCAAGTACCCCTCGGGCATGACCGGTCACCTGCAGGTGAGCTGGCTCGACCCCCACAAGACCCGCAAGATCACCGTCGTCGGCTCCGACAAGATGGCCGTCTTCGACGACATGGACGCCGACCGCAAGATCACCATCTACGACAAGAGCGCCGTGGTGCCGCAGTATCAGTCCTACGGCGAGTACGTCACCCTGCGCTTCGGCGACATCCACATTCCGCACATCGCCAACGACGAGCCGCTCAAGCTCGAGGTCGAGCACTTCGTCGAGTGTGTGCGCGACAACCGCTCGCCGCTGTCGGATGGCCGCGACGGCCTCAACGTGGTGCGCGTGCTCGAGGCCATGGAGCGCTCGTTGCGCGACGGTGGCCGCCCCGTGAGGACCGCCGACCTCACGGCCGGCTAGCGCGGTGGCCCTGCACCCCTCCGAGCGCGCCCACAACCTGCTGCTCGGCGCCAACGTCGAGATCGGCGTGGGCGTGGTCTTCGGCGCCAACGTGGTCGTCTACGACGACACCGAGATCGGCGACGGCTGCTTCATCCAGGACGGCGCCGTGCTGGGCAAGATCCCGTCGCTGTCGCCGTCATCGACCGCCAAGCGCAGCGAGTTGCCGCCGACCCGCCTCGGGCCGGGCTGCGTGNNTGGCGAGCGTGCGCGAGCGCTGCGTGCTGGGCGAGCGCGTCGTCGTGGGCCGCGGCACCTGCGTCGAGAACGACACCTCGATCGGCGACTTCTCCAAGATCCAGTCGAACGCCTACATCACGGCCTACATGACGATCGAAGACCATGTCTTCGTGGCGCCCTGCGTGCAGACCACCAACGACAACTTCATGGGCCGCACCGAAAAGCGCCACGCGCTGATCAAGGGAGCGACCATCCGGCGCGGCGCCCGGATCGGCGGCGGGGTCGTGCTCTGCCCCGGCATCGAGATCGGCGCTGAGGCCTTCATCGCCGCCGGCGCGGTGGTCACCAGGGACGCCCCCGCCGGCAAGGTGCTCATGGGCGTGCCGGCGCGCGTCGTGCGCGACGTGCCGGCCGAGGAGCTGCTCGAAAACCAGTAGGCCGCGCCCGACTCCAGACGCTCCGGGCCTCTCGCCGGTCAGCCCGCCGCCCGCGAGCCAGGGTGACGGCATCAATCCCCGGCTTGGCCCTTCAGTCCCGGCCGAGCGCGGCCAGGTGTGTCTCGAGGCGCGGGCCGCCTTTCGGCAGACCCAGCTTGCGGCGCACGTTGGCCCTGTGAAAGGCGACCGACGACGGCGAGATGTGCAGCGCGTCGGCGATCTCGGCGCTGGTATTGCCGAGGCGCACCAGGTTGGCCACCTCGGTCTCGCGACGGGTGAGCGGCCGGCCGCCATCCGTGCCGGCTATGCGGTGGCCGAACGGCCCGACGATCTCGCGCAGGTTCATCCGCACGGCCTCGATCTCGAGCCGCTCGGGCCTGTGGCGCAGCGCCCGGCTCAGGCGATCCAGCGTCGGATCGATCAGATGTTCGACGTTCTGCACGATGCGCTGCTCGAGCTCGCGGCGGTCGTGCTCACGCTGCTCGAGCAAGACCCGCAACGCGGTGTTGCGCTCGTCTGAGATCGTCGCCTGCCGGCGCAGCGCGCGTTCCGAGCGG
>PKYM01000094.1:640-9630 GCA_003132645.1 Actinomycetota bacterium | reverse complement strand
GAGACGAACGACGGGCGATCACAAAGCGGGCCACCGGACGCCTCGCGGCAGCCGGCAGGTGACGAGCAAGCTCCACGCCACGTGCGCGTCGATCGCCGGCGGTTCCTGATCGGCGCCGGCGCGGCCGGCGGCGCCCTCGCGCTGCTCGCCGCGGGCCTGCGGAGCTGGCGCAACAGCCTGCCGCTCGGCCCCCTGAGCACCATGGTGTCGGCCTTTCCGGTGCGCACCGCCGAAGACGACGAGCCGGACGTCCCCCTGAGCCAGTGGACGCTGTGCGTCGACGGCCTCGTCGCACGCCCGCTCACGGTCGACGCCGCCGCCTGGGCGCGCCTGTTGCGCAGCGCCGAGACGCGCGACTTTCACTGCGTCGAGGGCTGGAGTGTGGACAAGGTGCGCTGGGCCGGTGTGAGACTCGCCGATCTGCTTCACGAGGCCGGACCGCTGCGGGCGGCGACGTTCGTCACCTTCCACGCCCTGGGAGGCACGTACTCGGACAGCCTGACCCTTGCCGAGAGTCTCGACCCCGAGGTCATGCTGGCGGACACACTCGACGGCGCCCCCCTGGCGCACGAGCATGGCGGGCCGTTGCGCCTGGTCGTGCCGTCGCAGCTCGGTTACAAGAACGTCAAGTGGGTGACGCGTGTCGAGCTGAGCGGCGCGCGGGAGATCGGCTATTAGGAGCACTACGGCTACGCTGTCGAGGCGCCCGTCCCGGGCCGGCACGTCGGCTCGAACCCTTGACGGCGGGGGTCCGTCGTCTGGTCTAATATGATGTGACGGTCGGCGGTCGCGACGGTCCGCGGTCCCGACGGTCGCGGGATGGCCGGCGACCCCGCGACCATGAGCCCGTTCCGAGACGGCCCGCCACGAAGGAGTCAGCCATGCAGAAGTACGTGTGCACGCTTTGCGACTGGGTCTACGATCCCGCGATCGGCGATCCCGACAACGGCGTTGCGCCGGGCACGGCGTTCGACGACCTCCCCGACGATTGGGTCTGTCCCGACTGCGGCGCCGGCGTCGACATGTTCGAGCCGCTCGACGAGGAGTAGCCGGCGGGCGAAAGCCGCCGGCGACGATCGCGCGGCGGCGGGCCGGCGGTCCGTTCAGGGCACGAGCACCAGTTTGCCGAGGGCCGGACCGGCCAGGATCTCGCGGTGGGCGCTCGGCGCCTCAGCAAGCGGCAACGCACGGGCGACCACCGGGTGCAACGTGCCGGTCCCCAGACCGACGCCGATGGCTGTGTAGGCCTCGGCGAGCTCCTCCGGCGCGGCGATGAACAGCAGCATGCCGCGCACGTCGGCGTCGCGGCTCATGAGATCGCGCGGCGCGATCTCGACCGGACCGCGGCTGCCCACCACGACCACCCGCCCGCCGCGCGTCAGCAGACCCAGATCGTCGGCAAGGCCGGCGTGGGCGGCCATCTCGACGATGACGTCGTAACCGCGGCCGCCGGTCAGCGCGAGAAGCTCTTTGGCGTAGCCGGGCGCGCCGTGGTCCGCCACCTCCCCTGCGCCTTGCGCGGCGACCAGGTCGCGGCCGGCCGCCGAGCCGGCCGTGCCGTGCACAGTGAGGCCCGCCGCCACTGCAAACTGGACCGCTGCCAGACCGACGCCGCCGCTGGCCCCGTGGACCAGGACGAGTTCGCCCGTACGCGCCTGCCCGCGCTGGAACAGAGCCCGGTAGGCTGTGGCGTAGGGCACGCCGAGCGCCGCGCCGGCAGCGAACGTGGTCGCGGCGGGCAGCGGATGCACGTGGTCGACAGGGCAGAGGGCGGCTTCGGCGTAGGTGCCCGTCAGCGAGCCTGAGGTGTAGACACGGTCGCCGACGGCTGGACCTGGCGCCGCGGCGCCCGCGGGGACCGGGCCGACCGCTTCGACCACGCCGGCGCCGTCATCGCCGGGCGTGTAGGGCAGCGGCGGCAGGGCGGCGTACTGGCCCGAGCGCACGTAGGTCTCTACGGGGTTCACGCCGGCGGCCTGCAGCCGGACCAATACCTCGCCCTCGCGCGGTGGCCGCGGGTCGGCGACCTCTTCGAGCTGAAGGACCTCGGGGTCGCCGAAGGTGTGAACGCGCACGGCTCGCACAAGCTTCTCCTTGCTCTTCGACGGCCCGTGTCCGGGACTTTGTGTGAGTCAGAGTGTTCCCGAGCGAGCAGAAAAGGAAGAACCCGGCGGCGCTAGTCGGCCTTGGTCAGCTTCGTGCTTTCAGTGACGGTTACCGCGCCGGGCGATTTCGGCGAGCTTTGAACCGCGATCGCAAGCGTTCCCTGGTCGACCGTGAAGACGACTTTGAAGTCCTTATAGACGAGGGCCTCCATGTTCTTCGCCGCGGCGACCGCGGCCGCTCGCGTGGCATCGTGGCCGACGTAGTCGTAGGTGGACTCGAGGTGACCGTTCTTGAGCGTGGCGCTGAACGGACCGATGTTCTTTTTGCCGGCGGTCTCGGTGACCAGGTAGAGCGCGCCGCTTCGGGCGATGGTCACCGTGTAGGCGAGGTTCCCGGCCGGGGCTGATTCGCTGCCGTGCCAGGTGCCGAGGAACTGTGCGCCGGGCGCCGGCTTGAGCACGAAGAACCAGACCCCGGCGACCGTCGCGATGGCCACGATGGCGAGCACCACGAGCCAGGGCAGCTTGGAGCCGTTGGACGTCTTGCCGGCTCGCAGCGGCTGGATGGTCGGGGCGGTCGTGCCGTAGGCGGTCGGCGCGTCGTAGTAGGCCTTGTCGTAGACCGGCTCCTGGTAGGTATCGGCAGCCGTGGGCTGGCCGAGGGGAGACCCGCAGGTGCCGCAGGTCCAGGCGCCGTCGCGCGCGTCGGTGCCGCAGTTCGGACAGCTTGCCAAAGGACTCCTCCCCAGATGTTGTGCGGCGGCCCGTGCCGGTGGCTCGCTCGCGCACCCGCGGGGCCTGTGGTAGCCGCCTCTCCCAACCTTGTCGGCACGCGGGGGCCTGGACACGACCCCGTAAGCGTGGCGGTCGGCTCGGCGGGGCGACCGCCACGCAGGTGCGGCGGCTCGGCTCAGCCGGAACGTGGTCCGCCCGGCGCGGCACCCAGGGCCCTAGAAGACGAGCTGCTCGAGGCGCCCGAAGATGACCTCGCGACCGGCGCGGTACTGGTCGGGATCCATGGCCGCGTCGATCTCGGCGGGCGAGAGCACGGCAGTCGCCTCGGGGTCGTCCTTGATCAGCCGCCCGAAGTCGACGCCCTCGCGCCAGGCCCGCATGGCGCTGTCCTGCACGACCCGGTAGGCGTCGTCGCGCAGCATGCCGTGGTCGACCAGGGCGAGCAGCACGGCGCCGCTGAAGACGAGGCGCTGCGACAGCGCGAGGTTGCCGCGCATGCGCGCTTCGTCGACGACCAGCGTGTCGAAGAGCTTCGTCGTCTTGCGCAGCATGTAGTCGAGCAGGATACAGGAGTCGGGAAAGACGATCCGTTCGGCCGAGCTGTGCGAGATGTCGCGCTCGTGCCAGAGGGCCATGTTCTCCATGCCCACGACGGCGTTGCCGCGCAGCACGCGGGCGCAGCCGGCCATACGTTCGGAAAGGATCGGATTGCGCTTGTGGGGCATCGCCGAAGAGCCCTTCTGGCCCTTGCCGAAGGCCTCTTCGGCCTCGCGCACTTCGGTGCGCTGCAGATGGCGCACCTCGACTGTGAACTTCTCGATCGATGAGCCCACGATGGCCAGCGCCGACAGGAAGGCGGCGTGGCGGTCGCGCTGTACGACCTGGTTGGCGATCGGTTCGCAGCCCAGGCCGAGCTCGGCCAGGACCAGCTCTTCGACCCGCGGGTCGATGTTGTTGTAGGCGCCCACGGCGCCGCTGAGCTTGCCGACGGCGGCGCCCTCGGTCACGCGCCGCAGGCGCTCGAGGTCGCGCGCCACCTCGAAGGCCCACATGCCGAGCTTCATGCCGAAGGTGATCGGTTCGGCGTGGATGCCGTGGGTGCGACCGACCTGCACCGTGTCGCGAAACTCGAAGGCGCGCCGCTTGAGCACGCAGCCAAGCGCCGCCAGGTCGCCCTGCAGCAGCTCGCCGGCGCGCCTGATCTGCAGCGCCAGGCCGGTGTCGAGCATGTCGGAGCTCGTCATGCCGTAGTGGATGTACTTGGAGGCGTCGCCGACGTGTTCGGCCACGTTGCTCAAGAAGGCGATGACGTCGTGGTTGGTCGTCTCTTCGATCTCGGCCACCCGGGCGGCCTCGAAGGCCGCTTTGGCCTCGATCTCGGCAAGCGCGTCGTCGGGGACCTTGCCGAGCCTGTTCCAGGCGCGCACGGCGGCGAGCTCGACCTCGAGCCAGGCCTGCAGCTTTGCCTCTTCGGTCCAGATGGCGCCCATCTCGGGCAGCGTGTAACGATCGATCATGGGAGAGCCCCCCGTCGCGGCCGTCAGAGACGGGGAGATTCTCTCACACTCTACTGACGCGTGAGCAGCGTCTCCAGCGGTGGCCTGCCGTCGCCGTAGTCGACGCGGACGCGGAGCTGTTCGCGGTTGGCAAACGACAGCGATAGCTGCCAGGTCACGCCCTTGGCGGTGCCGCTGGCGACGAGGCTGTCGTCTTTCGCCTGGGCCGTGGTGACGCGCTGGCCCAGGATGCGGACGCCGCTGAGTCCGTAAACGCTGCCGCCGTCCTTTATCACGTGGACGGAGACGCTGCCGAGCCCGGGGTCCGACAACCCCCAGGTGCCGGCGAAGTGCTGGCCGGAGGTGATGCCGAGATACGGCAGCAGGCCGAAACCGCCCAGCACGAAGAAGCTCGCCACGGCGATCGCCACGAGCAGGATGACGAGCGCCAGGACGGGCGCGAGCCACCAGGCGTCGCGCAGGCGGCGGTGTTTTGCGGTCGGGTCGGCGGCCGCCGCGCCCGAACGCGCCTCGGCCGCCGCCGACCGGTAGATAGTCCTCGCGGGCCTCTGGTCGCTCACCGGATCCTTAGGTCACTCCCGCATGGCGATGGCTTCGATCTCGACCTTGACGCCCTTCGGCAGGGCGGCGACGGCGACCGTCGAGCGCGCCGGGTAGGGCTGCTCGAAGAACTCCGCGTAGACCTCGTTCACCGCGGCGAAGTCGTTCATGTCGGTCAGGAAGATGGTCGTCTTGACGATCGCGTGGCTGGTCATGGCGCCGGCCTGGAGGAGATGATGGAGATTGGCAAGCGCCTGTCGGGCCTGCTCGGCCGCCGTCTCGCCGACCACGGCGCCGTCGGCGTCGAGGGGCACCTGCCCCGAGAAGAACACGAAGCCTTCGGCCTGCAGCGCGGGCGAGTAGGGCCCGATCGCGGGAGCGGCCGCCGGCGAGGTCAGGGTCATCTTGATCATGTCAGGCTCCTTGGGTGGCGAATGCGGATGCGAAAGGGTCAACCGACGAAGTGCAGCAGCAGGCCGATCAGGGCCAGCACGACGATGAAGCTGAGTCCGCTGATCGCCATGACGAGCATCTGGCGCTGGTAGCCGGGTGGCATGCGCGTCTTGCGGGGACCGTCGCTCATCGCCGCTCGCGTCAGACGTCGAGGATCTTGGCGGCCAGGATGGCGGCGTTGCGGGCGCCGTTGATGGCGACGCAGGCGACCGGCACGCCGGGCGGCATCTGGACGATCGAAAGCAGCGAGTCGAGGCCGCCCAGGTCGCTCGTCTTGATGGGCACGCCGATCACCGGCAGGTTGGTGTGCGACGCGATCACGCCGGGCAGCGCGGCCGCCTTGCCGGCGCCGGCGATGAGCACCTTGAGCCCGCGGGCCTGCGCGGTGCGCGCGTAGTGAGCCACCTTGTCGGGGTCGCGATGAGCTGACATGACCTCGATCTCATAGCGTATGCGGCGCTCGTCGAGCTCGCGCCCGGCGGCCGCCATGACTTCGCGGTCGGATTCGCTGCCCATCACGATACCCACAAGCACGGGTTCGAACTCGATGCCGACCAGCAGCGCGTCGACCTCGGTACTGGTCTTCTCCACTGCCTGCTCCCTTCGGGGTGCGCGCTCTGCGGCGCTGCGGTTCTGCGGTTCTGCGGCGCTTGGTGTAAGGCTTGAGCTTATCCTTCCAAGGGCGCGGCGACCAACGTCGACGGCACAGTCACTGCTTGCTGAGCGTCACCTCTGTCGTCCAGTGGTCGTGCGCCGGATCGTAGAACGACAGCGAGCCCGTCATCGTGCCGCGCAGCACGAGCGCCCACCAGCCGGCCCCCTGCCCTATGTCGGGAGTCTGAAAGCGCACGTCGAGAGGAGTGCGCACGCCCGGGACCGTCGCTTCCGACACGCCCGGGAACCTCTCCATCGAGATCAGCAAGCCGCCCTTGCCCGCGGTCACGCGCAGGCTGCCGGCGGGCGCCGCCGGGCGCGCGACGGGGGAGCTGTGATGCAAGCCGATCATCGGCGCGTCGACGCGCCACGTGCCGAGATACCAGTCGTCCGCGTGACGCGGGGCCGAGGAGCTCGAACCAAGGACGAGCAGGCAGCCGACGGCGGCGACCAGCACGGCGACGACCGCGTAGAGCTGCCGGTCGGACGGCCGGCGAAGCATAGCCACGGGCCGCTAGCTGGCCCAGTCGGCGGGAAAGAGGCCGATCTCGCCGTTTTGGGCCTGCACGGCGCGGTCGGCGATGTCGGCGCGTGCCTGGAGGCCGGCGAACGAGAGGCGCGCGAGCGCGCCGTAGGCACGCTCGCGCGCCGCGGCGAAGTCGTTGCCCAGGGCGCTGACCGCCAGTACGCGGCCGCCGGAGGTCACGATGTCGTGGCCGTGCACTGCCGTGGCGGCGTGGTAGATCGTGACGTCGGGCAGCGCGGCCGCTTCGGAGAGTCCGCTGATCACGTCGCCCTTCGAGCTCGACGCCGGGTAGCCTGCCGAGGCGGCGACGATAGTCACACAGGGATCGGGCCTCCAGCGCAGCGCGACCGTGTCGAGCTCGCCGTTGGCCGTCGCCAGGCAGGCTTCGAACAGGTCGCTGTCGAGGCGCGGGAGGATGGCCTGGATCTCGGGGTCGCCGAAACGGCAGTTGAACTCGAGCAGCTTGATGCCGTGCTCGGTCACGATGAGGCCGCCGTAGAGCACGCCGCGATACTCGATGCCGCGCCGGCGCAGGGCGTCGAGCACCGGCTGGAAGAGGTCCTCGACCACCGTCTCCGCGAGACCATCGGAAAAGCCGGGCACAGGGCAGTAGCTGCCCATGCCGCCGGTGTTGGGTCCCTGGTCGCCGGCGAAGATGCGCTTGTAGTCCTGGGCGGGGGCCATCGGCACCACGCGGGTGCCGTCGCACAGGGCCAGCAGCGACACCTCGGTGCCGCTCAGGAACTCCTCGATCAGCACCGTGCCGCCGGCCTCGCCGAAGGCGCGCTCGGCAAGGCAGAGGCGGACCGCGGCGCGCGCCTCGCCGGCGTCCTGACAGATGATCACGCCCTTGCCGGCGGCCAGGCCGTCGGCCTTGACCACGACCGGCCAGGTCTCCTGGGTGTCGACGTCGCGCAGGGCGGCGGCGAGCTCGGTATGGCGGCGATAGTGGCCGGTGGGCGCGTGGGCCTCGTCCATGATCTCCTTGGCGAAGACCTTGCTGCCCTCGAGCCGGGCGCCGTCGCCGCGCGGGCCGAACACCGGCAGGCCGTTCTCGGCGAACAGGTCGGCGACGCCGGCCACGAGCGGCACCTCGGGGCCGACGACGGTCAGATCGATCTTCTCGCGCCGGGCGAAGGCCAGCAGGCCGGGGAGATCGTCGGCGGCGATGTCCACCGTGTCGGCCTCTTGGGCGATGCCGGCGTTGCCGGGCGCGCAGAACACCTGGCGGGCCTGCGGGGAGGCGCAGAAGGCATGGACGAGGGCGTGTTCGCGACCGCCGCCGCCGATCACCAGAACTCGCATGTGTCCTCCTCGTGGCCTCGGGTTGTGAGCGCCCGTCACGGTGCGGTCGCGCCGACGCTTCAAGCATACAACGGGCGAGAAGGCCCGGACGTCGATGGGAAACGCTCTCGGCGAGGCGAGGGTCTCGGGTGGGGGCGACTCTCCCTGGCGCTCCGGGCGAGGTGTGGCGTCTCAGGTCGGGGCAGCCTGCAGCCGGCGCTCCGGGCGCAGTGAGGGTCTCTGGTCGGGGCTGACTCGGGCGGTTTGCCGGTTCACTTTGTTAGGGCGTGGCCTCGCAGGCCGACCAACGACCCTCACTGCGCCCTGCGCTCTGGTCGCCACCACCGAGACCAACGACCCTACTTCGCCCTGTGCTGCGGCTGCCACCGCCGGAGTCGCTGAGCCCCGCTGCGCCCTTCGCTCCTGCCGCGACCGGTCCGGTCATCAAGGCGCCTCAGGCGCGCGGTAGACCTCGTCGCCGCCGAAGACGGTGAGCAGGACCTTGGCCGAGCCGATCTCCTCGGCAGGCACGCCGAGGATGTTCGTGTCGAGCACGATCAGGTCGGCCGACTTGCCGGCCTCGAGCGAACCGGTCTCGTCGGCTAAGCGGTGGGCCCGGGCGCCGGCGATCGTGAAGCTGTCGACCATCTGCTCGACCGTGACGCGTTCCTCGGGCCACAGCACGTCGCCGGCGGCGGCCTCGCCGGCCGACCAGCGCATGACTCCGACCTGGATGCCGACCAGCGGGTCGGGCGGCACCGTCACCGGAAAATCGCTGGCCGAGGCGACTGGCACAGCGGCCGCGAAGAAGCTCGCCATCGGGTACTCGCGTTCGGCGCGCTCGAGGCCCAGGTAGGGCACCTGGAGGTCGTAGAAGTAGTCGTCGCGCAGGAACCAGTAGGGGTTGAGCACGGCGGTCACGCCGAGCGCGGCGAAACGTTCGATGTCGCCTGGCCGTGTGAGCTGCACGTGGGTGATCGCCGGCCGGCTGCCGCCGAGACCGGCGGCGCGCGCGGCGGCGATGGCGTCGAGCGCCGCCGCGGTGCCGGCGTCACCGATCGCGTGGTAGTGGAGCTCGAAGCCCGCGGCGGACGCCGCGACCGACGCGGCCTCGAGGGCGCCTGCCGGCCATTCCGGAAAGCCGCGGTCGCCGGGGGTGTCGGCGTAGGGTTCGTC
>PKYM01000094.1:0-541 GCA_003132645.1 Actinomycetota bacterium | reverse complement strand
AGCGCAGCCAGAAGCCCGCCCGAAAGCGCACTGTGAGCTCATCGTCGCGCTGCAGTCGCTCGAAGGCCGCGAAGGCCGGCTCGCCGGCCACCAGCATGGGGTCGAAGACGGTCGTGATCCCCAGCGGGCCGGCGACCTCGCGCTGGAAGTGGCGGATGGCCTCGGCGTACTGGGCGGCCGTGAAAGGCGAGACGGCCTCCCGCATAAGGTGCTGGGCGCCCTCGCGCAGCGTGCCGCTGGGGGCGTCGCTTGCCGACTCGCGCTCGATCACGCCGTTGGCCGGATCGGGCGTGCCGGCCCCGATACCGGCGAGCCGCAGCGCGGCGCTGTTGACCCAGAGCGAGTGGCCGTCCTCGGAGGTCAACAGGGCCGGCCGGTCGGCCACGGCGGCATCGAGGGCGGCCGCCGTGGGCCCGCGGCCGGGCGCCACGACGTTGCTCCAGCCCGAGCCGCAGACGACGGGCAGCTCGGGGTGGCCGGCGCCGAAGTCGCGCACCGCGGCGACGTACTGTTCGAGAGAGGTCAACCCCTTGAGACGGAC
>PKYM01000290.1 GCA_003132645.1 Actinomycetota bacterium | reverse complement strand
TCGGCGTTTTGGTACCCCTCACGTCTTCGGTGGTTCGGCTAAGGCGGCGCGCGTGGTGCCCAACAAGGTCGTCGACGGGCTCGCCTGCGGCCGCCCCGTGGTGGCCCAAGATTCTCCGGCAGGGCGCGAATTGCTCAGCCACGACGAGGACGCTCTGTTGGTGCCGGCGCTCGACGCGGCCGCCCTGGTCGCCGCCCTGCGTCGTTTACGCGATGGATCCGTGCGGGAACGCTTGGCGGGAGCGGCCCTGTGCCTCTACCGCCGCCGTCTAACCCCGACGGCCGTCGGCGACAGCTTGCTGGCAGCGCCGGAGCGGCTGGCTTGAGCGCCCAAGTCGGGAGCGTTTCAGCCCTGGAGCGCGCCCTGTGAAACGTCGTTGGTTGCGCCTGGTGCAGCTGCTTGCAGTCGTCGTGGTGGTGTACTTCATTGCTGCCTACTTGGCGCATTACTGGACCCAAGTGAGCGCCTATCACTGGTCGATCCGTCCCCTGCCGCTGGTACTCTCGGCTCTGGCGTTCGCGGTTTTTTACCTGCTGCAGGGTGGCGCCTGGTGGCTCCTCTTGCGCGGGTTCTCCCTGACGAGCGATTTCCGGCACGCATCGGCGACCTGGGGTAAGTCGATCCTCGCACGCTATGTACCCGGTAACGTGTTCATGTTCTTAGGACGAGCCTGGATGAGCCACCGCCAGGGTCTCGACGTGGTGCGCGTTAGCGCCGCTATGGTCTACGAGCAGGCCTTAGGCATGGCCTCGGCACTGTTGACGGTGGCGATACTGCTGCCATTCTGGCAGTACCATCGTGGAATCACGGCGGTGGCGTTGTTGGCGGTGCCGCTGCTGGTGGTGCTCATGCATCCGCGTGTGTTTGCGCCTCTGGCGGATCGCGTGCTGCGTCTGCTCAAACGCGAGCCACTGGGCGCGGTGCTGCCCTTCACTCAGGTCCTCGGGCTGCTTTTCTACTACGTCGCCTCCTGGCTGGTGGCGGGGCTTGCCGCCTGGTTGCTGGCCGCTGCCGTGACCGGTATCGGGGTCGCCGCCCTGCCGGTCACGGTCGCTGCGTATGCGTTCGCCTATGTCGTCGGCATAGCGGCATTCGTGTTACCAAGCGGTTTGGGCGTGCGCGAGGCCGTGTTGGCGGCGGCATTGGCGGTTCGCCTGCCCGGTAGCATTGCCTTGGCCTGGGCACTACTTCTGCGTCTCTGGCAGACGCTGCTGGAGCTTCTCTATGTTGGTGGCGTGGCGTTGGCCGATAGAGTCGGGCGGGATGCGTTGGCCGAGAAAGCCCGTCGAGACGCAGTGGCCAGCGCCGCCGTTGGCGTCGCAGCGAGTCGCGCTGCGTCAGATGTGACGGGCGCCGATGCGCGGGTCGGCAAGACTGACCTGACCCTCTGAAATCGGTCCGCCCTGGAGCGGTTCTTGATAAACGTCGTGTCCTGCAGGGTCACCTCGCGGTGATCGCCAAGGACGGGCAATGGTTTCCGGAAGTCATGACTCACCAGGGCGGCGACCCCGAGGACGCGGCGATGATCTTGCGCGAGCACGGCGTGGCCGCCGTCAAGGACGCCGAACTCGTGGTGCTCGAGGTCGACGGCACCATCAGCGTCGTGTCAATAGAGGACGGCGGCCTGCGCATAGGCCGGCGGCGGGTGCGCTACATCAAGCGTCAGTGATGCACGGCGGCCGGCGGCTGCGCCGGCCGGCGTGCACAGGGGTGTGGCGGCACCGCTGCGCAACGCTCGGCCGGCCGTTCGCTGGACCGCGCCCGATCGACGCGATACGCTACCGTCGGCGTCATGACCGACCTTCGCCACTCCACGAGTAGACTCACGCCCGGCGGCCGTTTGGCGGCCCGCTACTTCCGCGACGCCAAATCGGAGCTGTTCGAGCTGTTCGACGTCCGTGGCATGCGCGTGCTCGACGGCGGCTGCGCCGGCGGCGGCAACGGCGCGCTCGCAAAGCGCGCCGGCGCCCGCGAGGTCGTGGGCATCGAGCTGAACCCAGAGGCCGTTGCCGAGGCCAGCGAGCGCCTCGACCGCGTGATCGTCGGCGATTTGGCCACCGTCGATCTCGCGCCGCTCGCCGACGAGCCGTTCGACGCGATCCTGCTCATCGACGTGCTGGAGCATCTGGTAGAGCCGGGGCGCGTCCTCGCCCGCCTGCTCGACCTGCTCAAGCCGGGGGGCTTGGTCGTCGCCTCGATCCCCAACGTTGCCCACGTCTGGGTGATCGCCAATCTGCTCGCGGGGCGCTGGCCGCAGAAGGACAGCGGCATCTTCGACCGCACTCACCTGCGGTTCTTCGCGCGGGGCGACATGATCCGGCTGCTCGAGGGCGCGGGACTCGAGGTCGTCGTCGTGCGACCCTACTTCACTCGGTATCGGCTGCTCAAAGGTCTCTCGCTAGCGCTGTCGCTTTACGTGTTCAGGAACTACTACGCCCGCCAGTTCCTGCTCGTGGCGCGCAAGTCCGTCTACCAGATCTGGTGAGAAGGCCAGCCTCCCCTAGGGTACCGTAAGGTCCTGAGGGTGGGTTTATCCCCAATTCACGCTGCAGTTCGCTGATACTCGTGAATCAGCCCGCCGAGTCGATCGACGCGGACGACCACGCCGTTACCTCGATTCCGCGGGGCGGCTCCCGGCTCCGGCCTGAGGGGTACCAAAACCCCGATTCGCCATCTGACCAGCGGTTCTCTAGGATGCAGCGATGCTCTTCTCACTCCTCTACATGGTGTTGCGCGCCGCCTTTCGTTTGGCGCCCGCCGGCGATCGGCGTGACCGCGAGCTCGAGATCCTCGTCCTGCGTCACCAGGTGAAGGTCCTGAAGCGCAAAGCCGGTCGCCCCAAGCTGCGACGGCGTGACCGGCTGTTCCTCGCCGCCGCGGCACGCCTGCTGCCCAGGGGACGCTGGTCGTGCTTCATCGTCAGGCCGGCCACGCTCCTTGCTTGGCATCGCGCGCTGGTCAAA
>PKYM01000355.1 GCA_003132645.1 Actinomycetota bacterium | reverse complement strand
GCCGTCGTCAGGGCGCCGACCGAGATGACGTCGACGCCGGTGGCGGCGTACTCGCGCACGAGCTCGAGCGTGACCCCGCCCGAGACCTCGAGCACGGCGCGGCCGGCGGTGCGGGCCACGGCCGCGCGCACGGCGGCCACGTCCATGTTGTCCAGCAGGATCACCTGGACGCCGGCGGCGAGCGCCTCGTCCAACTGCGCCGGCGTGTCGACTTCGACCTCGAGGAGATGAGCGTGCGAGAGGCCGGCGCGCACGGCGGCCACGGCCTGGGTGAGGCCGCCGGCCGCGGCCACGTGATTGTCTTTGATCATGGCGCCGTCGAAGAGCCCGAAGCGGTGCGGGCTGCCGCCGCCGTCGACGACCGCCTGCTTTTCGAGGGCCCGCAACCCTGGCGTGGTCTTGCGCGTGGCGGCGATCACGGCGGCGCTGCCGGCGGTCTCGGCCACGTAGCGCGCGGTGAGCGTGGCGACGCCCGACAGGCGCGCCAGGAAGTTCAGGCCGGTGCGTTCGAGGGCCAGGATGCTCGACAGCCGGCCGGCCAGCGTGGCGAGCGTGTAGCTGGCGCCAAAGCGCTCGCCGCTGTCCAGCGCAAAGGCGACCTCGAGATCGGGGTCGACCAGGCGCGCGGCTTCGAGGAACGGGGTGACGCCCGACAGGACACCGTCGGCGCGCGCTTCGACCCGTGCCCTGCCGGGTTCGGTGAAGGCGCCGCCGGCGAGATCGCCATAGCCGGCCAGGTCTTCGGCCAGCGCGCGGGCAGCCGCGGCACGGGCCGCGGCGCGCAGCGCCCCGGGGCTGAGGCCGGCGGTCATGGCCGCCGCGCCGCCTGGGGCTCGGGCAGGCGCAGCGTGATGTGGCGCTGCCAGTGGTAGTCGTCGCGCACAGGGTAGTCGTCGCGCACGTGCACGCCGCGGCTCTCCTCGCGCAGCAGGGCGCACTTGGTGATCTGCGTCGCCAGCGTGAGGATGTTGAGCAGCTCGAACTCGGGCGGTCCGGCCGCGCCCAGTCGTAGCGAAGAGTTCGTGGCGCGCAGCTCCTCGAGGGCGCCGAGCAGGCCCTCGTCGCCGCGTACCCAGCCCACCTTGTCGGACATCAGCTCGGTCACCCGGCGCCGCACGGCGGCGATGTCGCTCCGCTGCTGCGGCTGGTCCGATTGCGCGGGCAGCTCGAACTGCAGCCGCCGCACGTCCTCGCCGAGCCGACCGATGTAGCGGTCGAGATGACGCACGACACGGTCGCCGAAGACGAGGCCCTCGAGCAGCGAGTTCGAGGCGAGCCGGTTGGCGCCGTGAACGCCCGTGCTGGCGACCTCACCCGCGGCGTACAGGCCGGGCACGGTCGTGCGGCCCCAGACGTCGGTGACCACGCCGCCGATGAAGTAGTGAGCCACGGGGGCAACCGGGATGAGGTCGCGACTCAGATCGAGCTCGTGCTCTGCCAGCAGGGCGGTCACTCTGGGAAAGCGCCGGACCAACATGTCGGCGTCGAGTCCGGTCGCGTCGAGGTAGACGTGCGTCGAGCCCTCACGCGCCATCTCGGCATTCATGGCGCGCACCACGACGTCGCGGGACGCGAGCTCGGCCTTGGGGTCGACCGCCGGCATGAAGCGCTCGCCGGCGGCGTTGCGCAGCAGGGCGCCTTCGCCGCGCAGGGCTTCGGTGATCAGCGGCGTCGGCGAGTCGCCGACGGCCAGGCCGGTCGGATGGAACTGGACGAACTCGAGGTCGCGGATCGCCGCGCCGGCACGATAGGCCATGGCTACGCCGTCGCCCGTGGCGACTTCGGGGTTGGTCGTGCGGGCGTAGACCTGCCCCGCTCCGCCGGTGGCGAGGATGGTGACCATCGCCAGGTTGAGCGTGTACTCGCCGTCGGCCAGGTTGAGCGACAGGGCGCCGATGCAGCGGCCGTCGATGGTCAGCAGATCGATGGCGAACTCGTCCTCGTAGAGCTGCACGCGGCTGCCCACGCGGGCCGCCTCTGACAGGGCGCTCGAGACCTCGCGGCCGGTCGCGTCGCCACCGGCGTGGGCCACCCGGCGGACCGAGTGCGCGCCCTCGCGGCCGAGCACGATCTCGCCGTTCTGACGGTCGAACCGGGGACAGATCTCGATCAGTTCGCGAACGCGGTCGGGACCCTCGTTGACGAGCACCCGGACCGCCTCGGGGTCGCACAGACCGGCGCCGGCATTGACCGTGTCCTCGAAGTGCAGGTCGGGCGAGTCGGACTCGCCCAGGGCGGCGGCGATGCCGCCTTGGGCCAGGAAGGTCGTCGTGTCGTTCAGGCTGGCCTTGGTCAGCAGCCCGACGTGCCAGCGGCGCGCGGCGGCGATCGCGGCCGTCAGGCCGGCGATGCCGCCGCCCAGCACGAGAACGTCGAACTGGCGGCGCAGCAGCGGGCGCGGCGGCAGGCTTGCGATGTAGGGACGCGGCACGGCCGTCACCCGAGCGCCGGTCGCTGCGGTGGGGCTGGAGTCGGGTCGGGGGCGAGCTCGATGATCGTCGATCAGTCCTCCGCGACGTACAGCGTGACAGCCTGGCCTTCGGCGCGCTCGGCGGCAAGCCGGGCCACGTCGACCTGCGGCATGCCACGCGCCAGCGTCCAGAGCTCGGCGAGCGGCACGAGCACGAAGGCCCGCTGCCACAGTCGCGGGTGCGGCAGCGTGAGCTGCGCAGCTTCGCTTTCCACACCTTGGAAGAGGAGTATATCGACATCGAGGGTGCGGGGACCAAATCGCAGTGCGCGGACCCGGCCGGCGTCGTACTCGATGCGCTGGGCGAAAGCGAGCAGCTCGAGCGGCGCGAGAGCCGTCTCAAGGCAGACCACCTGGTTCAGAAACGGCGGCTGGTCGGGCAGGTCCTGGGGCTCGGTCTCGTAGATGCGCGAGCTCGCGAGGACGGTNNGCGCTCGCCGAGGTTCGAGCCGAGCGAGACGAAGGCGCGACGTGGCGCAGGCCCGGGCCCCTCTCCCCCGGTTCCGGTCGCTGCCGGTGGGCCACCGCGCGGCGGCGTCCCCGGGTCGCTCACCGCCGGTAGGTCACCCGGACCGCGGCGGCCGCGGCCGGCGAGCCGACCGGGGGCGCCGGCTTGCGTACCGTGACGTGCAACTCGGCGAGGGCGGCCATGGCCCAGAGCCGGTCGGCGATCTCGGTCGAGAGGCGTTCGAGGAGCCTGTAGGGCCGTTCGGCGGCCGTGGCCACGACGACGCTCGCCACGGCGCCGTAGTCGACCGTGGTCGCCAGGTCATCGGCGGCGTAGTCGGAGGTAACGAGCGGCGTGAGGCGCACGTCGACCAGCAGCGTCTGAGGCACGCGGCGCTCCTCGTCTCCGACCCCAACCCGGCACGGCGCCTCGAGGCGCTCGAGCGAGATCTCGAGCGAGCGCTGCGCGGCGCTCACGGCGCGCCCCGCTCGCGCGCGCGGTCGGCCTCTCCCGCCTCGATGATCGCTTGTGCCACGCGCAGAGCTTCGACGTTCGGCCGCACGTCGTGCACGCGCACCACGGCGGCTCCCCGAGCGAGACCGAGCACGGTGGTGGCCACGGTGCCCACCTCACGCTGCTGCGGCTGGGCGCCCAGCAGGGCGCCGATGAAGCGCTTGCGCGAGGCGCCGAGCACGACCGGACGGCCAAGGGCGGCGATGCGATCGAGGTGGGCCAGCAGCAGGAGGTTGTGTTCGAGCGTCTTGCCGAAGCCGATGCCGGGATCGAGCAGGATCTGTTCCTCGCGCACGCCGGCGGCGAGCGCCGCCGCCATGCGCTGTTCCAGAAAGGCTACGACCTCGCCGACCACGTCGTCGTAGCGGGGGTCGTCCTGCATCGTCCGCGGCTCACCGAGCATGTGCATGAGACACACCGGGCAGCCGTGCTCGGCCACGAGCGCCGCCATGGCGGGGTCGCCGCGCAGCGCCGTGACATCGTTGACGATGGTGGCGCCGGCAGCCAGCGCGGCGCGGGCCACGGCGGCCTTGGTCGTGTCGACAGAGATGAGGGTCGGCGCGCCGATCACGAGCCGCTCGATAACCGGCAGGACGCGCGCCAGCTCGTCGGCGACCGACACCGGCTCGGAGCCGGGCCGGGTCGACTCGCCTCCGATGTCGAGGATCGCCGCGCCTTCGGAGGCCAGCAGAAGGCCGTGCGCCACCGCCGAGTCGGCGTCGGCGTGCAGGCCCCCGTCGGAGAACGAATCGGGGGTCACGTTGACGATGCCCATGACGCAGGGCAGATCGACGGCCAGGTCTGTGGCGGGAAAGCGCACCGGCGGCGTCTTTAGGCGGTCGGCCCTAGCGGGGAGCGTTGATGAGTGCGAGGACTTCGGCGCGGGTGGCGTCGTTCGACTCGACGATACCGCGCACCGCGCTGGTCACCGTCTTGGCGCCGGGACTGCGCACGCCGCGCATCGACATGCACATGTGCTCGGCTTCGATCAGGACGAGCGCGCCCAGCGGATGCAGCGTCTCGACGATGGTGTCGGCGAGCTCGCTTGTGATGCGCTCCTGGAGCTGGGGCCGGGCGGCGATGGTGCGCACCACGCGGGCCAGCTTGGAGAGGCCGGCGATGTGACCGCTGGTGCTCGGGATGTAGGCGACGTGGGCGCGGCCCACGAACGGCAGCAGATGATGCTCGCAGATCGAGTAGAAGGCGATGTCGCGGACCAGCACCATCTCGTGGTGGTGGTCGTCGGCCATGGGCACGAGCAACTCGCGGGGATCGGCTTCGAGGCCGAAGAAGATATCGTCCCACATCTCGGCGACCCGCCGCGGCGTGTCGCGCAGGCCCGGGCGCGTGGGGTCTTCGCCGATGCCTTCGAGAAAGAGGAGTACCGCCTGCTCTATCTTTGCTTTGTCCACCTGGCCGGCCGGGCTCGCTGACGAAGCCTAGGTGGTCTCAGGATTGAGCGGATTGACCGGCGACGGCTGACCCACCCGCGGCTGCCGCGGCGT
>PKYM01000054.1 GCA_003132645.1 Actinomycetota bacterium | reverse complement strand
TGGTGGGATCGCGGAGTTGGGGGCGGAGTGGTGGGCGGCGCGGCTCAGGCGTGCGGGGAACTGCTGGTGGAGGTAACCGGGCTCGAACCGGTGACCTTTTGGCTGCCAGCCAAACGCTCTCCCAACTGAGCTATACCCCCACCGATGGGTACGCCGGCCTGCGGGGCCGGCGACCGTTGCAGTATACCATCGTGCCTCGAGCTCGCAACATCGCGGCCGCGGGAGGCGTAGCCGAGTCGCAGAGGTCACGGTTGTGGGAGGCGCAGCCAAGTCGCTTGAGTCGCGGCCGCCGCGGACGGCTGCGCCGCGGATCCGACCGAGGCCGTCGGCGCTCGTGCGGCCGCCGGCCCGGTATACTATTCGCACGGGTCGGCCACCCTGGGCTGCGCGGGAATCCTCGGGCGACCTCAGAAGTGCGGCGCGCCACACGACCCGCCAGGGCGCCACGACCCACGAAGGAACGACATGGACGACCGCTATAAGCCACAGGAGATCGAAGCACGCTGGCAGCGCGTCTGGCGCGAGCGCGACGCCTACCGCACGCCCGACACCTCCGACCGGCCCAAGTTCTATTGCCTCGACTTCTTTCCCTACCCGTCGGGCGACGGCCTGTCGGTCGGCCACTGCCGCAACTACGTGCCCACCGACGTGGTCTCGCGCTTCCAGCGCATGCGCGGCTTCAACGTGCTGCACCCCATGGGCTGGGACGCCTTCGGCCTGCCGGCCGAGAACTACGCCATCAAGATGGGCGTGAGCCCGCGGGTCACGACCGAGCGCAACATCGCCAACTACCATCGCCAGATGGACCTGATCGGGCTGTCGTTCGACTGGTCGCGCGAGATCACGAGCTGCTACCCCGACTACTACCGCTGGACCCAGTGGTTCTTCCTGCTCATGTACGAGCGCGGCCTGGCCTACCGTGGCACCGGTCAGCAGTGGTGGTGCCCGGTCGACAAGACCATCCTCGCCAACGAGCAGGTCGAACAGGGCCGCTGCTGGCGCTGCGGCAGCGAGGTCACCAAGGTCGACCTCGAGCAGTGGTACTTCAGGATCACCGACTACGCCCAGCGCCTGCTCGACGACCTCGCCACGATCGACTGGCCCGAGAAGATCAAGCTCATGCAGACCAACTGGATCGGGCGCAGCGAGGGCGCCGAAGTCGAATTCGCGCTGCCCGGGCGCTCTGACACGCTGACAGTGTTCACCACGCGCCCCGACACGCTTTATGGCGCCACCTACATGGTGCTGGCGCCCGAACATCCGCTGGTCGGCGAGCTCACCAGCGCCGAGCGGCGTGCCGCCGTCGCGGCCTACCAGGACGAGGCCCGCCGCGAGAGCGAGATCGAGCGCCTCTCGACCGAGAAGGACAAGACCGGCGTGTTCACCGGCGCCTACGCCGTGAATCCGGTGAACGGTGAGCAGATCCCCATCTGGATCAGCGACTACGTGCTGATGGGCTACGGCACCGGCGCGATCATGGCCGTGCCGGCTCACGACGAGCGCGACTTCGCTTTTGCCACGAGGTTCGGCCTGCCGATCACCGAGGTGATCGCGCCGCCGACCGGCGCGCAGGGCACGCTGAGCGAGGCCTACACCGGCGATGGCGTCATGGTGAACTCCGGCCAGTTCGACGGTCTGGCGGCGCCGGGTGCGGCCTTCGCCGCCATCGTCGCCCGCCTGGCCGAGCGCGGCGAGGCCCGCCCCAAGGTCAACTTCAAGCTGCGCGACTGGCTGCTCAGCCGCCAGCGCTACTGGGGCGTGCCGATCCCGATCGTCTACTGCGACGCCTGCGGCATCGTGCCGGTGCCGGCCGAGCAGCTCCCCGTGCTGCTGCCCGAGCTCGAAGACTACGAGCCGACCGACGACGCGCGCTCGCCGCTGGCCCGCGACCCCGATTTCGTCGCCACCACCTGTCCGCGCTGTGGCGGCCCGGCGCGTCGCGAGACCGACACCATGGACACCTTCGTGTGCTCGTCGTGGTATCAGTTCCGCTACCCCTCGCCGCACGACGACATCGCGGCCTTCGACCGCGACGCGGTGGGTTACTGGCTGCCGGTCGATCTGTACGTCGGCGGCGCCGAACACGCCGTCATGCACCTGCTCTACTCACGGTTCTTCTGCAAGGTGTTGAACGACGCGGGCTACGTGGGCTTCTCCGAGCCCTACGCCACGCTGCGCAACCAGGGCATGATCCTCGCCGAGGACGGCACCAAGATGAGCAAGTCCAAGGGCAACGTCGTAACGCCCGACAGCGTGGTCGAACGGTACGGCGCCGACAGCCTGCGCCTCTACGAGCTGTTCATCGCACCGTTCGAGCAGTCGGTCGCCTGGAACGACCGCGGCGTGCAGGGCTGCCTGCGGTTCCTGACGCGCTTCTGGGGCTTCGCGCTGGGCGTGCCCGAGCTGGAGCGCGCGGGCACGCCGGGTGCCGGCGGCGCGGGCCCCGTGAGTCGAGGCGACGGGGCAGACGGCGCCGGCGTCAACGACACCGCCGACGGCGACGCGGTCGAGGCCGACGCGCTTGACGGCGACGCGGTCGAGGCCGACGCGCGGCGCCTTCGGCGCACCCTGCACAAGATAGTGCGCAAGGTGACCGGCGACCTCGAGACCTTCCGCTTCAACACGGCGGTGGCCGCCCTGATGGAGACCCTGAACGACGTGCTCGAGGTCTGGACTGGGCGCTGCGAGCAGCTCGAGACCGCCCAGTGGCGCGAGATCGTCGAGACTTTCATCCTGCTGCTGGCGCCCATGACGCCGCACATAGCCGAAGAGCTCTGGCAGCGCCTCGGCCACGACTCGTCGGTGCTCGACGCGCCGTGGCCGGCCTGGGACGAGGCGCTCGCGGCCGACGAGGTGGTGACCGTCGTGATCCAGGTCAACGGCAAGCTGCGCGACCGTCTCGAGGTGCCGGTCGGCGCGGCGTCCGACGACGTCGTGGCGCTCGCCCGCGCCGCGCACAACACGGTGCGGTTCCTCGAGGGCAAGCAGATCGTCAAAGAGGTCTACGTTCCCGGAAAACTCGTGAACTTCGTCGTGCGCTAAAGCTTCTCTTGTCCACCGGCCCGACCGTCGATCGCCACCCTGGCACGGCACCCGGGCGGCTGACCGCGGCAGGTCGCGGCGCTAGCCTCTGGAGCATCCCTTCGCTCGAACAGCCCGGAGGCTTGTCATGGACATCTCGCGCCGCCAGGCGTACGTCTACGTCGGCCTGGCGCTCGTCGTCGCCGTGCTCGGCGCGCGCTACCTGTTCTCGTCGCATGCCGCCGCCCCGGCCGGTGGGCAGTCCTTGCTCGGGATGGCGTCGTATGCGCCGTCGTCGCCGTCGTCGTCTTCGGCGCCGAGCTCGTTTGCCAGCCCGCAGGAGATCGTGGTCTACGTCTGCGGGGCGGTGAGGCGACCCGGCGTCTACCATCTGGCGCCCGGCGCGCGCGTCGCTGACCTTCTTGCCGCGGCCGGGGGCGCCGGAGCCAAGGCCGCACTGCAGGCCGTCAACCTGGCCGCCAAGCTGCTCGACGGCCAGCAGGTGGTCGTGCCCGTGCGCGGCGCGGCCGGCAGCACGGTAGCGGCCGCCGGCAGCGCGGCTGGGGACGCGACGGGTACTGGGGGGGCGGCGGGGGCGCCCGGCACGGGCGCCCCCGCCGCCCCGGTCGACCTCAACACGGCCACGCTCGAGCAGCTCGATGCCCTGCCCGGGGTCGGGCCCGCCACCGCCCAGAAGATCATCGACTATCGCACCGCCAACGGCGGCTTCAAGAGCGTCGACGACCTGAAGAACGTGTCGGGTATCGGCGACGCCAAGTTCGCCACTCTGCAGCCGCTCGTCACGGTCTAGGCGCCGACCGTCCGTGCGGGCGCCGCCGACCGCCCATCTGCTGCTTGCGGCCTACGTTTGCGGCCTTCTGGGCGCTCTCGTCTGGCGTCTGGCCGGCTCGGGCGTGGTGGTGCTGGTGGGCTTCGTCGTGGCGTGGGCGGCGGTCTGCCTGCTGCGCCCGGCGGCAGGCCGGCGGGGGCAGGCGGCGAGCCTCGTTGCTCTGGCGCCGCTGGTCGTGGCGGCCGGGCTCTGCGTCGGCGGCTCGCGGCTCGCGGCGCAGTCGCAGAGCCGCCTGGCGCGCTTCGTGGGGCACTCTGTTGCCCTGCGGGCGACCGCCCTGACGCTGCCCAAGACGAGCGGCGACCGGGTCACCCTCGACGTGAAGGTGAACTCTGCCGGGGGTCAACGAGTGGCCGAGCGGGCACCTCTCACGCTCGACCTCGGCATGGCCGACCAGCCGCGCTTCACCTCGCTGGGGCCGCTGGTCGAAGGCACGCGGCTGATCCTTCAAGCCCAGGTCGAGGCGCTGCCGGTGGCCAAGCCGGGCGCCTTCGACTACGGCCGCTACCTCGAGCGGCGCGGCGAGCACGTCGTGCTTTCCGCGCCGCTCGCCGCGCTGCGCCTCGACGGGCGGCGTGACGGCCTCGGCGGCCTCGTCGACGGGCTGCGCCTGGCGGCGCGCAGTCACATCCGCGGCGGCCTGCGCTCGCCCGTGCGCGAGGTGCTCGAGGCCATGGTCCTGGGCGACCAGCAGGGCGTGCCCGCCGACGCCGTCGACGACATGCGACGCAGCGGGCTGCTGCACATCCTCGCCGTGTCGGGCGAGAACGTCGTGCTGCTCTGCGCCATGAGCTCGTTTCTGCTCACCCTGGCGCGCGTGCGCCGCGACCTGCGCTCGCTGATCCTCATCCCCTTCGTGATCGTCTACGTCGTGGTGACGGGGGCGACGCCCTCGATCGTGCGCGCCGGCGTGTCGGGGGTCGTGCTGCTGCTGGCGAACCTGTCGTCGCGGCCCACCGACGGCTGGTTTCTGTGGCTCGTGCCGGGCGCCTTCATGCTCACGCTTAACCCGAACGTGCTCTTCGACGTCAGCTTTCAGCTCTCGTTTGCCGCCGTTGCCGGCCTGCTGGCGCTAGGCCGGCCACTCACCCGCCTGCTCCGCTTCCTGCCGAAGTGGCTGGGCGAATCGGCCGCGATCACCGCAGCCGCGAGCCTCTCGACCGCGCCGGTCTCGATGGCGACCTTCGGCCAGACGTCGCTCGTGGCCGTGCCGGCCAACGTCGTCGGTGGCTTCGTGCTGGGGCCGATCATGTTCCTCGGCATGCTCAGTGTGTTCCTGGGCTTCGTCTGGGAGGGGCTGTCGGTTCCTTTGAACGTCGTGGCCGGGCTGTTTACCGGCTTTCTGCTCACGGTGGCCGCCTGGTTTGGCGGCCTCTCGTTTGCCGTCTACCAGTGGCAGGGGCTGTCGCGCGGCTTCCTGCTCGTGGCTCTGCTGGGCGCGGCGCTCGTCGTGACCGCCGTACTCGCCCACCACGCCGACCTGTCGCTGCGCGAGTACGCCGCCAGGGGCGCGCGCCGCCGGACGTTCGCGGTCGTCGCCGCGGCGCTGGTCGTCGTCGCCCTGACGGCGGCGCCGGCGCCGCCCTCGGCGCCGCGCTTGCCCACGCTCACCGTGTTGAGCGTCGGCGAGGGGGCCGCGGCGCTCCTCCAGGAGCCCAACGGCCCCACCGTGTTGATCGACGCCGGCCCCGCGCCACTAGCCGCCTGCCTGCGCCGTCACGGCGTGCGACGCATCGATCTGCTCATCCTGTCGCACGGCCACTCAGATCACACCGCCGGCCTGTCCGATGTGCTCGGACACATCCCGATAACGCTGGCCCTGGTGCCGCTACCGGTGGTGCCCTCGCCGGCTCTCGAGCGCGTCGTCGCCGAGATCAAGGCGGCCGGCGTGCCGCTGCGCGCCTGCACGGCCCGACAGACCCTGGCGATAGGCGATGGGAGCCTGACGATTGATCCCACCGGCACGAGCGGCGGCGCCAGCAATCAAGACGAGAACGACTGCGCCCTGGTGGTCGTGGTCACCCTCGATGGGCAGAGCGTGATGCTGCCCGGCGACGCCGAGGCCGAAGCCCTCGAGCCGCTCGACCTCGGCCGCATAGCCATCGTCGAGCTGCCCCATCACGGCTCGCGCGACGGGCTCGACGACCGGCTGCTCGGCGAGATGGCGCCACGGCTCGCCGTCGTCTCGGTGGGACCCAACAAGTTCGGCCACCCGACGCCCGAGATGCTGGCGCTCATGGCAAGTCATCACGTGCCGCTGTTGCGCACCGACCGCGTCGGCGACATCACCCTGACGGCGGGATCGAACGGGCTAGCGGTAGCCGAGGCGCGGCCGCCGTGAGAGGGCGAAGTGGCAGCGGCCACCCGGAGCGTCACCGCGGCGCAACGACCAGGATGGCCACGTCGTCGCGCAACTGCTCGGCCGCGAAGGCGACGATGTCGTCGAAGATGCGGTCTGGCATGTCCTGGAGGCGCGCGCAGTCCCTCACGACCTGTTGCAATCGCGCCATGCCATAGAGCTCAGTGCCCCGGTGAGCTTCGATGACGCCGTCCGTATAGAGCACGAGGATGTCGCTTGAGCCCAGGGCTGTCTCAGCGTGAGGGAATACGGTAGCCGGGAAGGCACCGAGCAGGGGCGCTGTGGGAGCCAGCAGGTCGACGCTGTCTGAGCGTTGCACGAGGGCGGGAGGATGGCCTGCGCCACAGTAGACGAGGCGGCCGTCGGCTGGTGTGAAGACGGCGTAGAAGACGGTGGCAAAGCTCTCCGCGGCAAACGCCCGCTCCATGAGGCGGTTGGTCTTGCGCAGCACGACCCCCGGAGGATTGCCGTCGAAGGCATAGGCGCGGATGGCGCTCTTGATCAGCGTCGTCTGGGTGGCCGCTTCGATGCCCTTGCCGGAGACGTCACCGATGGTAATGCCGATCGCTCCGCGATCGATCTCGAAGACGTCATAGAAATCGCCGCCGATGCGGGAAGCGTCGGTGGCTGCGCGGTAGAGTGCTGTCACTCGACCCCGGGCAGCGTCTCGGGCAGGAAGAGAAGCGCCTGCTGCAAGGTCTCGGCCACGTGGTGCTCATCGCTGAGGAGCTTCGCGTTGCGCAGCGCCAGGGTCAGCGACGAAGCCACGTTGCGGGCAAAGTCGGCCTCCTCTTTTGTGAACTTGCGCTCGTCGTGGTGGTGCAGGCAGAAATCGCCGATCAAGTCATCGCCGACGACGAGGGGCACGTCGAGGATCGCCTTGATGCCGTAGCGAGTGACGAGGTCGCTGTCCACATGGGAATCGTGGTCGGGGTCGTTGATGATGATCTCTCCGTCGCTCCTGACCGCCAGTACGGAGTGGTAGACCTCCTCTTCTGTGAAACGCTTCCCGGCCATCGAGCGCGGCAGTCCGTACGACCAGCGCGCCTCCCAGGCTCCGTCGTTGTTTACATAAAGGACGCCCGATTCCGCCCCCACGGCCAGCACCGTCTCGCGCACCGCCAGACGGATGACGCTGTTCACGGTGCGCCGCGCTGTGATGGCGCCGTTGATTCGCGCGAGCGCCCGGTTGAAGAGGTGGAGGCGTCGTTCGGCGCTGATGTCCTGGGCGACCGCGATGGCGCCGATGATGCGGCCTTCGTCGTCGCGGATGGGCGCAGCGGAGTCGATGATCGAAGCGAGGGTGTTGTCGAAGCGTTGGATGTCGATGACCACGGCACCCGAGGGCTTGCCTTCGGTGACGGCCCTGACCAGCGGCCAGTCTTTCAACTCCAGCGGCGCCCCCGTCTCGGCCGACCAGCCACGGCGAGCTGCGAAGCCCCAGTCGTCCGACGGAAGCGCGGTGCTCCGCCAAATGTCGGCCGTCGCCTGATTGACGGCCACGATGCCGCCCTCGGCGTCGGCAAGTACGGCACCGGCCGGGAGGGTCTCCAGCATGAGTCGGGCGAACTCGGATGATTCCAGGGCGTGAGCCATGTCTTGGCGTGTGACGCTTGCGCCGGGGTCTTGACCACCGAATTGGCTTGCGTCCTTGTTCGACATGGATTCTCATTGCGCAGCTTGTCCGAGCTGGCGATTCTGTACCGTTCGAACCAGCGCGAGAATCCGGGCTCGACGATGGCGTCGTGGCCTGTTGAGGGCGGCGGTAGGACAGCGACAGTGATCCGCCGCGCCGCCCGACTAGAGCTCGCGACGCCCCATGAACCAGACGGCGGTGGCCAGAAAGGCGAGTCCGGCGAGCGCCGTGGTGAGCAGCGGCCACAGAAGGGCCACGTCGCGGCCGCGCAGGGCGGCGTCGTTGGCAGCCATCAGGCCGGCCGGGCTGTGGTCGCGCAGGAGCGGAAACCCGGTCAGAAAGAGCAGCGCGATCCACAGGCCGATGCCGGCGCCGATAGCCGGCGCCTGGCTGCGCATGGCCGCCGACAGCATCACCATCAGCATGAGGACCATGGCCGCGAAGGCGAGCCATAGCGCGACCGCCTCGACGAACGGCCAGATCGAAGCGCTGCCGAACAAGGCGATGGTGGTGGCGATACACAATGCCGAGCCCAGGATCGTGGCGCAGATCAGCAGGGTGAGCTGAGAGATCGCCTTGGCGACGACGAACGCGGCCCGTGAGATCGGCTTGGTCAACACGAGGATCGCCGTGCCCGACTTGCGCTCGGCCGAGATCGTGGCCGCGCCGACCACGATGACCGCGATCGTCACGAGCTGGCCGAGGTTGCCCATGAACTGCAGGTAAGCGTCGCGAGCCACCTGCGGCGGGAACCTGATGATCACGCCGGGCTGCGAGTTGGCCGTCGCCTTGAGCAGCTCGGGAGTCAGCTTGGTCAGCACCGGCGAGGTCAGGCCGAGAAACAACAGAATGCCGGGCAGCACCCAGAGGCGCCACGTCTTGAAGGTCTCGCGGCGTTCTTTGCCGAGGAAGGTGCCGAACGCGCCGCTCACGAGCGGTGCTCCGTG
>PKYM01000151.1:697-3593 GCA_003132645.1 Actinomycetota bacterium | reverse complement strand
CCCGGTCTCGAGGTGCTGCCGCTCGTCCGCGAGGCCGACGTCGGGGTGCTCATGTCGAACGAGGTCCTGCACCGGGAGGGCTGCTCGAATGCCATCATGGAGTACATGAGCTGCGCCCTGCCGGTCGTCTGCAGCGCCGGCGGCGGCAATCCCGAGCTCGTGCTCGAGGGAGAGACGGGCTATCTCGTGCCGTCCGGCGATGTCGCTGCCCTGGCCGCTGCCCTGGCCTCTCTCGCCGAGCGTCCCGAGATCGCGCGCCGCCTGGGAGACGCCGGGCGCCGACGGATCCTCGAGGAGTTCAGCGTCCCGCGTCTGGTGCGCGGCATCGAACGAGTCTACTGGAAGGCGCTCTCGTGAAGATCTGCCTTGTGAACTACCGGTACTTCGTGTCCAGCGGCCCCGAGCGCTACCTGTTCGCCGTCAAGGCGCTGCTCGAGGCGCGCGGCCACGAGGTCGTGCCGTTCTCCGTGCGCTACCGTCAGAACGAGCCTTCGCCCTGGGAGCGCTACTTCGTGCCGCCGATCGCCGGCGACGACCAGATCATGTTCCGCCAGCACTCCTGGTCGGCCTCGTCGGTCCGCCGCGCCCTGGAGCGCGCCTTCTACTCGCGAGAGGTCTACGACGCGCTCTCCCGGGAGCTCGACGAGGCGCGGCCGGACGTGGCGTACGTCCTGCACTACATGCGCAAGCTGTCGCCGGCGGTCCTCACCGCCCTGCACGACCACGGCGTGCCCATCGTCGTGCGCTTCTCCGACTTCGCCATGGTGTGCCCCCAGCAACACCTGGTCCGCGACGGTCGCGTCTGCGAGCTCTGTGTGGGCAGGCGGCCCTGGCCGAGCGTGCGCTATCGCTGCGTCCAGGGCTCGTTCGGCGCTTCCGCCGTGAACGCGCTGGCCATGGAGTACGCCCGGCAGAAGGGGTTCTTCGACTTGATCGACGCGTTCGTCGCTCCCAGCGACATCATGCGCCAGAAGATGGTCGAGGGCGGCCTGCCGGCCGCCAAGATCAAGCCTCTCGCCACGTTCGTGAAGCCGCGCCCCCAGCGCCGCTGCACACTACGAGAGCGGCGCCTCTGCTACGTGGGGCGCATCGACAAGACCAAGGGCATCGACGTCCTGCTCGACGCCGTCGAGCTGCTGCATCGCGAAGGTGCCGCCCAGGACGTCGAGGTGGTGATAGCGGGCGATGCGTCGACGCCCACCGGCGAGGCCATCCGCGCCCGTCTGCGTGAGCGGCCCATCCCCGGCGTGACCCTGCCGGGGCAGCTCGACGAGGCCGCCGTTATCGAGCTGTTCGAGAGCTCCCTGGCCTCGGTGGTGCCCTCGCTCTGGTATGAGAACATGCCCAACTCCCTGCTCGAGAGCCTGTCCTGCGGCACGCCGGTGATCGCCTCTGACCTGGGCTCGATGCACGACATCATCCACGACACCGGAGCCGGGCTGCTGTTTCGCGTCGGCGACCCGGTCGCCCTCGCCTCGGCCCTGAAGACGGCGCTGGCCGAGCCGTGTGCCGAGACGATGGGGGAGCGCGCCGAGGAGCTCGTGAAGGAGCGTCACGACCCCGACATGCACGTCGACGCTCTCATCGACTTGCTCGAGAGCGTGCGCTCGCGGCGCTGACCGCCGACGCGAGCTAGCGGCTGCCGACGACCTCCGCGGGGACGCCGCGCACGACCGTTTCGGGGGGCACGTCGTCGACCACCAGCGAGTTGGCGCTGACCATGACGTGGTCGCCGACGGTGATCGGTCCCGCGAGAGTCGCGTTCGGGCCGATCCACACCCGGTCTCCGATCACCGGCACGCCGGCTTTGCCGCGCCGATCGGAGAAGCCGATGGTCACGCCCTGGTGCACGTCGCACCGGGCGCCCATGCGGGTGCGCTTGTTGAAGATGACCTGCCCGAAGTGGGCGATATAGAGGCCGGGACCGATCACGGCCGTGTGCGGCAGGCAGATGCCGGTGGTGATCTCTATCGCCTTGCGCCAGGCGTACAGCACAGTCAGGGCAGGGAGGCGCACCACCGGCGGCAGCGAGCTGCGATAGACGGCCGACGCCAGCCGGTACTGCAGAAGCGCCCAGAGCGCCTGCTGGGCGATCAGGTTCTGTGCGCCTGGATGCTTTGTGTAGGTCGTGTAGCGGGCGACATCGGCACGATAGTCAGATAGCCACGACATCGTGGGCCGTCAGGTGTTCTGCGTGTAGTAGTGGTAGCGTTCGCCCTTGCCGGCGTCGTCCATGACGGTGACCACCCCGAGCTTGGCCGGGGGCAGCGGCTCGAGGAAGTCGCGCGCCTCTTCGAGCGTCGGCCTGTTGGTCAGCTTCAGGTTCACGAGCAGGAAGATCGCGTCGGCGACCGCCGCCAGCGCCGCCGCGTCTCCCACCGCCAGGAAGGCAGGCGAGTCGATGAAGACGTAGTCGAACCCTCTGGCGGCAAGCTCGCGAATGATCGTAGCGAGCCGTCGTGAAGCGACCATCTCGCCGGGGTTCGGCGGTATGGGGCCGGACGTCAGCAGAGTCAGCGGCGGCAGCGTG
Source organism: Actinomycetota bacterium (assembly GCA_003132645.1). Taxonomy (GTDB): domain Bacteria; phylum Actinomycetota; class Thermoleophilia; order UBA2241; family UBA2241; genus Bog-752. Next base: position 1,063 of record PKYM01000151.1, on the reverse strand, counting down.
TCTGAGGCGGGCGTCTGAGGCCCGTCTCCGTTGCCCCGGACGGTCACGATCTTGGGAGCGTCAAGATCGCGGGTCTGCAGCGCGTCGTCGAGACTGCAGAACCCGGCGATCACCGACGACAACCCGAGCGTGTTGCGGACGCCGAAGATCGAGTGGACGCGCGGTCGTCTGAGGTCGGCGTCGATCAGCAGGACCTTCTTGCCGGCGAGAGCCAGCGAGGCGGCCAGGTTGGCCGTCAGCAGGCTCTTGCCCTCACCCTTCTGGGCGCTCATCACCATGATCACCTGGTGCGCCTCGCCGAGCGAAGCGAACTGCAGGTTGGTGCGCACCACGCGGATCGACTCGGCGGCGCGCGCGTCGGTGTCG
>PKYM01000151.1:0-627 GCA_003132645.1 Actinomycetota bacterium | reverse complement strand
CCGAAGCCGATCCCCAGGATGAGCCCGAGGACCACTCCGATGGCGGCCGTGCGCTTGGGCTTGGGAGAGATCGGTACGCTGGAGGCGCCCGCCGGCACGGCTACTTGGAAGTTGCCGGTCGTAGTGGACGAGAGGATCTCGAGGCTGTTCAGCGACTGGGTGAGCAGCGTGTAGTCCTCGGTGGACTTCTGGGCCGGCGTCTGGAACTGCTTGAGCTTGGCGGAGACGGCCGCCTGGGCCGCGGCGATGCCGGCGCGCTCTCTCTGCATGGAGTAGGCCACGAACGCCGCGGCATACGCGTTGGCGAGCTTTGCGGCCCACTTGGGGTTGGTGGAATCGACGGTCACCGCGACCCCGTTGTCGGCCGGCGTGCTGGCGTTGGCGTCGGANNGTGATGAGCGTGACCGCGCTCTGCATCTGCAGTTCCTGGGTGGTGGGGTCGGTGTACGACTGGCTCAGCGGGTCCTGGATGTTGAGCTGCGGGACGTACAGAAGCTGGGCGGTCGATTCGTAGATCGGGGTCTTGGAGGCCGAGTACGCGTAAGCGGCGCCACCCAGCGCGATCGCGAGCACGACAATCAAGATTATGTGTCGCCGCACCACCGTAAGATAGCGCCGCACATCCAT
>PKYM01000030.1:4248-4734 GCA_003132645.1 Actinomycetota bacterium | reverse complement strand
TTTCCGATCACCGACATCTCGGTCAGCGAACCGACGCTTGAGACCGTGTTCATCACTCTGACCGGCAAGGAGCTGCGCGAATGAGGACGATGGTCACCGATCCCGCGACGCGCAGCGCGATGGGCTTTCGCCCAGCGCGCTCGGCGTCGCTCACCGCCTTCTGGGCCCTGTTGCTGCGCGACCTGCGCGTCCTGCGAAAGACGATCGTCGTGTTCGCCGTGCGCACCGTCATGCAGCCGCTGCTGCTGGTCTTCGTGTTCACCTACGTGTTCCCCAAGATCGGCCAGGGCGTGGGCGGTTCGTCCGCCTCGGAGTCGGCCTTCTCGACGCTGCTCATGGCTGGTGTGGTGGGCACGTCGATGATCTTTCAGGGTGTGCAGGCCGTCGCCCTGCCGCTCGTGCAGGAGTTCGGCTACACACGTGAGATCGAAGACCGGGTGATGGCGCCCATGCCGGTGTGGGGCGTGGCGCTGGAGAAGATCGCCG
>PKYM01000030.1:0-4145 GCA_003132645.1 Actinomycetota bacterium | reverse complement strand
TCGCTCGGCTTGACGATGGGCACCCGCGTGAAGCCCCAGCAGGTGCCGCTGCTGTTTGCCATCGTCGTCCTGCCGATCACCTTCCTGGGCGCCGTCTACTACCCCTGGGCGTCGCTTGCGCCCATCCGCTGGTTGCAGATCGTGGTGCTCGTCAACCCGCTGGTCTACATGTGCGAGGGATTCCGCCTGGCGCTCACCTCAGGCGTCGACCACATGCCCGTGTGGGCCATCTACGGCGGCATGATCGTTTTCACCGTCGTGCTGGCCTGGGTCGGCATCGACGGCTTTCGCCGGCGCGTGCAGAGTTAGTCGCGGGTCGTCGCGGGCACGCTCACGCGGGTCCCGGCCACCGCTGCGAGCACGCCGACGCGGGCCGCGGCGACCGCTGCGATCAGGTCGAGAAGCTCGGCGACGCCGTCGGACGGCGCCCGGGGTAGCGTCAGCGTGATCGCGCAGTCTCCGCTCGGCTCGCGGCCGACCAGCACGTGACCATCGCTGCCGGGGCGCTCATGGGGGGCGGCTTGCCCGTCCGGCCCGTTCGCCTGCGACGCGCCGTTCGGCCCGTCCGCCCGCGATGCACCGTTCGATCCGGTCGCTTGCGACTCACTGTCCAGCCCGGGCGGCCGCGCGGCCCCCGCCGAGCGGCGCGGCGTGGCGACCACGCACGAGACCGCCCCCAGAACGTCGCAGACCGAGCGCGCGAGGCGCTCGAGAAACGCCTGCTCGTCGGGTTCGGCGAGGGCCTCTGAGAGCGGTGCGGCGACGTCGCGCAAGGCCTCGCGCAACGCTGTCAGGTCGTCGCGCCTGGAGCGCGACGCGGCGCGCAGCGACGTGTTGTGCAACGCCACCGCGGCCTGTCCGGCCACTGCCTGGCAGAGTCGCAGCTCCTGACGGCTGTACCTGCGGGCGCGCCGCGCGTCGATCGCTTCGAGCAGGCCGATCGACTGGCCGCGGTAGACGAGGGGCAGCATGAGCAGGCTGCGGTCGCCGTCGGCGCGCAGGGTGGCGACCTCTGCCGCGTCGGCGTGAGGGTCGTCGAGATTCACCACGGCCGGCTCGTGCTCGTCTAGCACCTTGCGCGTGAGCGGGTACTGGCGCAGGTCGTAGACCTCGGTGTCGGGCAGCCGCTCGCCGGTGGCATCGTATTCGGCCAGGGCGTGGACCCGGTCGGCCTCGGGGTCGTAGCTCGACACGGCGCAGAAATCGCAGTCGAGCAGATGCGTCACGCGGCGGGCGATCTCGGCCAGCAGCGGTTGGAGGTCGACCTCGCTGGCCACGGCGACCGAGGTCTCGACGATCGTCTCGAGCTCGCGCTCGCGGGCGCGGCGGGCGGCGAGCTGGGAGCTGCCGCCGATCGCCCGGGCGAGCTCCTCGATGTCGTCGACGGCGATCCGGCGGTGGCCGCCGGCGGTACGCGTGCAGGGCAGAAAACCCGTGGCCGTCCAGCGGCGGATGGTGACCGGCGAGACGCCGAGCCGCCGGGCGGCGTGCTGGACGTTGAGGAAGGCGCTCATGGCGGCAACTTATTCCGCGCCGCGCCGGTGGTCAACTACGAACAAGTACGACGCCGACAGGTGAGCAAGTTTGAGCAAGGACTCGTCGTGTCCGTTCTTCGCGGATGCTGGGAGAATCTCGACAGCGGCGGCGACCGGCGCCGGTGGCGGCGAGCAAGATTCGAGCGCCTCCTCAAACAAGTTCGCGGCGTGGTCTCGGCGGCGGACGGTGGAAAGGGTGATGGGTATGCGGGTCCTGCAACTGGGTGTCGGTTCTGTAGGCGAGGTGTCGTCGCGCACCATGGCTCCCGATCCCGACGTGAGCTGCGTCGTGCTGGCCGACCTCGACGAGCACAGGCTGGCCGAGGTGGCGGCGAAGTTGCCGGCCGGCAAGGTCGAGACGCTGCAGCTCGACGCCACCGACAAAGAGGCGCTCGTGCATGCGCTGGCCGGCGTCGACCTGTGCTTCAACGCGCTGATCCCCGAGTACAACCCCGATATCATGACCGCCTGTCTCGAGACCGGCACGAACTACCTCGACATGGCGGCCGCCGGACCGCGCGACGTCGTGGGCACGGCCGACGTTGACGAAGAGATCGCCATGGACGCCGAGTTCAAGAAGAAGGGCCTGACGGCGCTCGTCTTCTTCGGCATCGACCCCGGCGCCAGCGACGTCTTTGCGCGAGCGCTGTACGACCAGTTCGACACAGTCGAGAGGCTCACCGTACTCGACGGCGACAACAGCTCGGTCGAAGGCGTCGACTTCGCGCCGAGCTTCTCGCCGACCACCATGGTCGAGGAGTGCCTCATCCTGCCGCCGCACGCCTTCGAGAACGGCAAGATGATCCGGCGGCAGTCGCTCAGCACGACCCGCGAGTTCGACTTCCCGGCCCCGGTCGGCAAGCTCAAGGTGTGGAACGTCGACCACGAAGAGGCCCAGCTCATGCCGATGTTCCTCGCCGACAAGGGGCTGCGCGACGCCGACTTCTTCATCGCCCTCGACGACCAGTGGGTCAACCTGCTGCTCACGTGGCGCAAGCTGGGCTTCGACCACAACAAGGAGATCGAGTTCGGGGGCGCGAGCTTCCGGCCTCTCGACCTGCTCGTCAGCCGGCTGCCGAAGTCCGTCGACCTGATTGGTCGCATGCACGGAGCAGTGTGCGTGGGGGCGCTGTGCGACGGCACCATCGCCGGCAAGCGGGTGCGCCGCTACATGTACCAGATCACCTCGCACGACGAAGCCTTCCGCACGATGGGCGTGCAGGGCACCGGCTACCAGACCGGCATCCCGGCGGCCTGCGGCGCGCTGCTGCTGGCCAAGGGCATCGTCAAGACGCCCGGCGTTTTCGCGCCCGAGCAGATCGAGCCGGCGCCGTTCCTCGATCTCATGACCGAGCACGGCACGCCGTGGGGAGTGGTCGACCTGCCGCTCGACTAGACAGACAGGGAGAACTGTCGACGCCGATCTTCTGGGGGGAAGCGACAGATGACAGAGCAACTGCGCACCGTCAACATCCGCCTGTTCGCCGTGGTGGCCATGATCTTCATCTTCGTGTCGTCGGGCGCCTTCGGCATCGAGGACATGGTCGGATGGTCGGGTCCCAGTCTCACGATCCTGATGCTGCTGGCGCTGCCCGTCTTCTGGGCCATGCCCATGGCCATGGTCTGCTCCGAGCTGGGCTCGGCGCTGCCCGAAGAGGGCGGCTACTACGCCTGGACACGGCGCGCCATGGGCGAGTTCTGGGGCTTCCAGTGCGGCTGGTGGTCGTGGACCTGCCAGTGGGTCGACTCGGCCGTCTACATCGCGCTCGTGCAGGGCTACGTGGCCACCTGGTGACCGCAGCTCAACGGGTGGGAGATCTGGGGCATCGGCGCCGTGCTCATCGCCGTCTTCGCCTACACCAACATCCGCGGTCTCAACATCATCGCTCTGAGCTCGGTGGTGTTCACGGTCGTCATCGTGGCGCCGTTTCTCGTAGAGATCGTGCTGGGCTTCGCCCACTGGCACGGCGTGCCGTGGCGACCGATCCTGCCCCCAGGACAGTCGCTCGGCGGCAGTCTCAACCTGGGCCTTGCCGTCGGCGTCTGGATGTACTCCGGCTACGACTCGATGTCGACGATCGCCGGCGAGGTCAACAACCCGCGGCGCCTCATTCCGCGTGGACTGATGATCGCCATGCCGATCGTCGTCGCCCTCTATTTCCTGCCGACACTCGCCGGCCTGGCCGGGGTCGGCAACTGGAGCGATTGGGCCACGACCGGCGGCACCTCGTTCGTCGAGATCGCCAAGACGCTCGGCGGGCCCGTGCTGGGCTACGCGATGCTGGGGGTCGCCGTGATCAGCAACATGGCGCTCTATCAGGACTACCTCACTTCGGGCTCGCGTCCCGCTTACGCCATGGCAGAAGACAGGCTGCTGCCCAAGGTCCTCACCAGGGCGCACCCCAGGTACGGCACGCCCTGGGTCTCGATCCTGTTCCTGGCGGGGCTCAACCTGGTGCTCATCATCGGGTCGTTCCAGAACCTCGTGGTCATCGACGTCTTCCTCAACATGCTCTACTACCTGCTGATCTTCATTGCCGCCATCCGCCTGCGCCAGAAGGAGCCCGGGCTCGAGCGGCCCTTCCGCATCTGGGGCGGCACGGCGACGCT
>PKYM01000283.1 GCA_003132645.1 Actinomycetota bacterium | reverse complement strand
GGCCAGAGCCATGACCGACGCCAGGATCGACGCCACCACTGACGCTCGGGCCGACGCCACTACCGACACCCGGGTCGACGCCAATCGCGCCCTGTGGAACGAATGGACCGCGGTGCACGAGGCCTCGGCCTTCTACGACCTCGCGGCCTTCAAGGCCGGTCGCGACACGCTGCGTCCCCTGGAGATCGCGGAGCTCGGCGACGTCTCGGGCAAGACGCTCCTTCACCTCATGTGCCATTTCGGGCAAGACACGCTCTGCTGGGCGCGCCGGGGAGCCCGGGTCACCGGCGCCGACTTCTCCGACAAGGCGATCGACCTCGCCCGCTCGCTGGCCGTCGAGCTCGGCCTCGAGGCGCGGTTTCTGGCGGGCGACATCTACGATCTGCCGGCCAAACTGGACGAGCGCTTCGAGATCGTCTTCACCTCGTGGGGCGTGCTCACCTGGCTCTCCGACCTGCCACGCTGGGGGCGGCTTGTCGCCGACTTCCTGGCGCCGGGCGGCAGCTTCTACCTGGCCGAGATCCATCCGTTCGCCATGGTCCTGGACGTGCGCGACGACGGCGTGCTCGTGTTCGACTACAGCTACCTGTCGGAGGGCGCCGCGGGACGCTACGAGTCCGACACCTCCTACGCCGACCCCACCACCGTCTGCGCGAACACCGTCAGCTATCAGTGGGACCACACCCTGGGCGAGGTCGTCTGCGCCTTGATCGACGCCGGTCTCGTCATCGAGTTCCTGCACGAGTGGCCGTTCAGCGTCTACAGGCGCTGGCCGTCGATGGTCGAGGAGAAGGACGGCTGGTGGTATCTGCCCGACCGCCGCGACGTGCCGCTGAGCTTCTCGCTGCGCGCGCACAAGCCGGCGCGGTGAGCAAGGAAAGGCACGGGCACGCGGCAGGCCCGGCCGCGCGGCTGGGCGGCGTGGCGGCGAGCGAGGGGGAAGAGATCGAGGGGGAAGAGATGACCGACGAAGCGCTGGTCCGCGAGGTGAGACTCGACGACGCCGAGGCGCTGGTCGCCATCCTCAACCCGATCATCGCGGCACGCACGTACACGGTCCTCGACACGCCCCTCTCCGTTGCGGCGGAAGCCGCCTACATCCGCGGATTCCCCGCTCGCGGCGTCTTCGTCGTCGCCGAGAGCCGCAGCGCCGGCGTCGTCGCGGTGCAGAGCATCGAGCCCTTCGCCGACTACACCGCCGCCCTCCAGCACGTCGGCGTGATCGGCACCTTCGTCGCCCTGCAGGCACGGCGGCGCGGCCTCGGCAGCCTGCTCTGCGCGGCGAGCGTGCCGCTGGCGCGCGCCAAGGGCTTCCGCAAACTGCTCACCTACGTTCGCGCCGACAACCCGGCCGCGCTGGCCTTCTATGCCGAGCAGGGCTTTCGCGTCGTGGGCACCGCCGTAGCGCAGGCGCAGATCGACGGCGTCTTTCTCGACGAGGTGATCATCGAGAGGCAGCTCTGAGCCCGGCGTGACCGTCCGACGAGCCCGACGAGGCTGATTGACGGCGATGGCCCACGCAGAGGTGCCCGCCGTCGGGCGTGGTCGCGGCTACGCCATGGCGATCTCCGCCTACCTCATCTTCGGCGCCATCGGGGCGCTCGTCGATTGGACCACGGCCCCCGAAAGCCTGCTGCTCGTGTTGCGCTTCGGCATGGCGGCCGCCGTGCTGGCGATCTTCTTCGCCCGTCGTCCGCTGCTCGCCGAGCTGCGACGTCCCGGAGTCGTGCGCCTGCTGCTGCGCATGGGTGCGCTCGATGCCGTCTCGCAACTCTGTTTCTTTGTCTCCTTGCGCGCCGCCGGCGTGGCCGTGGGCATGTTCCTGTTCTACTCTTCGCCGCTCGTCATCGCGCTGCTCGCTCCGCGCCTCGGTGGCGAGCGCACCGAGCCGATCGTCTGGCCGGCGCTCGGCCTGGGCCTCGCGGGCCTGGCGGCGATCGTGGCGCCGAGCCTGCTCGGCGGGGGCGCTCACTGGTCGCCGCTGGGGCTCGCCTGTGGTCTTGCCGCGGCCGTTCTCTTCGCCCTGTACATGCTGCTCGTCAAGGCCCTCACGCGGCGCCTGGCCGCCACCACGATCGTGCTCGCCGACTGCACCCTGAACGCCGTGCTGCTCCTGCCGCTGGCGCTCTTCCAGACCCTCCACTCGGGCTATGCCGTGACCGGCCGCGACTTGGTTTCGGCAGCCCTGTTGGGTGTCGTCTGCACCGCCTTCGCCTACTGGCTATGGGTCGCCGGCGTCGAGCGCATCCCGGTGCAGCACGCCTCGATCCTCGGTTACCTCGAGCCGGCTACGGCGCCGCTCTATGCGCTGCTGCTACTCGGGCAGGTACCGGCGCTGGGCACTGTGGCCGGCGGCGCGCTGATCATTGCCGCCGGCTTGTTGCTGGTCTTCTTCGGCGGGCGCGCCCAGGCTCTTGCCGAGACGACTGCGGGCGCGCCCTTGCTCTAGCACCCCGAAGCGCCGCTCGCCGGCGCTGAAAGACTCGCCGCGGGCAGTGACCGTTGAGATAGAGTCACGTGAGCCGGCTGAGTGGGCGAGCCTCGTGAGTCGGCGGTCACGATCGTCGGGCGACCCCGGAGGCCGTCGATGG
>PKYM01000152.1:4086-16279 GCA_003132645.1 Actinomycetota bacterium | reverse complement strand
GTCGGGCGCCTCGGCGAGCGCCAGGCCGAGGCCGCTCGCCGTGGCGCGCGTCAGGCTGGCGGCGGCGGTGTCCTGCAACAGGGCGCAGCCAGGGTAGAAGGGCGGCGGCGGCGCGGCCACGCCGGTCGCGTGATCGGCGACGGACGCCGCGCGGCCCGGCGTCGCCCGGCGAGACGTCGCCGGCGTTGCCGCGCGTCGTAGCTGGCGGGCCATCAGCCGTGAGGCCGCGCCGGCCGCTCCGATCATGTCGTTCGGCACGAAGCCGCGGGTGGCCATGGCCGCGCCGAAGGCCATGGAGTCGATCTTGTCGTGAGCGCTGAGCCGGCGGGTGGCGACGGTCGCCGCTTCGCGTTCGGGGCAGCGCTGGCCTCCGTGCGCGCGCTCCAGCGCGCGCAGCCGGGCCAGCGCACCGGCTACGTCGAGCTCCATCGGGCAAGCCGCGCTGCACGAGCCGCAACCGCTGCAGCGCCAGAGGTCTTCGCTGGCCAGGAGCTGATCGGTCTGCTCGGTGAGGATCAGGCGCATCAGGCGCCGGGGCCCGCTGCCGAGGTCGCCGCCGCTCGGACAGGCCGCCGTGCACTGGCCGCACTGGTAGCAGATCCGGTTCTCCAGGGCGAGCGCGGCCACCTCGCGCGTCACGAGCTCACTGACAGCCACGACAGCCTCCTACAGGTCGCGCGGTCCCGGCAAACGCCGGGCCGGCGGACGCCGTTCCAGCGGACGCCGCTCCAACCAGCGCCGCCGCGCCCGTGGGCTGGTCGATACGATCGGTCTCCGACGCCAGCATGGCCGCGGCGGCTTCGTCACCCTCGGCGCGGGCGCAGAACAGGCGGATGCNNACTGACAGCGGCCTTCGGCGCAGCCGGCGAGGATCACGCCGGCGGCGCCCAGACGGGCCGCCTCGACGATGTGCAGGGCGCTCACGCGCCCCAGGCAGGGCAGCTCGATGAGGCGCACGTTGGTCGGGTAGGCGTCGTGGCGCAGGCCGCTCAGGCTGATCGCCGCGCCGGCGCACTCCTTGCAGTAGAAGCAGACGATGGGTCGCTCGACGTCGCCGGCCATGAGCCGCAGACGACCGTAAAGAGCGTCGTCGGTGAGGTTGTGGTCGATCGCCATCTCCGGGCAGTTGGCGGCGCAGATGCCGCAGGCCCTGCAGGCCTCTGCATCGACCACGGCCAGCTTGCCGTCGTCTTTGACCTCGGCCGGACGCGGTACGCCGGCGGGCCGCTCGACCAGACTGATCGCCCCGAACGGGCACATCGTCTGGCAGACGTCGCAGCCCACGCAGGCCTCGGCCCGTACGGTCGAGGCGGGCGCCATGCGGCGGCCGGCCGAGCCCAGGAAGTTGTGGATCTCGGCGGCGACCGCCGAGGCTTCGGTGTTGCACTCCACGAGCGCCTTCGGGCCGGCGGCCGATCCGCAGACGAAGATGCCCTCGCGGGTGGTCTCGGTGGCGCGGTTCTTGCGGTCGAGGATATCGATGAAGCCGTCGTCGTCCGTATCGACGCCGAGCGCCGCGGCGATGCCGGCCGTCTCCTGAGCCGGCACCATGCCGTGCGACAGCACGACCAGATCGGGGCGCAGGATCTTCTTCTCGGCGGCCGTCATGTCTTCGATCTCGATCACCGGCCGGCCGTACTCGTCGAACTGCACGTCGGGCGGCGTGCCGCGCAGGAACTCGACCCCGGCGCGCCGTGCGGCGATGTACCAGTTCTCGTAGCCCACGCCGGCGGTGCGCAGCTCGAGGTAGCAGATCGTCACCTTCATCTCGGGGAAGAGCTGCTTGAGGCGGATGGAGTGCTTCAGGGCGATCATGCAGCAGAGCCGCGAGCAGTAGGGCAGGCGGCGACGGTCGCGCGAGCCGGCGCACTGGATCATCACCAGGTCGCGGGCCGGCAGACGCCCGACCGAGGCCTGGGCCACCCAGCCGTCCATCATCTCGGCGAGCTCGGTCTGGGTCACGACGTTGTCGTGGCCATAGCCGAGATGAGAGATCAGCTCGGCCGGGGCCGGCTGGCAGCCGACGGCCGTGAGCACGGCGCCGGCCTTCACCGTGGCGTGCTTGGGCGACTGGCTGAAGTCGATCGCCTCGACCGGGCACTGTTCGACGCAGGCGCCGCAGAAGGTGCAGGTGTCGAGGTCGACGGTGCGCACCACGCGGCCGTCGTAGTACTCGGCGAAGATCGCCTTCNNCTCGACGGTCGTGCGCCGCCAGATGTGCAGGTTGGGGTCGTCGATGGCGACGTTACGATGGAAACACTTGCGCGTGCCGGCCTGGGCGTCGGTGGTCGGCAGGCACTGGCCGCAGTCGTTGGTCGGAAATACGGTGCCGATGCGGGCGGCGCGGCCGCCCAGGAACGGCCGTCGCTCGACCAGCTCGACGCGGTGACCCATCTGGGCAAGCTCGACGGCGGCCTGCGTGCCGGCCACGCCGCCGCCGATGACCAGCACCGAATCAAGCCTGTCGGTGTGGGCCAGGGTGTCGGCCGGGGCGCCGCGGTAGCGCATGGCAGCGAGGATGATGCGCTCGGCTTTGGCCGTCACGGCCGCGGTGTCGTCGCCGTGCACCCACGAGCAGCCCTCGCGGATGTCGGCGATCTCGAGATGCAGGCCGCGCGACACCAGGCGCTGCAGGCGGCGGTCCGAGAAGTCGCGCGAGCAGCCGGCGAAGACNNGTCGGCTTGCGGGGCCAGGCGCTCCTCGAGCGCGTCGAAGTCGATGTTGGCCATCGTGCCGGCGCACTCGCACAGCAGCACGAGCGGGCGGTCCGCGTTCACGACGACACCTCGAGCGCGCCGGCGGCGGTCGCGCTCGCGGAATTCACGGCGGTCGCGCCGATACCGGCGCGGCTCGCGGCGGCGGCATCCACGTCGGTCGCGCTNNCGTCGGTCGCGCTCGCGGTTACGCCGACCTCGGGCGCCAGGGCCTCGATCGCCTCTGACGGGCAGGCGCGAGCGCAGGCGCCGCAGCCCAGACAGGCCGCCGCGTCGTAGTCGATCGTGCGATAGGTCGTCACCCGGGCCGGTACCGTGATCGGGCCCGTGGGTGCGTGGCGCTGGAGGCGCCGCAGGGCAGTGCCCAGAGCGCCCCGCCGGCTGTCGGGCGGCGCGTCCAGGAGCTGGCTCACGTCAAAGCTTTCGCCGCGCTTGCTGGCTGTGGTCGGGCACGCGGCGGCGCACTTGCCGCAGCCCACGCAGAGCTCGTCGTGGCGGACGATCTCGCAGCCCAGAGCGCTGCCGCCGGCGAAGCTCGCCTGGGGCAGGCGCTCGAGCATTTCGTTGCCGCGCCGGGTCAGCGGCATCTTTAGGACCTCGCCAGCGGTGGCAGGTCGCCGATCGTGCGGTCCATCTCGCGCACCGCGGCGACGAACTTCGGCGGCTCGCCGGCGCTCATCGTGAACATCCGCACGCGCTCGGGCTCGACCCCGACCGAGTCGAGCAGGCGCTGCACGAACAGGACCCGGTCGATGGCGTTGAAGTTGCCCTCGCGGTAGTGGCACTCGCCCTCGAGGCAACCGGCGACCATGGCGCCGTCGGCGCCGCCGGCCAGGGCCTCGAGCAGGTGCAGCGGCGAGACGCGGCCGGTGCAGGGCATGAGCACGAGGCGCACCGTCGCCGGCAGCGGCGTGCGGGCGTTGGCGCTAGCGTCGGCGGCCGCGTAGGCGCACTCGCGACAGCAGAAAGCCACGATGGTACGGGAAGTCGCCGGCGTGTCGTGCGCCGGGCGCTTGGCCGCGGCGCTCGCCGCCTGCGGCGCGCGTCCGGCCTGAGCCACCGGGCTCACACCCGCACCTCAGCCAGGATCTCGTCGTCGCTGAAGCCGCCGAGCTGCATGGCGCCCGACGGGCAGTCGGCCGCGCAGATGCCGCAGCCGCGACAGACGTTCGGGTCGACCAGCGCGTGGACGTCGGCGCCGGCGGTCAGCGTCACGGCCATCTGCGGGCAGGCGGTCTCGCACACCCCGCAGCCGATGCACACGGCGGTATCCGACGAGGCCACCTGGGCGGGGGTCAGCACGAAGCCGCTCGAGAGCATCGAGATGGCCCGCGCGGCGGCTGCCTTGGCCTGGGCGATCGAGTCGGGGATGTTCTTGGGTCCCTGGGCGGTGCCGCACAGGAACATGCCGGCGCGCTGAGTGTCGACCGGAGCGAGCTTGGGATGGTACTCCTTGACGAAGCCCGCGGCCCCGGTCTGCAGGCCGGCCACCTGGGCGATCTGCTTCGTGCCGTCGGACGCCTCGAGGCCGGCCGAAAGCACGACCAGGTCGAAGAGCTCCTCGTTTTTGACCCCGGTCACGGTGTCCTCGAAGCGTACCCGCAGGCGCTCGTCGGGCTCCTCGATGATCTCGCCGACGCGACCGCGCACATAGCGCACGCCGCGGCTCTGCACGAGCCGGTAGTACTCTTCGTGACCCTTGCCCGGCGTACGCATGTCGGTGTAGCCGATGGTGATCTCCGCGTCGGGGTAGTGCTGCTGGAGCAGCGAGGCGTGCAGCGTGGCAAACAGGCAGCAGATCGCCGAGCAGTGTTCGTTGCCGGTGGTCTGGCAGTCACGCGAGCCGACGCATTGCAGCATGAAGATCTTCCGCGGCACGGCGCCGTCGGACGGCCGGTAGACCTCGCCTTCGGTCGGGCCCGACGCCGACAGCAGGCGGGCGAGCTGGCTCTGGGTCAACACGTTGCGATAGCGCCCGAAGCCGAGCGGCAGCTTGCGGCGGGCGTCGAACTCCTGGTGGCCGGTGGCGACGATCACGGCGCCCACGGAGATCTCCTCGCGCCACTCGCGCTCGTTCAGGTCGATGGCGCCCGACGGACAGGCGCGCACGCACGAACCGCAGTCCGAGCACACGGCGCAGGCCAGGCAGCGCCGCGCCTCGGCGACGGCCTCCTCGGCGTCGTAGCCCCGTGAGACCTCGTGCCAGTCGGCGCGACGGCGCAGGCCGTCGATCATCTGCATGGGGACGCGCTGGCCGGATTCGATGGCGGCCAGCTCGTCGTCGCTTGGGCGCGCCGTGTCCTGCTCGTCTTCCCAGACCGGCAGCAGCGTCTCGCCGCGCAAGTGGTTGTGGATCGCGGCGGCGGCACGGCGGCCGGCGGCGACCGCTTCGATTGCCGTGTAGAGACCGGTGGTCGCCGCGTCGCCGCCGGCGAACACACCGGGCCGTGCGGTCATGCAGGTGTCGCGGTCGATCCTGATCTGGCCGTTCTCGAGGCGCACGCCCTCACAGCCGGTGAGAAAGTCGGAGACGATGGCCTGACCGACGGCGAAGATCACGGTGTCCGCTTCGAGCGCGAACTGCGAGCCCTCGACGGCCACCGGCTGGCGGCGACCCGAGGCGTCGGGGTCGCCCAGCTCACAACGCACCAGCTTCAGGCCGGCGACCTTGCCGGCGTCGCCTTCGATCTCGGTCGGCTGCACGAGGAACTCGACCTTGAGGCCCTCTTGGCGGGCCTCGTCGACCTCGGTGACGTTGGCCGGCATCTCTACGTTGGTGCGGCGGTAGACGAGCGTCACGTCGGGCTCGCGGCCGGCGGCCACCTGCAGGCGGATGGCGCTGCGGGCGGCGTCGAGCGCGACGTCACCGCCGCCGATCACGACGACCTTCTCGCCGACCGCCGCGGGGCGCTCGAGATTGATCTCGCGCAGCAGCTCGACCGCGCGCTGGACGCCCTCGAGCTCGGCGCCGGGGATCTCGACCGTGGCGCTCTGCTGCAGGCCGGTGGCCAGAAACACAGCGCTGAAGCCGTCGTCGAGCAGGCCGTCGACCGTGAAATCGGTGCCGGCGCGCTGGCCAAGCCGCAGCTCGATGCCCAAGGCGAGGATCTGGTCGATCTCGCGCTGGATGGTCGCGCCGGGCAGACGGTAGTCGGGGATGCCGGTGCGCAGCATGCCACCGGCGACCGGCTGGGCTTCGAAGACGGTCGTGGCGTAGCCCAGCCCGGCGAGGTCGCGAGCGGCGGTCAGGCCGGCCGGCCCGCCGCCGACAACAGCCACTTTCTCAGGGTGGATGACCGGAGCGGGCGACACCGCCAGGGTGGGTCCGACCTCGTCGGCCACGAAGCGCTTGAGCGCGGCGATGGCGACCGGTTCGTCGACCGTGCCGCGCGCGCAGGCGGTCTCGCAGAGGTGTGTGCAGATGCGTCCGCAGACGCTGGGGAACGGGTTGGGCTCGGCGGCCACGCGGTAGGCCTCGGCGAAGCGTCCGGCGGCGACCAGGGCGACGTAGCCCTGCGCCGAGGTGTGCACGGCGCAGGCCGTCTTGCAGGGCGACCAGCCCTTACGCTCGACGTGGAAGGTGGCCGGCACGGCGTTGGCGAAGGGCCGGTTGATGGCGCGCCGCTGGGCCACGCCGAAGTCGAAATCGTTGTCGTAGCTCACCGGGCAGACGGGCTCGCACTCGCCGCAGCCCACGCAGGCCTCGGTGACGTAGCGCGGCTTGTGGCGCAGCGTCACGCGAAACTCGCCGGGCGGGCCTGAGATCGCGCTGACCTCGGTCAGGCTGTGGACGTGCACCCGCGACTCGAGGGCCGTGGTTGTCAGCCGCGGCGCCAGCGAGCACATCGCGCAGTCCTCGGTCGGGAAGGTCTTGGAGAGGCGCGCCATGTAGCCGCCGAGGCTCGGCGACTGCTCGACCATGTGCACCTCGATGCCCGAGCCGGCGAGTTCCTCGGCGGCCGTCATGCCGGCGATGCCGCCGCCGACCACGAGAACCGAGCGGTGCAGGAACGTGCGCGAGCGCGGCAGATCGGACTGGTGCTGGGCGCGGGCGACGGCGGCGCGCACGATCTTGCGCGCCTTCTCCTGGGCGAGCGCGGGCTCGTCCTTGTGGACGAACGAGCAGCCCTCGCGGATGTTGGCGAAGGCCACGGCATTCTCGCCGAGGCGCAGCTCACGGGCGATGCGCTCGAAGGTCGGGCCCTGAAAGCGCGGCGAGCACGAGGCGATCACTAGATGATCGAGGCCGCGGTCCTCGACGGCCTTCGAGATCATCTCGTGGCCCTCGGTGCCGCACAGGAACTGGTTGATATCGACGGCTACGACGCCGTCGAGGCCGCGCACGCCGGCGGCCAGGTCCTCGAGGTCGAGGACGCCCGAGATGTTGCCGCCGCAGTGGCAAAGAAAGACGCCGGCTCTCATGGCAGTCCTGCCCCGGTCGCCACGGTCACTTTGTTGCGCGCGCCGATGCGCGAGAGCAGCGGTTCGACGTCCTGGGAGTGCGAGGCCACGCCGCAGTCCTTATCGGGGTCGGCCCCGAGGGCCAGCGCCAGGAGCTGCTGCACGTGGAGGTGCACGAAGGGGTACTTCTCGTGCGACGAGTCCTCGATGATCTCGTGGTGGCGGTCGAACTGGACGGCGCAGTTCGGGCACATGTGCACGAGCACGTCGATGTGTTCCTGGGAAAGACGGCGAAGCTTCTCGCGCGTGACCGCCATCGAGATTGCGGGGTTCACGAAGCGCTGCCGAAAGCCGGCCCCGCAGTGCGTGGTCTTCTCGTTGTAGAGGCCGGTCTTGACGACGCCGGTGGCCTCGAGCAGGTCTTCGGGGATCATGAAGTTCTCGCTGTCGCCGACGACCTCGTCGGGAAAGACCTTGCAGTAGTGGCAGGCGGGGTGCGTGGCGACCTTGATGCCGTCGAGACGGCGCCTGATCAGATCGGGGATGGAGTCGTGGGCGCTCCACAGGATCTCCATGGTGTGGCTGTGGCGGATGGCGCCGGCGACCTCGTCCGTGTACTCGCGGCCGATGCCGGCGAGCACCTTGTTGGTCTCGGCGCGGTACTCGGGCACCTGCAGGATGTTGCGCGCCTTCTTATTGATGGCATAGCAGGTGGAGCAGAGGTAACTCATGACGGGATGGCCGTCTTCGACGGCCACGCAGGCGTTGCGCGCGGCAAGCCCGACCGAGGTCGCCACGGGCACCAGCTCAGAGTAGTAGCCCAGGCCGGTGCAGCAGCTCTGCTCGGGGTGCACGGTGTACTCGATGCCGAAACGCTCGAAGAGCCACTTCGTGGCCGCTTCGGCGCCGGGATACTCAGTCGAGATCAGGCAGCTGCGAAAGAGCAGCACACCGCCGGTCACGGCCGGGATGTCAGGTGTAGTCGTCGTCATGGCTCCCCTTGATCGCGGACGGTGATTCCATTGTGGATAGCTTAGTCTTATTTGTCCAATAAGGATTGATTATCATACCTGCAGGTAGGAATAAGGAGCGTAGTCCTGAGGGAGCTACTCATCTTACGAATGGCGCTCTCGACCCGGAAAGGAGGGCCTCGCAACACGCGTTTTCCCTGCGAATCGAAGGGTTTGCAGGGCCGAAACGCCGGGTAGTTGAAAACCACCGCTCCGGAAAACCCGCGTCGCCCACTGGCCCCCCAGACCAGCGGCGACGGTCCCCCCACCGGACAGGAGAGTGTCATGGTCCAGCATGCTTCCGTACGATCGCCAGACCTTGACCCGGCTGCGCTTCCTGCGGCGCTGACCGGATCGCCGGCCGGCCCGGCCTCAAGTCCGGGCGAATCGCCCAAGTTGTCTCTCATCACCGCCCCGGCGGCCGGTCAGCCTGCCCCGAGGGTGCTGCCGCAGCCGCTTGGTCCGGAGTCGCGCGAGTACGCTCTCTGCGACCTCTGCGGCGCGCATCTCGGCGTGCACTCGGGCCATTTTCACATGGTCTCGCCGCTGACCGCCCGCTCTGTCTCCGTGTGCCGGACCTGCCGCCGCGCGGCGCTCGGCGAAGGGTACCAGCCGCGCGCCTGACACCCGGCGCGTCGCTGCCGTCGCACCAACCGCACGCTTCGCGTCCGTCGCACGCTCGCACCCGTCGCGCCGACCGGCTCGCAGCCACCGTTAGGGCTAGACTACGTGTCGCCCTGTGGAACCCGACCTGCTGCGGAGACGACTCACGTGACGACGCGACTGCTCGACGCCTGCCTCGGCAAACCGGTCGATGCCACTCCGATCTGGCTCATGCGGCAGGCCGGCCGCTACCTGCCCGAGTACCGGGCGATCCGTGAGCGGCTGAGCTTCATCGAGATGTGCCGGCGGCCCGAGGTGGCCGCGGAGATCACCCTCCAGCCGCTTGCCCGCTTCGAGCTCGACGCCGCCATCATCTTCGCCGACATCCTTTTGCCGCTCGAGGGCATGGGCATCGGCTTCCACTTCGCCGAGGACGCGGGTCCCGTTATCGAGCATCCCGTGCGCGCCGCCGCCGACCTCGACTCCCTGCGCGCCGGCGATCCCCAGACCGACGTCCCCTTCGTGCTCGACGCCCTGCGGCTCGTGTCTCGCGAGCTGGGCGGCAAGGTGCCGCTGATCGGCTTCGCCGGAGCTCCGTTCACGCTGGCCAGCTATGTGATCGAGGGCGGCCACTCGCGGCACTACGCCGAGGTGAAGAAGCTCATGTACGGCGCGCCGGCCACCTTCGAGCGCCTCATGGACCTGCTTACCGCCACCGTGATCGCCTTCCTGCTCGCCCAGCTCGCGGCGGGCGCGCAGGTCGTGCAGCTCTTCGATTCGTGGGTCGGCGCCCTCGGCCCCTATGACTACGAGCGCTTCGCGGCGCCCTGGTCGCGCAAGGTGCTCGACGCCGTCGGTGGGCACGGTGCGCCGGTGATCCACTTCGCCAACGGCGCCTCGGCCATGTTGCCTCAGGTTCGCGCCGCCGGTGGCGACGTGATCGGGGTCGACTGGCGCATCGACCTGGACCGCGCTCGCGACGAGCTCGGCGAGGGCGTCGCCGTCCAGGGCAACCTCGACCCGGTGGCGCTGCTGGGCCCGATCGCCCAGGTCGAGGCGCGCGCCGCCGACGTGTTGGGCCGCGCCCACGGGCGCCCGGGCCACATCTTCAACCTTGGCCACGGCCTGCTGCCGCAGACGCCGCCCGACACTGTCGCGCGGCTGGTCGCGTTCGTCCACGACTGGCAGGGGGAGCGCTGAGCGCGACTCCCGTCGACGTCGCTCTGCTGGCCTTCGGCGGTCCCGAGTCGGTCGCCGATGTCGGGCGCTTCATCGTGGCCATGACCGGCGCGCCGCCGCGGCCCGAGGTGCTGGCGGCGGTCGTGCGCCGCTACGAGGCGATCGGTGGCGGCTCGCCGCTGCCCGACATGACGAGGCGGCAGGCCGCCGCCCTGCAGGCCGTCCTGAGCACGCGGCTCGGGGGGAGCGTGCGCGTGCGGCCCGGATTCTTGTACAGCGCACCGACAGTCGCCGCGTGTCTAGCCGGGCTCGACGCGCGCGACACGGTCGTGCTGCCCCTGTCGCCGTATTCGTCGCGGCTCACCACGGGCGCCTATCGCGCGGCCCTCGCGGCGGCCGGCCACGGGGAGCTGCCGCTGCTCGACGGCTGGTATGCCGACAGCCGGTACCTGGCCGCGCTGAGCCATCGTGTCAACGAGACCCTCGACGGCGCCGACCCAAGCGAGTTCGCGCTGCTGCTCACCGCCCACAACGTGCCGCTCGAGACCGTGACGGCGGGCGACCCCTACGTCGACCAGTTGCTGCAGACCGCCTCCCGGCTGGTGCCCGCCCTCATGCCGGGGACCTGGCGTCTGGCCTTCCAGAGCAAGGGGCGGCGCGGCGGCGAGTGGCTCGAGCCCGAGGCCGCCACCGCCGTGCGCGAATTCGCCGAGGCGGGCTGGAGAAAGCTGCTGGTCGTGCCGCTCGGATTCGTCTCCGACCACGTCGAGACGCTCTACGACCTCGACATCGAGCTGCGCGAGGTCGCCGCGTCGTGCGACATGGCTTTCCTGCGCTGTCACGCCCTGAACGACTCGCCACCCTTCATAGCGGCGCTCGCCGATATCGTGGTCGGTCACCTGGCCGGGCGGCCCGCCCCGCACCCGGTCGTCGCGACATGAGCGACCGCGTCCCCCTCATCGCCGTTATCGGGGGCGGCATGGCCGGCCTCGGAGCCGCCCATGCCCTCGAGACTCTCCGTCGCGCCGCTGCCGCCCCGGCCGCCGACCCGGCCACGGCGGCGCCCTTCGACTGGGTCTTGTTCGAGCGCGCCGACTACCTCGGCGGCAAGGTGCGGACCGAGCGGATTGACGGCTTTGTCATCGAGGGCGGCCCCGACTCGTTCATCGTCGAGAAACCCTGGCCCATGGAGCTCGCCCGCGCCGTAGGCGTCTACGATCGGCTGCTCGACTCCAACGAGGACATCCGCAAGAGCTACGTCTTCTCAGGCGGGCGCCTGCACGAGCTGCCCGAGGGCCTCATCCTGATGGTCCCGACACGGCTCGTGCCGTTCGCGCTCTCAAGCCTCATCAGCTGGAGAGGCAAGCTGCGCATAGGGCTCGACCTGCTGCTGCCGCGCGGCCGGGGCGACGAAGACGAAAGCCTCGGCGTGTTCGTGCGGCGGCGATTGGGGCGCGAGGCCCTGGCTAAGGTCGCCGAGCCGATCGTGGCCGGCATCCACGCCGGCGATCCCGAGCAGATGAGCGTGCAGGCCACCTTTCCGATGTTCCTCGAGATGGAACGCCATTACCGCAGCCTGATCATCGGCATGATCCGCAGGCGCCGGGCGCGGGCGCGCGCAGCGCGCCCGCGCCCGGCGGCCGACTTTCCCGCGAGCGCTCCGATCGCCGCGTCCAGCGCCGCGTCCAGCGCGAGGTCCAGCGCGAGGTCCAGCGCGACGTCCAACGCGACGTCGAGCGCAGTGTCCGGCGCGCCGGAGGGGGCCACTTCCCGCCGTCCGCGCTCCTATTTTCTGTCGTTCAGGACCGGGCTCGCCGACCTGGTCGACGCGGTGGTCGCCGACCTGCCGGCCGATCACCTGCGCACCGGGCTGGCCGTCGATGCTCTGACGTTGGAACCGGCCGGCGTGAGTGGCGCCCTTCGTGGCCAAACGCTCGAAGCGGCCGGCACTCACGGCGCCGCCGGCGGCGACCACCCGCGCTACCGGTTGCGCCTTTCGGACGGCACCGAACGGGTGGTCGATGCTGTCGTTCTGGCGGGACCGGCGTTCGCGGCGGGCGAGCTGCTGCAAGAGATCGATCCATCGGCAGCGGCCGATCTCGCGTCGATCGCGTACGTGAGCACTGCCACTGTCTCGCTGGCCTACCGGCGGGCCGACGTGGCGCGACCCCTGCACGGCTTCGGCTTCGTCGTACCGCGGGCCGAGGAGCGAGGCATCATGGCCGGCACCTTCAGCTCACTCAAGTTCTCCGGGCGGGCGCCCGCCGACGGCGTGCTGGTGCGCGC
>PKYM01000152.1:0-4059 GCA_003132645.1 Actinomycetota bacterium | reverse complement strand
CTGCACGGCATCGGGATCGGCGATTGTATCCGCGAAGGCGCGGCAGCGGCGGGCCGCGCTGCCGCTCACGTTCGCTGCGAGGTCGGTCCCGCGCCGGCCGCGCCGCCTCGGACCGGGCCTTCGACTCCGTCTCGCCCACGAATCGTGACACGCCACTAAAGGACGCAGCGCCCTCCAGCCGAATCAATAGGGTGGAGTGCGAACGGCTTGGAGTTGTTCGCGCCGGGCAACGATCACATGGGTCGACCGGATGATCCGGTCAAAGGAGGGTCTATGAGTAGTGTCGCATCGTTTGCGGCCAGCGGTGGGGGCTCCTTGTTCGGGGGCGCCTACTTTGTGTTCTGGCTCGCCGTCTACGTCCTTTTGGCGGCGGCGGCCTGGAAGCTCTTCGTCAAGGCCGGAAGGCCCGGGTGGGCCGCCATCATTCCGATCTACAACCTCGTCGTCATGCTGGAGATCATCGGCCGCCCGATATGGTGGGTGATCCTGTTCTTCATCCCCTTGGTGAACATCGTCATGGCGATCATCGTGTCGATCGACGTGGCCAAAGCCTACGGCAAGGGGTCCGGCTTCGGCATCGGGCTGTGGCTCCTCCCTTACGTGTTCTATCCGATCCTCGGGTTCGGCGACGCTCAGTATCACGGTCCCGCGGCCGGCGTCGGGCCTGGCGTGACGCCGGGCGGTTTCGTGCCCTACACCCCGCCGGCCGGGCAGGCACCGTACGATCCGTCGACAGGCGGCATCTACGGACCGCCCGCCGCCGGCGCACCGTACGTCGCGCCGACAACGCCGCCGCCATGGGCGGCCACCGCGGCGCCACCCGCGCCGCCGCAGGCCAACTATCCGCCGCCGCCTCCGCCGGCTCCGGCGCCACAGACAGCACCGCCCGCACCGGAAGTGGCCCCTCAGCAGGCGCCGCCGCCGCCTCCGCCGGCTCCGGCGCCACAGACAGCACCGCCCGCATCGGCACCAGCTCCTCAACAGGCTCCACCGCCCCCACCGGAGGCGGCCCCGGCGCAAGCGCCGCCCGCACCCGCGCCTCAGGTTGCACCGCCCGCTCCGGCGCCGCAGGCAGCACCGCCCGCCCCGTCGCAGGCGCCGCCGCAACCGGCATCTGACACAGCCGCGACGCCGGTTCCGCCGGTCACCACCGACCCGACGCCTCCCGCGCCGCCGACGCCTCCCAAGCCGCCGGTCTGAGAGAGGCAAACCGCCAAAGCCACCGTTCGCGAGGCGGGGGCGGAGAGCTCTTCAGAGCTCTCCGCCCCCGCCGCTTTACGCATCGGCCGTCCAGGCGCCGGCGCGCCGCACCGACAACAGTGGCTGCCCTGCAGCCTCGGATCCCACCGGAAGTCGGCACCCCGCCGACCATATGCCGACACGGAGTGCCGTAGAGCCCGGGAAAGAGCGGCACGCTCAAGGTCCAAAGGCCTCTTTCAACACCGCCGAGCGCTCGCCCGCCGCCGCCTGTAGTATCCTCATCTTTCATGACTGCCACCGTGCTCATCATCAGGGGGGCTGGCTTCAACGTCTCGCACGCAGTCGACGCGCTGCCCGTGACCCCATCGGCTCCACCGCCGCCATGACTGGCGGCGGCATGAGGTTTCTCGTCGCAGTGGCCGTTGCGCTGGCGGTGGCGGGCGGCGCCGCGGCGGCACTGGCGTCGCCCGCCGCCGCTTCGTCGGCGCCCGCCTGGACGAAGCTCACCGACCCCTTCCCCGCGGGGGTCACGCTGCGTTCGGTCGCGACCTTCGGCCCGAGCGGTGTCGCGCTGCTGGGCTCGTCGAGATCCATCGCGATCAGCGTGGACGGCGGCACCACCTGGAAGCTGCACATAACGTCAGGAGGCCAGGCGCTGCAGGCGCTCGCGTTCGCCGACGCAAACGACGGCTTTGCGGCGGGCCCGGCGGGCACCATCCTCGAAAGCACCAATGGCGGCGCCACGTGGGCCCCCGACCCCTCGTCGAGCCTCGGCACATTCTCTGCCGTGGCCGCGTCAGCGAGGCTCATCTGTGCCCTCGGCGCGACGTCGATCACCGCGACCACCACGCCGGCCGCGCCATCCTGGACTGCCGAGCAGCCGCTGACCACGAACCTGTCGTCGATCGTCTGCGACGTCGCGGGCTTCGCCGCCGCGGGCGGCGCCGGCGGGACGATCATGACGCGCAGCGCGGCGACCTCGCCCGCGACCTGGACGACGCTCACCTCACTTCCGGCGGACGACAATGTCGTCGCCCTGGCGCTGGCGCCGACGCCGGTCTGGGGCAACGGCACGCCCGACCTCTTTGCCGTCTCAGCGAGCGACGTGCAGGGCAGCGACGACCAAGGCGCCAGCTTCACCGCGCTCCCCACGCGGCCGGCGTCGGCGAGTGGGTCGACCCAACTCTCTGCCGCCTACCTCGGCGGGCCGCACCCCAGGCTGCTCGTCGGCGGGCAGGCGGGACTGCTCGAGCGCTACGAGCTGGGCAGCGGCACGTGGAATGTGGCCCGCGGCCCGCTTGCCGGCGCCATCATCGCCTGCGCGACCGGCCCCGGGTCGGTCGCCTACGCGCTCTCGGCCGCCGGGATCGAGCGCACGCTGTCGTACGGCGACCCGGCCTCGACACTGACCGCGACGCCGGCCACCGTGACCGCCGGCGCCAAGGTGCACTTCGCCATCTCGTCGCCGATCATGGCCGACGGCACCCTGATCCTCGACGGCCGGCCGGCCGGCGGTAGCTGGCAGCAGATGGTGTCGCGCTCGTGGTCGTCCTCGCTCCCGAACTTCCCTGCGGTGAGTGACTCTCCCCAGCGCACCACCCTGTATCGACTGCGTTTCGTGTACGCGCACAAGACCGCCATGACCAGCCCCGCCGTCACGGTCGGCGTGCGACCCGACATCGTGGTGAACCAGTCGTCGCTGCACCTGCGCAAGGGCGCCGCCTACCGCCTGACCGGTCACGTGTTCCCAGCCGAGAACGGCGCCTCGGTCGCCGTCTGGACGAACCGTGGCGGCGCGTGGCACAAGTGCACGACCGGCGGCACAGTGCAGTTGAGCGGCGGGTCGACGTTCAGGACGAGGCTCTTCGGGACCCCAAAGCGCGAGAGCTACCTGCTCCAGGTCCGCATCTCGGCCGACAGGCTCCATCTAGCCGCAGTGAGCTTGCTGGTCCGGGTGGCGATCAGATAGGGCGGTTGGCGGCGTGTCCGTTCACGAATCTACGGGGGCGACTATGAGTGAGACTGTCTCGGAACCGACGGTCGCACGTGTTTGGAGGCCGTGATGTCGAGGGGTGCCCTTAAGCTTGCGACGGGCGTAATCGGTCTGGCCCTGGCCACAGTGTTGATCGTGGGCTTGGCCTCGCCTGGCTCCGCTTTCGCAGCTAGCAGGCCCGTAGTCACCCACGTCACCCCAGCCCATGGCTCGACCCTGGGCGGCAACACCGTGACTATTCGCGGCAGGCACTTCGCCGCACATGGCCACAGCCTGGTTCGGAAGGTCACGTTTGGAAGGGGAGCTGCAACGAAGGTCAAGGTGCACTCCGCCACCTGGATCACTGTCCGTGCTCCGAGAGGCACGGGCACCTTGAACGTGCGCGTGACCACCTCGGCAGGCACGAGCGTCAAGGTGTCGGCCGACAAGTACACCTACAAGGTCCCGGCACCGAGAGTCACCGGTCTCAGCCCGACCGCTGGCCCGACGCTCGGCGGTACCGCCGTGACCGTCACAGGAAGCGGCTTCAGCGGCGCCACCGCGGTCTCGTTCGGTACGACCGCCGCCGCGTCGTTCTCGGTGTCGTCCGATACCACGATCCAGGCCACGGCTCCAGCCGGTGCCGGCACCGTGGACGTCATCGTGACCACCCCGGTTGGGACCACCGCCACGTCTGCGGCCGATCAGTACAACTACTACACTCCCGCCGCCATCACCGGCCTCAGCCCGGCCACCGGCCCGGCCGCCGGCGGCACCAAGGTGACTATCGCAGGCAGCGTTCTCTTCGCCGCCAGCGCGGTCAAGTTCGGTACGGCCTCTGCTGTCTACACGGTGATCTCCAACAGCAAGATCGTGGCCACGGCGCC
>PKYM01000026.1 GCA_003132645.1 Actinomycetota bacterium | reverse complement strand
CGCGCCGTGTAGGTCGTGTGCAGAAGCTTGTGGCTCTTGTGGCCACAGGGCCCGTCGGTGAGGAACTCGGCGTAGGTCGTCAACACGGCCGGGTTCTCGTGCGACTTGCGCACCGCGTAGGCGGCGTCCTCCGAGTAGATTGCCCGTGCGCGTGCCGCGCGTATCTCGGGCGTCGTCGGAATGGGCTGTCCACCGCCGCCCAGGCAGCCTCCGGGGCAGGCCATGAACTCGATGAAGTGGCACTGACTGAACTTGCCGCCGGCCTTGATGTCCTCCATGACCTTGCGGGCGTTGGCGGTGCCGTGAGCCACGGCGACCTTGAGCGTGGCGCCGTTGAGCCAGTCCCAGTTGGGCACGAGGTGCGCCACGATCTCGGGCACCGGCCCGATCTTGGGTACCGTGATCTCTGCGTACTTGACGCCCTCGAAGCCGCGCACCGGGATGATGTCGCCGTGGTCGTAGATGCTCTCGACCTTCTCGCCGGTGACCATCTCGATGACGGTGCGCAGGGCGGCCTCCATGACGCCGCCGGTGGCGCCGAAGATGACGCCGGAGCCGGTGGCCGTGCCGAACGGGTCGTCGAAGTCGGACTTCGGCAGGGCCGGCACGTCGAGGCCGGCCTCCTTGAACATCTTGGCGAGCTCACGCGTGGTGAGGCCGTAGTCGACGTCCTTGTAGCCGGAGTCGCGCATCTCGGGCCGGTTGCACTCGAACTTCTTGGCCGAACACGGCATCAGCGCGACGCTCACGATGTTCGCGGGGTCGAAGCCCAGCTTCTCGGCGTAGTAGGTCTTGATGAGCGCGCCGAACATCTGCTGCGGGCTCTTGGCCGACGAGGCGTTGGGCAAGTACTCGGGGTAGAAGTGCTCGAGGAACTTGACCCAGCCCGGCGAGCAGCTCGTGAACTGCGGCAGGGCGACGTCGGCATCCTTTTCGACGAGCGCCTTGTAGAGGCGGATGAGCAGCTCTGTGCCCTCTTCGATGATCGTCAGGTCGGCCGAGAAGTTGGTGTCGAACACGCGGTCGAAGCCGGCCCGCCGCAGGGCGGTGTTCATCTCGAAGGTCACGCCGGTGCCCGGCTCGAGGCCGAAGCACTCGCCCATGGCCGAACGCGGCGCCGGGGCGGTCTGGATGACGACGTGCTTGTCGGGATCGTCGATGGCCGCCCAGACGGCGTCGGTCTCGTCTTTGGCGTAGAGGGCGGCGGTGGGGCAGCGGTTGATGCACTGCCCGCAGTTGATGCAGACCACCTCGCCGAGCGGCCGGTCGCCGAAGGTCGTGATCTCGGTCTGGTCGCTGCGGTGGACGGCCTCGAGGACGCCGACCTCCTGCAGGTCGATGCAGGTGCGCACGCAACGCCGGCAGCGGATGCACTTGTTCATGTCGCGCACGACCGAGTAGCTCGAGGAGTCGACCTCGGCCACCGGCGCCTCGGGATGTCCGAAGCGGAAGTGCGTGATGCCGTACTCCTCGGCCAGGGCCTGGAGCTCGCAGTTGCCGTTACGCTGGCAGGAGTAGCAGTCGCCGTAGTGCTCGGAGAGCAGCAGGTCGAGCACGTGACGGCGGGCCAGCCGCACGCGACGGCTGTGGGTGTCGATCGTCATCTGGTTGGTGACGGGGAAGGCACAGGCCGGCTGAAGCAGGCGCTGGCCTTGGACTTCGACCACGCAGATGCGGCAGATACCGGCCGTGTCGAGGTCGGGATGGTGGCAGAGCGTCGGGATGTGGATACCGATGCTCTCAGCCGCCTGGAGGATGGTCGCGCCGAAGGGCACCTTGGCTTCGATGCCGTCGATCTGCACGGTGACGGTGGCGCCGATGGCGTCGGGGCTCGTGGTGGTGACCACGCGCCGCGTCTGCTGCGATAGCGGAGCGCGGTGCATGCGGGTCGTCAATGAGTCAGACATGCTCACTCCTCGCTTACGCGCGCTGCGGACGGGTGGTGACGTCGTCGGCAAAGGCGCCGACGATCGACAGGAACGCGCTCGGGCTGGTCTGCCCGAGGCCGCACTTGGCGGCGACCTGCATGGTCGCCCCCAGGGCCTTGAGGTCGGCCAGGTGTTCGGCCGAACAGGTACCCTGCTTGAGCAGTTCGACGCCCTCGAGCAGCTTGGGGTTGCCCAGGCGGCAGGGGTTGCACTGGCCGCACGATTCCTCGACGAAGAACTCGAGGAAGTTCTCGGCTACGTCGAGCAGGTCGCGCTGGGCGCCGATCACCATGACCGAGCCGCCCGTGGGGATGTCCTCGAAGGCCAGCCGGCGGGCGAAGTCGGCAGCCGGCACGCAGACGCCGGAGGCGCCGCCGATCTGCACCGCCTTGGCGCCGGCGCCGCCGACCTCTTTGAGCAGGTCGGCCACGGTGATGCCCCAGGGGAACTCATAGACGCCCGGCTTCTCGCAGTCGCCGGAGATGCTGAACAGCTTGTAGCCGGTCGATTTGTCGGTGCCGAAGCTCTTGAACCAGTCGGTGCCCTTGGCGAAGATGCAGGCCACCGAGGCCAGCGTCTCGACGTTGTTGACGGTCGTCGGGTGGTTGAGGAAGCCGGCGACGGCCGGGAACGGCGGCCGGTTGCGCGGCTCGCCACGGAAGCCCTCGAGCGACTCGATGAGCGCCGTTTCCTCGCCGCAGACATAGGCGCCGGCGCCGCGCGCCAGCACGATGTCGAAGTCGAAGCCCGCGATGCCGCCCACATTCTTGCCGAGCAGGCCGGCCTGGCGGCGGCGCTGGATGACCTCGTTCAGGTGGGCCCGCAGGTAGGCGTATTCGGCCCGCAGGTAGACGATGCCCATGTCGGCGCCGATGGCGCGTCCGCCGATCGTCATGCCCTCGAACACCAGGTCGGGGAAGTCGCGCAGGATGACCCGGTCCTTGAAGGTGCCGGGCTCGCCTTCGTCCGCGTTGCAGATGATGTACTTGTGCGCGCTCTTTTCGGCCGCGCAGAAGTTCCACTTCATGCCGGTCGGAAAGCCGGCGCCGCCGCGGCCCTTGAGGGCGGCGGCCGAGACGGTGTCGACGATGTCGCCGCGCGACAGCGCCAGCGCGGCCTTGAGGCCGGCGTCGGGCTCGATGCCCGCGTAGGTGAGCTCGTTGCGCGCCGTGACGATGTCCTGACGGGTCTCGTCGGCGCCCTTGGCACGGTACTCGGCGACGATCTCGGCTACCTTCGCGGGCGTGACGCGCGTGAGGACCTTGTCGTTGACGAGCATGGCCGGGCCCTGGTCGCACATGCCGACGCAGCTCGCCCACTCGAGCGTGAAGACGCCGTCGTCGGTGGTGGCGCCGAACTCGATGCCGAGGGCGGTGCGCAGCGCTTCGGCGACCGCGGTCTTGCCGGCAAAATCACACGCCAGCGTGCCGCAGAGCCGCACGACGAAGCGGCCTTCGGGCGCGCCGTGCAGGAACGCATAGAAGGTGGCCACGCTGTAGACCTCGACGGGATGGATGTCGAGCAGGTCGGCGACGACCTGCATGGCCTCGTCGGTGATCTCGCGGTGTTCCTTCTTTATGTCTTGCAGGATCGGGATGAGTGACGTGCGCTCGGCGCCGTGGCGCTCGACGACGGCGGCGATGTCATCGCGTATGGCGGAGTCGATGGTCAGCATCGGGCGCCCCCCTACAGGCCGAGAAGCTCGTTGACCTGGGCGACCAGCGTGGCCGGCTCGACAGGCTTGGATTGGAACTTCTCGACCGGCACCATCTCGTCGTCGCGGTCGATCGTGATGCCCATGGCGGCGTTGACGGAGGTCAGCATGATGATCGGCTGGGTGAAGCCTCCGCGGCGCAACTCGCGCGCCATCGTGAGTCCGTCGTCGGGCTCTTCCATCATGACATCCAGGATCAGCAGGTCGGGCTTGACCTCGGCGACCTGGCGCAGACCCTCGGCGCGATTCGACGCGCAGCCTACCGTGAAGCCTTCCTTTTCGAGCACGAGCCGACAGGCTTCCTGGATGTCGGGGTCGTCGTCGACGATCAAAATCTTTGACACCTTGCACTCCTCCACTCGATTACCACGCCGTCACGTAAGTCGTTTGCGGCCCCTTCGGGCGCACTGGGGAAACAGGTGAAACCTGATCGCTCCCCTGCGCCGGGCATTGTGCCTTCTTGCATATCGTTTCACAAGTCTTGGGGAACGGCCAGACTAACAGTGCGGCCGGCGCGGAGCGCCGGAGAGCGCGGCCGCACGGCTGCGGCGCGCGACGACCCGCCCTTGAGCGGACCGCGGGAGCGCCCGACGCACGGGGCCGACCGGCGCCGGCAGGGAGGTCGACCGGGCGGGCTGGGCCGGCGGTCAGCCTGCCGGCGAGGTGGTGACCGTGTCGGCGGCGGGGGTCTCGCTCGCCACCGCGTCGCCCAGCATGACCGTGAACGTGCTGCCTTCGCCGGCCACGCTGGCCACTGTCGCGTCGCCGCCGTACAGGTTGGCGAGCTTCTTGACCGTCGACAGCCCGAGGCCGCTGCCCAGGATGTTCACCGTGTGCTCGTTCTTGATACGGGTGAACTCGTTGAAGAGCTTGGCCGCCTCGGTCGCGGTCAGGCCGATGCCGGTGTCGGCGACCGTCAGTGTGACGGTCTCGCCGTCGCGCCGCAGCTTCACATCGACGCGCCCGTCGTCGCGGTTGTACTTGACCGCGTTGGAGACCAGGTTGTTGAGCACGATCTCGATCTCGCCGGCGTCGGCATGCAGGGTGAGGCCCTCGGGACAGTCGAGGGCGACGACGATGCCGCGCTCGCCCGCCTCGCCCTGGAGCAGATCGATCGAGGCCGCCGCCAGCGCCCGCAGGTCGACGTCGGTGAAGACGCGCTGTTTCTGTCCCGACTCGATACGAGTCAGGTCGAGCAGGTCGAAGATCAGCTTCTTCATGCCGTCGAGGCGCAGCAGCGAGCGCTCGATCATGCGGCGGTCGTCGCCGGGGACGTCGTCGAGCAGGATGTTCAGGTAGCCCTGAACGGCGTTCAGCGGTGACTTGAGCTCGTGGGCCAGTACCGAGATGAAGTTGAAGCGGATCTGGCGCCGTTCGTCGGCCAGCGCCCGGGCCTGACGGCTCAGGATGAGCTGCGTCGAGGCCTTGCGCAGGCCGTAGCGCAGTTCGTCGGGCGAGAACGGCTTGGGCAGAAAGTCGTAGGCGCCGAGCTTGGTCGCCTTGACGGCCGTCTCGAAGGTGGCGTAGGCGGTGATGAACAGGGTGAGTGCCTCGCGGCCCTGGTCGCTGACCTGCTGGAGCACGTCGAGACCGTCGATGCCGGGCAGCTTGAGGTCGAGCAGCAGAAGGTCGGGCTC
This sequence comes from Actinomycetota bacterium, assembly GCA_003132645.1. GTDB lineage: Bacteria > Actinomycetota > Thermoleophilia > UBA2241 > UBA2241 > Bog-752. The sequence goes on along the minus strand of PKYM01000026.1, from coordinate 14,157 downwards.
GGCGCCGTCGGCCAGGGCGGTCAGGAAGTCCTCGCCCGACTGGAAGTGAGCGAACTCGTAGCCGACGTCGATTTGCACGTCGGGCAGATGGAAGCTGTAGCGGTCGACGATGCGCTTCACGCCCAGGCAAAGCGCCTCTTCGTCGTCGACCATGATCACGCTCAGCGTCTGGTTGTCGGCCACCGGAGTCCTTTCGCTTCTTTCAAGCGCCGTCGGTGCGCGCCACTACAGCTCGTGGCGCGGCAGCGTGACGACGAAGGTCGTCTCGGTGGGCCCGGCGGCGGGGTCGGCGTTGGATTCGACCCTGATCTGGCCGCGGTGCATCTTGACGATGCCGTGGGTCACGGCCAACCCGAGGCCGGTGCCCTTGCCCACCTGCTTGGTGGTAAAGAACGGGTCGAAGAGCTTGTCCATGTTCTCGTGGGGGATGCCGACGCCGGTGTCGGTGACCATGAAGGTGACCTCGTCGGGCGTGTCGCTCAGGTTGATGATCAGGGCGCCGCCGTCGGGCATCGCCTGCTGTGCGTTGGAGACCAGGTTGGTGAGCACCTGGACCATCTGGTCGGCATCGAGCTCGGCCACCCGGTCGTCCATCGTGCTCTCGATGCGCACCATGATGTTCTCGTTGATCGGCATGGTGCGCAGGGTGTCTTCGGTCAACGCCACGAGGTCGGTGGGCTGGCGCACGACGCGGCTCTGGCGGGCGAAGTTGAGCAGTCCCGAGATGATCTTCTTGCAGCGGTTGGCCTGGTCGACGATCAGCTTGAGGTCGTCGGCCATGGGTTCGCTCGTGTCGACCTCCTCGAGCAGGATGTTGGCCTGCAGCAGGAGGATGCCGAGCGGATTGTTGACCTCGTGGGCGATGCCCGCCGCGAGCTGGCCCATGCTGGCGAGCTTCTCGGATTTGACCAGGGCTTCCTTGGTGGAATCGAGCGAGCGGTGCGAGTCCTCGAGGTCGCCCACGGTGGTCGAGAGCTTCTCGATCACGAATTGCAGGCACATCTCTTCTTCGGCGATGCCCTGGTAGACGGCCACCGCGTGACGCCGGCAGGTGCCGTAGCCGCAGGCGCCGCAGTTGAGCTCGTCTTCGGGGGTCGTCTTGTTCATGCGGCGCAGGATCTCGGCGATCTCGCGCTCCGAGGGTTCGACCAGGAAGCGCTCGTCCTGCGCAGTGTAGGCGCGCGACAGGTCGAGGCCGGCGAAGGCCGTCATGTTGCGTTCCCAGAGCTCCTGGTCGAAGCCGTCGGTCTGGCGCATGGTGTGGCGGCTGATCTGGGCGCGGCGCCGGTAGAGGGGGTCGTCGTTGCTGAAGCCCACACCGGCGATGCAGCCCTCGCAGGCGAGGATGTCGAGCAGGCGGACCTCGGATTCACCGTGCTCGAAGTCGTTCACCGCTTCGACAAAGCTCTCCTTGCCGTCGGCAGCGATGATCTCGCCGGTGATCAGGTCTTCGGGCAGGTTGGCCGCCTGCAGCAGGCCGCGGGCCAGGGGAAACAGCGACCCCAGCGAGCCGTGCGGCGGGTCGAAGGCGTCGGCCGCGTCGGCCCCGCCGTCGCCGCCGACGACCACGCCGGTGCCGTCGTCGCCGTCGACTGTGCCGTCGCCGGCGTCGGGCGCCGATGTGATGTCGCGCTCGGCGAACATCTGGCGCAGCTCGGTGAACGTCAGCACGGCGTCGATCTCGAAGATGATGTCAGGGCTGGCCGCCTCGCCCTTCTTGGCGATGCAGGGGCCGACGAACACGACCTTCGCGTCGGGGCCGTGCATGGCGGGGTCGTGCATGACGCGCGCCATGGCGACCATCGGCGAGACGATCGGCGCGAGCGACGGCGTGAGGTGAGGGTGGTACTTGCGCACGAACGACACGACGGCCGGGCAGGGGGTGGCGATGTAGCGCTCGTCGCCGTCGGCGGCCAGCAGCCTGGCGAACTCGCGCGCCACGAGGTCGGCGCCGAAGGCCACCTCGTGGACGGCGGCGAAGCCGAGCCCGCGCATCATGCCGACGAGCTGGCTCTCGTTCAGGTCGGTGAACTCAGCCGGAAAAGAAGGCGCGACGATGGCCACGACGGTGTCGCTCGAGGCCAGCAGGTCGAAGGTGCGCTCGACCTCGCGGAAGGCCTGCTTGGCGTTCTGGGAGCACACCCGAAAACAGTTCGCGCAGCCGATGCACCGCGAGGGGATCACGCTGGCCTGGCCATCGACGATGCGGATGGCTTCGGCCGGGCACTCGCGCACGCAGGCATAACAGCGCCGGCAGCGCTCCTTGATGGTGGTGACGAGTCCGTCGTCGCCGATCAGCATCACACATCTCCGAGCAGTTCGCGGACCTTGGCCACGAGGGCCACCGGGTCGAGTGGTTTGTCGAAGTAGGCGTCGACCTTCATCGAGGCGAGGTCGTCGGCCGAGTGCGGCGTGAAGTCGAGTCCCAGGGCGGTCGTGACCGAGGTCGACATGATGATCGGCACCGCGGCCGTGCGGGGGTCGTCGCGCAGCCGGCGCGAGAGCGAAAAGCCCGAGTCGACCTCGCTCATCATGAGGTCGGTGATGACGAGATCAGGGGTTTCGGCAGCGACGCGGTCCATGGCCTGCGTGGGGCTGGCGGCGGTGGCGACGCGAAAGCCGGCTCGCTCGAGGATGTGACGGTTGATCTCGAGGAAGTCGTAGTCGTCGTCGACGATCAGGATGAGACTTTGCTCTGCCATGATTGGACTCCCCGCGGTCGGGGTCGGCGGGCGGCGGCGACCCGCTCAGGTCGCTGCCGCCCGCCAGCTTACCACGCCGCGTCGTCTCGCTAGACGAGCTCCTTCTCTGTGTAGTCGGTGTGCAGGAGGTGGTGGGCTTTCTCGCCGTTGGCGTCTCCGAGGTACTCGCTGTAGAGCTCGATGACGGCCGGGTTCTCGTGCGACTTGCGCAGCTCGCGGCCCTCGTCCTCCTGGTAGATGGCGGCGATGCGCGCCTCACGCACGGCGTTCGTGGTGAGCCGCGGCTGGCCGCCGCCGCCGATGCAACCGCCGGGGCAGGTCATGATCTCGACGAAGTGATAGGCCTTCTCGCCGCTCTTGATGGCGTCGATGACCTTCTGGGCGTTGCCCAGCGTGTGGGCCACGGCGACCTTCACCGTGACGCCTTCGAGGAACGACCACTCGGGCACGGTGCCCTCGATCAGCACCGCGGCCTCCTTGATGCCCTCGAGCCCCTCGATCGGTGCGACGTGCAGGTTCTCGAAGGGGAAAGGCTTGCCGGTGACGATCTCGTAGACCGTGCGCAGGGCAGCCTCCATGACCCCGCCGGTGTTGGCGAAGATGTCGGCCGCGCCGGTCGACAGGCCGAGCGGCCTGTCCTGGACCTGGTCGGGCAGGCTCGCGAAGTCGATGCCGGCCTGTTTGATCATGCGCACCAGCTCACGCGTGGTGAGCACGACGTCGACGTCGGGCACGCCGTTGCGACCCATCTCGGGGCGCTGGGCTTCGAACTTCTTGGCCGTGCACGGCATGACGGAGGCGACGAAGATGTCCTCGGGCCTCTTGCCGAGCTTCTCGGCGTAGTAGCTCTTGGCCACCGCGCCGAACATCTGCTGCGGGCTCTTGCAGCTCGAGAGGTTGGGCAGGAAGTCCGGGTTGTAGTGCTCCATGTAGTTGATCCAGCCCGGCGAGCAGCTCGTGAACATCGGCAGGGCGACGTCCTTCTTGTCGACCAGGGCCGCCTTGAGACGCATGAGCAGCTCGGTGCCTTCCTCGATGATCGTGAGGTCGGCGCCGAAGTTGGTGTCGAACACGCCGTCGAAGCCGAGCCGACGCAGGGCGGAGACCATCTTGCCGGTCACCAGGGTGCCCGGCTCGTAGTCGAAGCCCTCGCCGAGAGCGGCGCGGATGGCCGGCGCGGTCTGCACGATGACGTGCTTGTCGGGGTCGTCGAGCGCCGCCCAGACCGTGTCGATCTGATCGCGCTCGACGATCGCTCCCACGGGGCAGACGGCGGCACACTGGCCGCACTGCACGCAGGTCACCTCGGAGAGATCGCTGGCGAAGGCCGGTCCGATCACCGTGGTGAAGCCGCGGCCCTGGGGGAACAGGGCGCCGACGCCCTGGGTCTCGTTGCAGACCGTGACGCAACGCCGGCACATGATGCACTTGCCGCTGTCGCGCACGAGAGCGGGGGTGGAGTCGTCGATCTGCTTCTGGGCCTTGTCGCCCTCGTAGCGGATCTCGTCGATGCCGAGGTCACGGGCCAGCATACGCAGCTCGCAATCGGCGCTGCGGGCGCAGGTCTGGCAGTTGCCGTCGTGCTCGGAGAGCAGCAGCTCGACCACCGTCTGGCGTCCCTTGCGGGCGATCGCGGAGTTGGTCTTGACGACCATCCCCTCGGCCGCGGGGGCGGCACACGAAGCCACGAGCGCCTTGGCGCCCACGACCTCGACCAGACAGACGCGGCAAGCGCCGATCGTCTGTACGTCTTCGAGGTAGCACAGGCTCGGAACTTTCGAGCCGGCCTGCCGGGCGGCTTGCAGGATGCTCGTTCCGTCCGGCACCTCGACCTGGATGTCGTCTACAGTGAGGGTTGGCATCAGCGGTTCACCTCAGTCTCGGCACAGGTCTTTCCGTAGTCACAACGCAGGCAGCGTCGCGCCTCGGCGACGGCCACTTCGGCCGCCCACGAGAGCTCGACTTCGTCGAAGCTGCCGACGCGCACGTTGGCGGCCACGACGGGTACGCCGGCGCGGGGTGTCTCTTCGGGGTCGGCGTCGGGGTCGAACGCGGTGTCGACGGCGACGTCGCGACGCCAGAAGGCGTGGTTTGAGCCCGTGAGGCGGGCGTCGATCGAGACGGCGGCCTTCTCGCCGGCTCCGATGGCCCCCACGACCGAGGCCGGACCCGTGACGGCGTCGCCGCCGGCGAAGATCCAGTCGGCCGAGGTGCGGCCGTCCTTGTCGGTCTTGAGCCAGCCCTTCTTGGTGGTCTCGACGTCGATGCCGTCGAACAGCGGCGCGCTGTCGAGCCACTGGCCGATCGCGGCGATCACCTGGTCGCACTCGACGACGAAGTCGGCGTTGCGGCCGGCCACCGGGCGGCGACGGCCGCTCGAGTCGTAGTCGCCGAGGGTCATCGGCCGGCACTTCACGCCGACCAGCTTGCCGGCGGCGTCGTGGACGATCTCGACCGGCGCGACGAGCGGCTGGAGCACGATGCGCTCCTCCTCGGCGGCGTCGATCTCCTCGGCCCACGCGGGCATCTGGGCGCGCGTGCGGCGATAGAGGATCGTCACCTGGTCCGCGCCGAGGCGCAGGGCCGTGCGGGCCGCGTCGATGGCGGAGTTGCCGCCGCCGATCACCGCGACGCGCTTGCCGACTTCGACCGTGCCGTCAACGTTGTAGGTCTTGAGGAACGAGAGCGCCTCAGTGACACCCTCGCCGTCCTCGCCGGGCACGCCGATGAGGGCGCCCTGCGGAGCGCCGACGCCGAGGAACACTGCCTCGTAGCCGTCGTCGCGCAGGCTCTTGAGGGTGAAGTCGCGACCGAGCGCCTTGTCGCACTCGAGACGCACGCCCATCTCCTGGATCATGGAGATCTCGCGGCCGAGCTCCTCGCGCGGCAGACGGTAGGCCGGGATGGCCTGCACGAGCATGCCGCCCGGGGTCGATTCGGCCTCGAAGATCGTCGGCTTGTAGCCGAGGCGGGCGAGGAAATAGGCGCACGACAGGCCGGCCGGACCAGAACCGATCACGGCTACCTTGCGCCTGGCGTTCTCGTCGTTCACGAGGATCTCGGGCAGGGTGATGGTGGTCTCCTGCTCGGTCATGAAGCGCTTGACGCCACGGATGGCGACCGGTGAGTCGAAGCCGGCGCGCTGGCACTTGCTCTCGCAGGGGTGGAAGCACACGCGACCGCAGATCGAAGCCAGCGGGTTGCGCTCGCGATGCAGCACGAGGGCTTCGTCGAAGCGCTTCTCGCCGACCAGGCTGACGAAGCCCGGCACGTCGACGTCGGCGGGGCAGGCGTTGGTGCAGCGCGCCTTGAACATGGTCGCGCAGACGCCGGCTTCGCAGTGCTTGTCGCGGATGTGGGCTTCCCACTCGTGACGGAAGTGGCGGATCATCGACAGCACCGGGTTGGGGGCCGTCTGGCCGAGGCCGCAGAGCGCGGTCTGGCTGATCATGGCGCCGAGCTCCTGGAGACGCTCGATGTCGCCCTCTTCACCTTCGCCGGTGCAGATCCGCTCGACGATCTCGAGCATGCGCTTGGTGCCGACCCGGCAGGGCGGGCACTTGCCGCAGCTCTCTTCCTGGGTGAACTCGAGGAAGAAGCGCGCCATGTCGACCATGCACGAGTCCTCGTCCATGATGACGAGACCGCCGGAGCCCATGATGGCGCCGAGCTCCTGCAGGGACTCATAGTCGACCGGCGTGTCGAGGTGCCAGTACGGTACGCAACCGCCCGACGGGCCGCCGAGCTGCACTGCCTTGAGGGCCTTGCCGCCGGGCACGCCGCCGCCGATCTCGTTGATGATCTCGCCGAGCTGCATGCCGATCGGCACTTCGACCAGGCCGGCATGGGTGATGTTGCCGCCCAGGGCGAAGACCTTGGTGCCCTTGCTCTTCTCGGAGCCGGTGGCGGCGAACCACTCGGCGCCCTTGAGGATGATGGGGTTGATGTTGGCGAAGGTCTCGACGTTGTTCAGCACGCTGGGCTTGCCCCAGAGGCCCTTGACCGCTGGGAACGGCGGGCGCGGGCGAGGCTCGCCGCGGTGACCCTCGATAGAGGTCATGAGGGCGGTCTCCTCGCCGCAGACGAAGGCGCCGGAGCCCATGCGGATCTCGAGGTCGAAGGCAAAGCCCGAGCCCATGATGTCGTCGCCGAGCAGGCCGTACTCACGAGCCTGGTCGATGGCGTACTGCAGGCGTTCGACGGCCAGCGGATACTCGGCGCGCACGTAGACATAGCCCTGATGGGCGCCGATCGCGTAGGCGCCGATGGTCATGCCCTCGATCACCGAGTGCGGGTCGCCTTCGAGCACTGAGCGGTCCATGAACGCGCCCGGGTCGCCTTCGTCGGCGTTACAGAGGATGTACTTGGTCTCCTCTTTCTGCTGCTGGGCGAAGCGCCACTTGAGGCCGGTCGGGAAACCCGCTCCGCCACGGCCGCGCAGGCCCGAGGCCAGGACCTCTTCGACGATCTGTTCGGGGGTCAGGCCGGCGAGCGCCTTGGCGAGTGCCGCATAGCCGTCGCGGGCGACGTAGTCTTCGATCTTCAGGGGGTCGATCAGGCCCGAGTTGCGCAGCACGATCTTGACCTGGCGGTTGAAGAACTCGACGTCGTGCATCTCGGCGGTCGACTTGTCGGTGCCCGGCGCGTGGCTCACGAGACGTGTCACGACGCGGCCCTTGAGAAGGTGCTCCTCGACGATCTCAGCGACGTCGGGCACCTTGATGTTCTGGTAGAAGACGCCGTCCGGGTAGATCAGCGCGACCGGTCCCACGGCGCAAGGCCCCAGGCAACCTGTCTCGACGACCTGGACCTCTTCGGCCAGACCCTTGGTCTTTAACTCCTCGCTGAAGGCGGCGCTGACCGCCAGAGCGCCGGATGCGATGCACCCACCACCCGTGCAGACGAGGACGTGGCTTCTGAACTGCTCCATATCCGCTTCCTTTTTAGTCCTCGAGAGCTTCTACGATCCGATCAGCAGCGTCTCGACCGGCGTGCCGCCGACGAGGTGTTGCGTGACGATCGTCTTGACCTTGGCGTCGTCGAGCAGCCCGTACCGATAGGGCGTTTCGCTCGCGTCGCGCACGGTGATCATCGGCTCCTGCTCGCAGAGTCCGGCGCAGCCCGACTGCCGCAACGTGACGTTGTCGACGTCGGCGGCGGCCATCTCGCGCATGAAGGCGGCGGCTACGCCGCGCGCTCCGGCGGCGATGCCGCAGGTGCCCATGTGGACCGTTACCTGGACGTCCTTGGTCCCTTCGCGCAGCTCGACCGAGGCCTTCGCCCTGTCGGCCATCGCCTTGAGGTCGGCGGCACTCTTGATCTTCTCAACCATGGCGTCAGGCGCTCCTCTCCGCCGCAGCGGCGTCGTCGGCGTACTCGTCCAGGATGGCGCCGATCCGCTTGGGCTTGACGCGATGGTGCACATCGTCGTCGATCATGATCACGGGCGCGAGGCCGCAGGCGCCGAAGCAGCGTCCGACCTCGAGCGAGAACTGGCGGTCTTCGGTGGTCTCGCCGACGTCGACGCCGAGATCCTTCTTCAGGGCGTCGAGCACGGCCACGCCGCCGCGCACGTAGCAGGCCGTTCCCAGGCAGACCCGGATGAGGTGCTTGCCGCGCGGCACCCGCGAGAAGAACGAGTAGAAGCCGACCACGCCGGCGACTTCGCTGTAGGGCTTGCCCATCTTCAAGGCGACGTGCTTGAGAGCGACCACGGGCAGGTAGCCGAAGATGCCCTGGGCGAGCTGCAGGACCGGGATCAGGGCGCCGGGCTTGTCTTCGTAACTCGCGATCACCTCGTCGAGGCGGGCGAGCAGCTCTTCTTCGGTCGCCTCCTCGCAAACACACTGTTGGAGGACTTCAGTCATCCCACGCTCCTTTGCTGCTTGTTGTCATCAAGGGTGTCGTCCACTGTCTGAACCGGTTCGGTGGTCTGAATCGGGTCGGTGGTCAAGATCGGTCGGGGGTCGACTCTCGCCGGGCCTGAGTCGGCGCCGGCCAGCAGGGCCGCGCAGCGTCGCGCGACAGGTCCGTCGGCGGCGAGCTCGGCGCCCGTGGCCAGGCAGGTGTCGGCGCCGGCGCATACTTCGAGGCTCAGGCTGACCTCGGGGCTGGTGGCCGCCATCACCGCCACGGTCTGTACGACGTCGCCCAGTGGCGGGCGGTCGACGTTGGAGAGCGCCATGACGGCGTCGATCGCGACGCCGCCCAGATCGCGCGAGCGGTGCAGCGTGAGGTGGCCGCCGGCCGCTTCTGCCGCCTCGCGAAAGAGCGGCAGTCCGAGGCCGGTCCGTTTGCCGACCTTGGTCGTGTAGAAGGGGTCGGTCGCCTGCTCGACGCTCACGTCGAGGCCGGGGCCGTCGTCTTCGACCACGATCGACAGCTCGTCGCGCGGCGCTTCGATCCAGACGCGCACGGCGACCTTGCCGGCGCCGGCTCGCAGCGAGTTCTCGATCATCTCCAGGACATACAGCGACAGGTCATGCATCGGCGAGGACCCTGCCTTCGCGGTGTTTCACGGCCAGCACGAGCTCGCGGAAGGTCGGCGCCGCGAGGCCGAACTCGGTGGCTACGCAGCCCACGTCCTCGAGGTAGTGGCTGTCCGAGGAGTGCACGACCGGCAGCCCGTAAGCGGCATAGCCGTCGGTCGTCGCCGAGCCGGCCGGCACGTGACGCGACAGCTCGACGGCGTCGAAACCGGCCTCGTACGGAAAGAAGCCGAGCTGCGCGATGACGCCGAAGGTCGGCCGGTCGATGTGCGCCGCGATGACCAGGCCGCCGTAACGCCTGATCAGCTCGACGGCTTCGTCCAAGCCCAGTGAGGTGGCCAGGGCCAGCGCTCGGGGCTCCCGGCCGTAGATCGTGCCGTCGGCGCTCATGAGGTACTGCTCGCCGAAGAAGCGTGTGTAGTCGTCGTCGGCTACCGGCAGCGTCTCGCGCACCTCGTCGGCGGCGTTGGCGGCGGCCATCACGGTGGGGAAGAGTCCGACGACGTGGACTTCTTCGGCCGTGGTGATCTCGATGCCGGAGATGACGGTTAGGCGGCTGCCGGCGGCCTCGCCGACGGCGCCGGTGTTGCCGGCGGCGTTGTGGTCGCACACGGCGATCACGTCGAGGCCTGCCGCCAGGGCGGCGTCGACGATCGCCGGCGGCGACATCTCGTCGTCGCCGCAGGGCGACAGCGCCGTGTGGACGTGCAGGTCGGCGCGCACAGTCATCAGGGGGTCAGGCGTCACGGCCGCTCTTCACGCCCAGGGCGAACAGGCGACCGACCGTCTCGAAGGTGTCGGCGTCGGTCGCGTAGAGGTGCAGGCCCTCGGCCATCGCCTTGGCGACGATCTCGGGGTCGGGCGCGCGGCCGGAGGTGAAGATGACCGCCGAAAGTTCGGCGTGGCTGGCCACGGCGACCACGTTCAGGTGCACCTGCAGGGTGACGAGGACGCCGCCCTCGGGTGCGTTGGCCAGGACGTCCGACAGCAGGTCGGAGGCGTAGCCGGCCATGACCTCGGCAGTCGCCGCGCCGGCGAGGGTAGGCGTCAGGTTCGTGAGGTCGAGTTCGCGGGCGATGCTCTCAAGCTTCATCTTACGTCAGCCTCCGTCGGTGGAACGGTACGGGCACAGGACGACCTCGGCGCGGCCGAGGACCACGTCCTCGGCAAGCGCCGCGCAGGTCGGCGCGCCGCACACGCCGCAGTCTTTGCCGGGCAGCGCGCGCCGCACGGCGTCGAGGCGGCCGAGCTTCTCGATGGCCTTGGCCATGTCGGCGTCGAGGCGAATGCCGGGGCGCGCCGCGAACGCCTGGCGCGGGGCCGCCACGGTCGGCGTGGGAGAGGCTTCGCCGAACGCCGCGGCGACGGGCGCCCGGGCCGCGGCGAGAAACGGGTCGTCGGCCAGCAGCGGCGAGCCGAAGCAGCCGCCGTCGCAGACGTAGAGCTCGATCGCCGCCGGGGTGGTCAGCAGCCCGTCTTCGATCTGCTCGAGCACAGCCATGACATGGTCGATGCCGGTCACGCGCAGCGGGCCGTCGTCGGTCGTGGCCGTGACGATGGGCGCCGGCGTTTCGCTCTGGCGCCCGGCGAGGCGCGCCAGCACGAGGTCGCGCAGCAGGGCGGGTTCGATGGCGCGGTGAGCGGCGTCGATGCCGCGCGCAGCCAGCGCGCTGCGCTGAGCCGGGCACGACACGACGTAGACCGTGTCGCTGCCGGCCGTCGTGGCGAGCGACTCCCAGGGCGAGGCGAACGGCGCCAGATGAGCGATCAGCGACGGAAACCGCAGCTCGATCAGGGCGACGACCGAAGGGCAGGCCGGCGAGAGCACAGGTCGCGGCCGGTCGCTTGCGGCCGCGTCGGCGGCGACCTCGGCGCGCAGGGCGGCTTCGCAGCCGTCGACCGAGCAGACTTCGGCAAAGCCGGAGTCGGTCAGCGCGTCGCGCACGCAGTCGGCCGCGACGGCCTCGCCGAATCCGGCGAGGAAGGCTGGCGGCACTGCCAGCGGCACGGCGCCGAGACGCTCGGCGTCGGGGGCCGTCTCGGCGAGGCCCAGGGCGCCGGCCTCGCAGACCGCGATGCAGCAGGTGCAGTCGATGCAGAGATGGTTGATCACTTGCGGCACGCCCTCGCGCACGCGGATGGCGCCCGTGGGGCAGGCGGTGAGGCAGCGCCGGCAGTCGCGGCAGAGTTCGGCGTTGACGGCCAGCGACAGCATGGCTGGGCTCGCGACAGGTTCGGGGTGCAGCAGTACGCTGAAGCGCACAGTGGTGCCCTTGTCGAGCTCGGTCTCCAGGGCGAAGGTGTCTGAGTTGCGGCGGATGTTGGGCAGGCCCAGGCCGGCGCCGAAGCCCAGCGCGCGGGCTTCGGGCGAGGCGGTCGAGAACCCCGGTGTGAGGGCGCGCTCGAGGTCGGGGATGCCGGGCCCCTCGTCGACCACGTCGACGTCGATACGGTGGTCGTCGATGGCCGCCTCGAGGTGCCCGCGACGGGCGTGGATGACGACGTTCATCTCGGCTTCGTAGGCGGCGATCATGGCGCGCCGGATGGCGTCGGAACGGGCGCCGATGGCCTTGAGGTGTGCCTTGATGGCGCGCGACGCGGCGCCCGCCTCGCTGTAATCGCCACCCTCGATGTCGTACCTCACGTGCTCCATGAGATCGGTCAAACGCGCGCGGTAGGGGCGGTCGCCGGAGCGGCGGCGAGGGACTGGTAGATCAGGCCGCAGGTCTCGAAGACGCCGATCGGCGATACCATCAGCGTGGTGCCGGTGCTGTCGGCCTTGGCGACGATGTCGGGCTCGGGACAGACGCCGTTCACAAAGCAGATCGCCGGCACGTCCATGAGCTCGGCGACGCGGATCATCTGCAGGCTCATGAGGTTGGTCACCAGCAGGGTGCGATCGGTGGCTTCGTTCAGCAGGTCGCTGACCCGGTCGCCGGCGTAGATGTTTTCGACGACGCGCTGTGGACAGGAGTCGCCCGAGACGATCTGGGCGCCGATGCGGCGGGCCAGCTCGTCGAGCTTGACCTCGTTGCCGGCGAGCAGCGTGTCGAGCTGGCGCAGGAGCGGGGCGGCGGCCTTGTCGACGTCGGCTTCCGCCTCGGCGGCCACGGCCGCCGGCGTCTCGCGGGCGATGTAGGCGGCCGTCTCGAGGGCGGCGGTGATGTCCATGTCGATGATCGAGACGCCCTCGGGCACCTGTAGCGGCGTGGCGGCGAAGCTCACGATGCTGCGCACGCCGGCGCGCACGAGCGCGTCGGTGGCCTTCTGGGCGGCGGCCGGTGGCGTCGCGACGATGGCGATCTGGATGCCGAGGTCGCGTACGGTCGATTCCATGATGTCGACCGGAAAGCAGCGGCAGCCGTCGATGCGGCCCTCGACCTTGGCCGGGTCGTCGTCGAAGGCGGCTACTATGGCAAGCTTGGGGCGGCGGCCGCTAAAATGGGAGATGATTGAGCGGCCGAGCTTGCCGGCGCCGACCAGAGCGACGTCCTGGCGGCGCGGGCCGTCGAGAAAGCCGCCGATGCTGTCGATGCACTTGCCGACCTCGTAGCCGCGCGTGGGGCTGCCCGAGTAGCCGATCGCCATGAAGTCGCGCCGCACCTGGGCCGCCGTGAGGCCGGCGAGCTTGGCGAGCTGGTGAGAGAAGACGTGGCTCGTGCCGTCGTCGCGCAGCGAGATCAGAAGGCGCCGATAGAGGCTCATGCGAGCGATCGTCTTGCGCGAGACCATGACCCTCCTAGGCGGTCGGCGGCGACGCCAGTCGTTTCGTTACGTAACGTTGTGAAGCAATTCACAGCGTATCCGGGGCAGGGCGGAGTGTCAAGTCGGAGGGCGGTCGGGCGGCCGGCGCTTGGACAATGCGTCCAAAGCCGCGCTTTCTCTCTACACACCGTGCGTTGGCAGCTGCCGGTGGCAGCCAAAGCCGACGCGCTAAAATATCGCTGGAGTCAGGGGTATCGGCGTCAGGTCCGTTGCCCGTGACCGTCCGTTTTGTCACGGCAATAGGGCTCTTCGGTTTGGCCAAACCGAAAAGCGGTCCAGGTGCGGAGGTACCCATGTCGGTGGTCGCTCAAGACAAGAAGACACGCATTCCCGGCTTCGTCGGGCGCACGACGCCCATCACCGTCGACCACGCCGAAGGCGCCTGGGTGTACGGCACCGACGGCAGCAAGTGGCTCGACTTCTGCATGGGCATCGCGGTGGCCAACACCGGCCATTGCCATCCCAAGGTCGTCAAGGCCGCGCAGGACCAGCTTGGCAAGATGATCCACGCGCAGATGAACATGTACCTGCAGCAGCCCATGCTCGACCTCGCCGAGACGCTGTGCGAGATTGTGCCGGGCAACTTCGACCAGGTGCTGTTCGCCAACTCAGGCGCCGAGGCCGTCGAGAACGCCGTCAAGCTCGCCAAGGGCACCCTGCGGCGCCCCGGCGTGATCGCCTTCCAGAACGCTTTCCACGGCCGCACCCACCTGGCGATGGCGCTGACCGACTCGGTCGTGCACTACCGCGGCCACATGCAGCCCCTCGTGCCGTGCGTCTTCCACGCCCGCTTCTGCGACCCGTATCACACCCCGGCCGGCCTCGACCCGACCGAGTACGCGATCGAGGACCTGCGCCGCATCCTGCGCGCCGAGATCTACGGCGAAGACGTGGCCGCCATCGTGGTCGAGCCCATCCAGGGCGAGGGCGGCTTCATCGTGCCGACGTCCGAGTTCATGCAAGAGCTGCGCAAGATCGCCGACGAGATCGGCGCCTACCTCGTGATCGATGAGATCCAGGCGGGCATGGGCCGTACCGGCAAGTGGTTCTGCCACGAGCACTTCGGCGTCACCGCCGACATCGTCACGATCGCCAAGGGCATCGCCAGCGGTCTGCCGCTGGCCGCGATCGTCAGCCGCAAGGAGATCTGGGACAAGGTGGCCCCGGGTTCTCTGGGCGGCACGTTCGGCGGCAACATCGTG
>PKYM01000243.1 GCA_003132645.1 Actinomycetota bacterium | reverse complement strand
GCACGGCCGCCTGCTGCGCGGCGAAGCGCTCAGCGAACGTGCTCTTGCCGCTGCGCGCGCCGCCCAGCACGAGGATGAGTCCGGACGGGTCTTTGCGTGATGGAACCACCGCAGCCCTCCCACGAGGCGTTCATCGCAGTGACTCCCGGACCACGGTGTCCTGGCTTGCCGCTTCGTCCTACTTGCCGCGCCTTCCCACCCCGCGGGGCAGTGGCGGTGTGCGGCGTTCGTCTGCGGTCACAGTTGCGGGGCAGCGCCGGTCTTGCACCGACTTCCCGCGAACCGGGAGAACGCCGCCAACACTAGAGGACACCCCGGACGTCGTCAAACACGCATGCCGTGCACGCAGGCAACGGAAGGCCGGGCGATCGCGGGCTCCGTCAGACGACGAGCACGGGGCAGCCGGCATTCCTGACGACGCTCGCGCCGACCCTGGGCGCTCCCCAGAGGGTCGACCACCGCGACGAGGTGCTCGAGCCGATCACGATGATGTCGGCCGCGATCTCCTCGGCTTCCGCGAGGATGCTGCCGGCCACAAGGCCGACGGGCGCGCTGCGCAGCTGCCCACGGCTCATGACCCCACGGCCATGCAGCTCGCCGAGGATCGGGGCGATCAGGGCGGCCGCCTCGGCCGGCGTCTCGCCGGCGACGGCGCCGGCCCAGCCCCCCAGCCTCGACTCGCAGACGTGCAACACCTCGACCACGCCGTCGCTTCGCTGGGCGAGGGCGAGGGCGGCCAGCGTCACTCTGCGCGCAGCGGCAGACCCGTCCGCCGCCAGGAGGATGCGCCACGACGCCTTCGCCAAGATGTCGTGCGGGTCGGTCTCGACGAGCTCCGCGAGCTCTTCTTCGAGGCGGCACAGCTCGGACTTCAGGGCGCCGCAGCGGCGGCGCAGCTCGGGCTGTGCGCGAACTGCATCCGCGAGCCCGTCGTCTGCTCCCAGGCCGAGGACGAAGTCGACCAGCTGTTCGTCGCTGAACTCACTCATCGCGCCCTCCACGCCGGCGCACTCCTCCGTAGCCCGTACCGCGCGTCCCTCTTCGAAAAGCGACTCGACCTCGCCGGCGTCAGGCCACGGTCGCCGTCCGTCCCTCGTCTCGAGCGTGGACCGCACCGGTCGTCTCGGCGACACGAGCCACGACGACCGGGCAGTCCGCCAGCTGGATCACCCTGTGCGCAACGCTGCCCAGCGGCAGTCCGGCGAAGCCTCCAAGCCCCCGCGAGCCCAGCACGATGGTGTCGGCGCCGAAGTCCTTGGCCTCGTGCAGGATCTGTCTCGCCACCCCGGCAGACTGGGCTACCCTGAGACCGCCGAGCGCTCTCGTCGTCCTCTTTGCCAGCACGCCGAAGGTGGCCGCGGTGAGAAGTCGAGCCTCCGCCTGCGTCTCATCGACGGTCTCGCGAGACACGAGGCCGGTGTCGTGCACATGGACGATGAGAACCTCGCCGCGGGACTTGGTGACGAGGTCGATCGCAGTCGCCACTGCCCCCTTCGCCTGATCCCAGGTGTCGACGGCCAGGAGGATCCTCTCAAACATGCTCCGCCGCCCCCTTTCCCTGGTCCGTCATCGCACCGATGCTCGGTGACCGGGTTCGGGCCTGTCCGCCGCTTGGCGGACTCCCCCAGCGTCTCGCGACTCCTGGCGGGACCCGTGGTCGCGCCGGCCGGGGCGGAGGTCGAGCCAGGCTCCAAGCACGATCGAGCCGACCGTGACCAAGATGCCGGCCGCCGCCGCCGCCGCCGCCGCCACGAGTTCCATGTGGTTCATGGTCTAAGCCCTCCCTTGCCGGCAAGACCCCTATGCCGCCCGGCCGCGCGACGGACGTGCCTGCGTCTTGCCTCCCTCGTCATCGCTGCTTTCTTCCGGCCACACGTCGAGACCAGCCGCGTAGGCTATCCAACGGGCGTACACGAGATCCTGGGGCCGGACCATGAGCCGCAGTCCGCCGGATTCTCCCGCGCTGTTCCCGCTCTCCAGCCAGCTGCCCCGGACCTCGGCGTCGACGCCACGGGCGGCGAGAGCCTGCTTCACGCGGTAGAGCCGCTCGATATCGTTCAGGCAGACGAGCTCACACATGCCGTCCATGCGTCCCCTTTCCGATCGCGTCTCGAACCCGACATCGACCCCGATCACGTCACGCCGCGGCGACCGCCTTTCCCTCGGGTCGACCATGGAGAGCGGCGGCGGCCGCGTCGGCGCGGACCACAACGACCGGGCAGCCGGCGAGCTGGATCACCCTGTGTGCGACGCTGCCCAGCAGCACTCCGGCGAACTCCCCGAGTCCCCGCGACCCAAGCACGATCGCGTCGGCGCCGAAGCCCTTGGCGGCGTGCAGGATCTCCTTGGCCACGTCGGTGGACTTGGCGGCCCTGAGCTCGCTGCGCGCCTCCACGCCATGCTTCGTCACCACGTCGAGAACCGCCTGGGTGAGAAGGCGCACCTCGTCCAGCGTTTCCAGGTCGACCGTCTCGCGAGACGTCAACCCCAGATCGTGCACGTGGACGATGAGGACCTCGCCGCGGGATTTCTTGGCGAGGTCAATCGCGGCGGCGACTGCGCCTCTTGCCTGGTCCGAGCTGTCGACGGCAAGGACGATTCTCTCGAACATGTTCCCCGCCCCCTTTCGTGTGCGCCATCGAGCCGAGACCCGGTGACACGCGCTTGGGTCCGTCGGCCCGCCGGCGGCGGGCGCGCCCCTTGCCATATGAGACAAGACTAACGAGGAGAGTGGCCGCTCACATCGTGCGGCCGGACGGTTCTACGGTCGGCCGGTCGGCCGATCTTTTGGTCGGCCAGCGGGCCGGGGATCGCGCTGGATGACGCGGTGGCGCTAGATGAGGCGGTGGCGCAAGGCGATCGCGGTGGCTTCGGTGCGGCTCGAGGCGCCGAGCTTGGCGATGACGCTGCTGACGTGCGTCTTGGCGGTGGACCGGCTGATCACGAGCCGGTCGGCGATCTCGGCGTTGGACAGCCCTTCGGCGACCAGGGCCAGCACCTGGCGCTCGCGCCGCGTGAGGTCGCCGCCGGGGGACTCCGGCGTCGAGACCTTGTGGATCAACGCCGCGGCGGCTTCGGGAGCGAGGGTCGACCTGCCGGCCTGTGCGCCGCGGATGGCGTCGGCGAGCTGCTGCCCCGTGATGTTCTTCAGGAGGTAGCCGATCGCCCCAGCGCGCAGCGCGCCCTCGAGCAGCTCCTCGTCCGAGAAGCTCGTGAGGGCGAGCACCCTGGTGTGAGGGTGCTCACGGAGGATCTCCTCGGTCGCGGCGACGCCGTTCATGCCTGGCATGACCAGATCCATGAGGACCACGTCGGGCTGCGTCTCGCCGCACGACCTCACCGCCCCCGCTCCACTGTCGGCCTGCGCCACGAGCTCGATGTCGTCGAAGAGCCGCAGGATGCTCTCCAGCCCGCTGCGCACGAGCTCGTGGTCGTCGACGATCATCACCCTGATGCGTTTGGGCTGTGCTGCGGCTTCGTCTCTCACACCCTCACCCCCGTCCGGCCGACCACGTGGCGCCGACCACGGTACCATGGCCGATCTCGCTGGCGATCACGAGGCTCGCTCCCACCGCCTCGGCCCGTTCACGCATGATCCTCAGACCGAGCTGTTCGGGTCCCACGGCCGCTTGGTCGAATCCCCGGCCGTCATCACCGACGACCAGTTGCACGGCTGCATCCGAGCCTGTCAGCGTCGCCCAGGCCTTGCCGGCCTGGGAGTGGCGCACCACGTTGTTCATGGCCTCCTGGGCGATGCGGTAGAGCGCGATCGTCACGTCGGGGGGCAGTGGGCGCGGAGCGGTGGCCGTGAGTTCGATGGCGATACGGGTGCGCGCCCGGGTGGCCTGCACGACGTGGTCCAGCAGGTCTCCGAGCGGCGACTGCGCAAGAGCTCCGGGGCGCATCTCCAGGAGCAGCGCGCGCATCTCCGCGAGGGCCCCGCGCGTCAGGCGCTGCACGTCGCGCAGACCCTCCCGCGCCTGCGCCGATGTTGGCTCTGACGCTCCCAGGAGTGCTTCGGCCGTGAGGCTGGCTGCGAACAGCGACTGCGTCACGGAGTCGTGGAGCTCACGCGCCAGCCGGGAACGCTCGGCGGCCACGGCGCTGCGCTCCATCTGTTCGCGCAGCCGCGCGTTTTCGATGGCGAGCGCCGCCTGGTCGCCGAACGACGAGGCGAGACCAAGATCGTCGTCGCTGAACGGCCGAGGCTCGCTGTAGTAGAGGGCGATCACACCGAACACGTCGTCGCGCACAGTCAGGGGCACGGCCAGGCAGGCCCGGTAGTCCGGCTGTACGGGGACGGGACTGTCGCCGTCGTGCTCGTTGCCGGAAGCGGCGAGATCGGCGACCGCCACCGGTCGGCGCGCCGAGAGCGCCTGGCCCAGGGGGCCGTGGCCGAACGCCGGCAAGAGCTCCCCGTCGTCGCCGGGCAGGCCGACCGCCGCCTGCAGGCTGAGCAGCTCGTCAGCGGTCTCGAGCCGGAACAGCCGGCCGCCGTCGCTGCCCAGGAACTGCCGCGCCTGCACGACGATGTCGAGCAGCAGCTCGGAAAGCGGCCGGTCCGAGTCGAGCACCGACACCTCCTGCAAACGCTGCACCTGCGCAGTCAGCGAATGCAGTCTCGCCGTCGTCACGCGCTCGGTCTCATAGAGCTGGTCGTACCGGTTGTAGAGGTAGCCGAGCGCGATCAGGCCGGCGCCCGCGAGAGCGCCGAACAGGACGAGCAGGACGTTCTGAACGTTCGCCCGACCCTGGAGGATCATGGCGCCCACGGTCAGCCCCAGGCAGACGACGCTGACGGCCCCGACCGCGCGACGCTCGGGCAGGGCGAAAACGACGAGCAGAAGAGGCACGAGGTAAAACCCGGCGATCGCGTACCCCGGTATGAGAAGGTCGAGGGCGAACGACACAGCGATGCCGGCCACCGCGAGCGTGACCGCCAGATCGCGATGCCGGCGCAGCCACACGACGCCGCGCAGCACCCGAACGAAACGGCGCCCCTCGACCTTCGCGACCGACCCCGACCAAGCCATGAGGTGGAGACACCTCCGTCGGCCCGCACCCTGGAGCAGTTGGACCGCCACCGCAGGCAGCGGGCCTGTTAGCCCTGCCGCCTAATGATAACCCCCGGCGACGGCGCCCCGCGGCGTTGGCACACGAGGCAGAACGTACGGCCAGCGTGTGGCCAGCGTGTG
>PKYM01000037.1:24368-25025 GCA_003132645.1 Actinomycetota bacterium | reverse complement strand
CCCTACTCACGCAGGGCCAAGGGCGTCTGGGATTCGTCGCCGTACAAGAAGTGGAAGTTCCTCGGCCTGCCGGTGATCGTCTGGGGCGCCGCCGTCGACCTCGTCTACCTCGGCATCCTGCTCTACGAATTCATCGGCCACAACGCGGCGACCGCGACGTTCACCACAGCATCCATCGAGCTGTTCGCCGGCGTGTGGATCGCGGGCATCATCTGGTACTACGCCTGGAGCGCCTACAACAAGTCGAAGTCCGGCATGGACATCTCCGCCGTGACCTACGGCGAGCTGCCTCCGGAATGACCTGACAGTTCGCGTGAGGGGCGGGAGTCGTGAAGAGACTCCCGCCCCTCACTACGCACGAGGAGCGTGATAGATGATCAAACTGTTCTACGTCACCGACATCCACGGTTCGAACGTCTGCTACCGCAAGTTCCTGAACGCGCTGCCCATCTACGGCGTCGACGTCGCCGTCCTGAACGGCGACCTGCTCGGCAAGGTGCTGATCCCCATGGTGGCGAAGGCCGGCGGCGGCTGGGAGTGCCACCTCATGGGCATGTACACCGAGATGAACACCGAGCAGGAGCTCGCCGACGTCAAGAAGATCATCGAGAACGCGGGCTACTACTGGGTCCATCAGACCCGCGAGGAGTTCGAGGC
>PKYM01000037.1:24025-24195 GCA_003132645.1 Actinomycetota bacterium | reverse complement strand
CACGAGATGGTGTCGTGCTCGCGCAGCAACCCGACGCCGTGGGACACGCCGCGTGAGGAGTCAGAAGAAGAGCTGGCGGTCCACCTCGACGAGCTCTGCAAGCGCGTCAGCAACTACGAAAGCGCGATCTTCAACTTCCACGTGCCGCCTCACGGCTACTCGCTCGACCT
>PKYM01000037.1:0-23962 GCA_003132645.1 Actinomycetota bacterium | reverse complement strand
ATCATCATGCTCGACAAAAAGAAGGTGAAGGACTACGTCTTCACCCAGGGTTGATCCCCGGGCGGAGCGACCGAAACCTTTCTGCGCAACAGTCCAAAGGAGGCGATAGCAGGCGATGAGCACAAAGCCCTTCATTCTGCCCAAGGACATCCCGCTCGATCAGTACCCCAAGCCCGAGGACTTCCTCAGCGAGGGCAAGCGGATCGCCGACGCCGCCCGCGAGGCCGGCTTCGTCATGCGGGTCATGGGTCCGCTCGCGCTGCACTATTACTTCCCCGAGCAGATCGACCTCTACGCGAAGCTCGAACGCCTGGGCGACCGCTACTTCACCGACATCGACTACGCCGCGTACGGCAAAAACAGCGGCAAGATGCCGAAGTTCATGGAGACGCTCGGCTACGAGTGCGACCTGCAGACGATGATGTCGTCGGGCAAGACCCGGCACATCTACTATGGCGGCAAGGTCCCCATGATCGACGTGTTCTTCGACAAGCTCGACTACTGTCACGAGGTCCTCTACAAGGACCGTCTCGAGCTCGACGAGTACAGCGTGTCGCTCGCCGACATCATGCTGCAGAAGCTGCAGATCTGGGAGATCAACGACAAGGACCTGAAAGACATCGAGTACCTGTTGACGACCGCCGAGATCGGCGACGACGACAACAAGAAGATCAACCAGACCTACATCGCCAAGCGCTTCGCCGACGACTGGGGCTTCTGGTACACGGCCACCACCAACTTCGGCCGCGTCAAGGAGCACGTCGACAAGGTGCCGGCCTTCAACGACGAGCAGCGCCAGCACATCAAGCAGCGCTGCGACCTCTTCCTCGCGCGCATCGAGGCCGAGCCCAAGACCAAGGGCTGGAACAAGCGTGCCAAGAAGGGCACAAGCAAGCTCTGGTATAACACCGGCTTCTCAGACTGGTGACCAGAAGCCCGTACCTGCGACCCTGAGGGGGACGGGTGCTGGGGCGGCGGGGGCGGAGGCTTTTGCAAAAAGCCTCCGCCCCCGCCGCCCTTTTCTTATCGCGGGCCGCCGCTTTAGTGGGCGACCAGCCGGCCTGCGCTGTGCTCCTTGCGCACTGCGGCAAGGACCGGCTCCAGCCGGGTGAGCACCTCGTCCAGCTGCTCGTAGCTGATGACGGCCGGCGGCTCGAGACGCAGCGTCTTGGCGTTGTTCAAGGTGCCGCCGACCAGCACGCCGGCACCGAACAGACCCGACGAGATCGCGTAGCCGATCTCGGCGCTGACGAACTCCATGCCGATCAGCAGGCCGATGCCGCGCACCTCGTCGAAGAGGTCGGGGTACTCGGCGGCGAACGCCGCGACCCGGGTCTTGAGGTAGATGCCCTTCTCGGCGGCCTGCCCGGGGATGTCTTCTTCGAGGGTGGCATGCAGGGCGCCGATCGCGGCGGCCGTGGCCAGCGGGTTGCCGCCGAAGGTCGTGGTGTGCAGGTAGGGGTTGGCGAACATGGCATGGAAGACCCGTTCGGTGACGACGATGTTGCCGCAGGGGATCACGGCCCCGCCGAAGGCCTTGCCCATGGTCATGATGTCGGGGGCGACGTCCCAGTTGTCGACGCCCCACAGCTTGCCGGTGCGCCCCATGCCCGTTTGCACCTCGTCGGCGATGAAGACCACGTCCCACTCGGTGCAGATCTCGCGCACCCGCGGCAGGTAGTCGTCGGGCGGCACGATGGCGCCGGCTTCGCCCTGGACCGGCTCGACGATGAAGGCCGCGATGTCGAAGCCGATCATGTCGCAGACCTCGAGCTCCTGCTCCAGGGCGTCGGCGTCGCCGTAGGGCACGAAGCGCGAGCCGGGCATGAGCGGCTGGAAGGGCACGCGGAACTCGCGCTTGCCGCTGACGCTCAGGCTGCCCATCGACTTGCCGTGGAAGGCCCGCGTGGTGGAGATCACGCCCAGCATGTGGTCGGGCTTNNAGCGCGCCCTCGGTGGCCTCGGTCCCGGAGTTGACGAGGAACGAGTACTGCAGGTCGCCCGGGGTGACCATGGCGACCAGCTCGCAGAGGTAGCCGCGCATCGGGTCGAGCAGCTCCTGGGAGTGTAGCGCCTGATGGCGTAGCTGGCCGAGCACCGCTTTCATGACCGTCGGGTGCCGGTGGCCCAGCATGTAGATACCGAAGCCGCCCAGGCAGTCGATGAACTCGCGGCCGCGGATGTCCTTGAAGGTCGCGCCGCCGTCGCTCCACTCGACCGCGGTGTAGTCGGTCGAGACCGACTTGCGGTAGTCGAGGATCCCGGGGTTGACGTAGCGGCTGAAGTTCTCGACGCAGTCGGCCACGACCGCGTCCTGCTCCTCGCGCGTGAGCTCGCTCTTCTGCATGAGCTCGAGGGCCTTGCGCGATTCGTGCAGGACACGCTCGCGCAGCAGATCGTCCATCGTCTCTCTCCTTCGCCAGCGGTCTGACCAGTGCCGGCCGGTGGACACTGCCGTGTGAGAGCGAGGGAAGAAGCCACTCTCCCGCAGGTCCCGCGGGAGTGGGTCGCGCTGCTTCCGGTCTTGCCTTGCGCGACTCCGCCGCGATGGAAAGGAGAGACCCCCTGAAGGACACTTTACTGAAAGCGGCGCGGCCCCGCCAGTGCCACGATGCGCGGGCCAGCATGGAGTCCTACGATGTATTTACAGGTCCGCAGTGTCGGGTGTAGGTTCTTGACGTTGTAGAACGGTCGCCGACTGTTCGGCGACCCCGGGGGGTGCCGCACGGCATACCGCGGCAGTAGCGGGAGGGAACACGTGGCTCGAGGAACAGTGAAATGGTTCAGCAACGAGAAGGGGTACGGCTTCATCGAGCGCGAAGAAGGTGAAGACCTTTTCGTCCACTTCTCCGAGATCCAGGTCGACGGCTACAAGACCCTGAACCAGGGTCAGGCCGTCGAGTTTGAGATCGCCCAGAGCGACAAGGGCCTGCAGGCCTCCAAGGTCGTGCCGGTCGTCGTCTAGCCGACCTGGGCTCGTCCCCGCCGCTCCGCGGCCCCGCCGGCAGGTTCGTACCGGCGGGGCCGCTTCTTTCTTTGTCGCCGGCGGACATCAGCCGGCTCGCCGGCTCGGCATCGGGCTCACGGTCCTGTGGTACGATTGCAAGCCCGCGCGAGCGGGGTCTGTGAGGAGGACTCGCTCATGATAGGCAAAGACGACGTCCGTCACGTGGCCCGGCTGGCACGGCTGCGTCTCGAAGTCGACGAGGCCGACCGTATGACCGCTGAGCTTGCCAAGATCCTCGAGCATATCGACAAGCTGGGCGAGCTCGATCTGGCGG
This sequence comes from Actinomycetota bacterium, assembly GCA_003132645.1. Classification (GTDB taxonomy): domain Bacteria; phylum Actinomycetota; class Thermoleophilia; order UBA2241; family UBA2241; genus Bog-752. The sequence goes on along the minus strand of PKYM01000037.1, from coordinate 20,681 downwards.
CGGTCGAACCCACGGCGCACGTGCTCGCCATCACCGACGTGCTGCGGCCCGACAAGCCGCGGCCGAGCCTGCCGCGCGACGAAGCGCTGCGCAACGCGCCGGCCGTCAGCGACGACTGTTTTCGCGTGCCCAGGATGCGGTCGTGATCGCCGGCCTCGATCCGCTGCGCCTGACGGCGCGCGAAGCTCGCCGCCTGCTGATCGAAGGCGAGATCGCCGCTTCCGAGCTGACCAAGTCCTATCTCGACCAGATCGCGAGCGTCGAAGGCAAGGTGCACGCTTTCATACAGGTCACCGCCGACAACGCCGCCAAGTACGCCACCGAGATCGACCAGGAGGCCGGCGCCACGCGCGGCGCGCTGGCCGGCCTGCCCACGGCCATCAAGGACAACATGGTGACCGAGGGCGTCACCACGACCTGCGGCTCGAAGATCCTCGGTTCCTACCAGCCGCCTTACACCGCGACCGCGGTGCGGCGTATCTGGGGCGATCACATCGTGATGCTGGGCAAGGCCAACATGGACGAGTTCGCGATGGGCTCCTCGACCGAGAACTCCGCCTTTGGCCCGACTCACAACCCATGGGACCTCGCGACCGTCCCCGGCGGCTCTTCGGGCGGCTCCGCCGCCGCGGTCGCCGCCGGCGAAGCGCTCTGGGCCCTGGGCTCAGACACCGGCGGCTCGATCCGCCAGCCGGCGGCGCTCTGCGGCATCGTCGGCATGAAACCGACCTACGGCGCCGTGTCGCGCTACGGGCTTGTGGCCTTCGCCAGCTCGCTCGACCAGATCGGGCCGCTGACCCGCTCGGTCTACGACTGCGCCCTGCTGCTGCGGCGCATCGCCGGCCCCGATCCCTTCGACTCGACCTCCGTGTCGCTGCCCGGCGAGATCGAGCTGCCCACGGCCGAGCGCCTCGACGGCGTGCGCTTCGGCATCCCCACCGAGTACGTCGCGGCCGGCATCGAGCCGGGCGTGCTGGCGCGCTTCGAACAGACCGTCGCCCTGATCGAGGAGCTCGGCGCCACTTGTGTCGAGATCAGCCTGCCGCACACCGAGTACGCCCTGCCGGCCTACTACATCATCGCGCCGGCAGAGGCGAGCGCCAATCTGGCGCGCTTCGACGGCGTGCGCTACGGCTATCGCTCGGCCCACGCCGACGATCTCGTATCGATGTACGAAGCCACCCGCGGCGAGGGCTTCGGTGCCGAGGTCAAGCGCCGCATAATGATCGGCACCTACGCCCTGTCGTCGGGCTACTACGAGGCCTACTACGGGCAGGCCCAGAAGGTGCGCACGCTCGTGCGGCGCGACTTCGACACCGCCTTCGCCCAGGTCGACCTGATCGTCTCGCCGACCTCGCCCACGGTCGCCTTCGGCCTGGGAACCCGCACCGCCGACCCGCTGGCCATGTACCAGAGCGACATCTGCACCATCCCGGTGAACCTCGCCGGGCTGCCGGCGATCTCGATCCCCTGCGGCCTGGCGGGCCACCTGCCCGTCGGCTTTCAGCTCATGGGTCCGGCCTTCTCCGAGAACCGGCTGCTGTCGGCCGCACACGCCCTTGAGGGGGCGATTGGTTTTCGCTCCGTGCCCACGTTCTGCGACTCGCGCGACGCCGCGATCGCCCCGGGCGGGCTCTGCCATCAGGCCGCTCAGGAGGCGCAGGAACGATGAGCGAACCGGCGCACGAACCGCTGAACGAACCACTGAGCGACACGACGAGCGCCTGGGAGCCCGTCATCGGGCTCGAGGTCCACGTCGAGCTCGACACCGAGACCAAGATGTTCTGCGGCTGCGCGGTGAGCAAGGGCGACCCGCCCAACACCCACACCTGCCCGGTCTGTCTGGCCCACCCCGGCGCGCTGCCGGTCGTCAACGAGCGCGCCGTCGAGTACGCCGCGCGCATCGCCCTGGCCCTCGGCTGCACGGTGCGACCGCGCAGCATCTTCCATCGCAAGAACTACTTCTATCCCGACCTGCCCAAGGCCTATCAGATCAGCCAGTACGACGAGCCGCTGGCCGTGGCCGGCTCGTTCGACTACTGGGTGGCCGGCGAGCTGCTCACCTGTCGCATCAACCGCGTGCACATGGAAGAAGACGCGGCCAAGCTGATCCATGCCGGCGGCGACGCCGGCCGCATCGCGGGCTCCGAGTACTCGCTGGTCGACTTCAACCGCGGCGGCACGCCGCTGATCGAGATCGTCGGCGAGCCCGACATCCCCTCGCCCGAGGCGGCCCGCGAGTTCCTCCACCAGTTGCGCAACCTGGTGATCGGCCTCGGCGTCAGCGAGTGCAACATGGAGGAGGGCCAGATCCGCTGGGACGCCAACATCAGTGTCAGGCCCGCCGGCAGCGGGCAGCTCGGCACGCGCACCGAGCTGAAGAACATGAACAGCTTCCGCTTCTTGCAGCAGGCCCTCGAAGCCGAGCTGCCCCGTCAGATCGCCGTCCTCGAAGCCGGCGGGCTGATCGAGCAGGAGACGCTGCACTTCGATCCCGAGACCGGCGCGACGACGCCGCTGCGGTCCAAGGAAGAGGCCCACGACTACCGCTACTTCCCCGAGCCCGACCTCGTGCCGCTGACCGTGGCCGAAGCCTGGGTCGACGAACTGCGCCGCACGCTGCCCGAACTGCCGGCGGCCCGGGTCGAGCGCTTCGTGGCCCAGTACGGCCTGTCGCGCTACGACGCCACGGTGCTCGCCGGCGCGGGCGACATGGCGCGCTTCTACGAAGATCTCGTCGCCCAGGGCATCGACCCCAAGCTGGCGGCCAACTGGGTGATGGGCGAGTACTCTGCGCATCTGAACGCGGCCGGCCTCTCGCCCGGCCACGGGCACGTGACCGCGCCGCGCCTGGCCGCGCTGCTGCGCCTGGTGGCCGACGGCGCGGTCTCGGGCACGGCCGCCAAGCAGGTGTTCGCGCTGATGGTCGAGGAGCGCGGCGAGGCGCTCGAGATCGTGGCTCGCCACGACCTGGCCCAGGTCTCCGACACAGGCGAGCTCAAAGCCGCCGTCGCGGCCGTGCTGGCCGCCCATCCGGCTCAGGTCGAGCAGTTCCGCGCCGGCAAGGAACAGCTCGCCGGCTTCTTCGTCGGCCAGGTCATGAAGGCCACCCAGGGCAAGGCCAACCCCCAGCTCGTGAGCGAGCTCGTCAGGGCGGCCCTGGCGGGGCGCGAGCCTGGGAGTGACCATGTCTGATTTCAAGCCGGGCGACCTCTCCAGCTTCGTCATCGCCGAGGAGGCGCCGGCCGAAGGTCCCCCGGTACGCATCGACGACACTACCCTGCGCGACGGCGAACAGACCGCCGGGGTGGTCTTTTCCAACCACGAGAAGATCCGCATCGCCAAGCTGCTCGACGAGGTCGGCGTGCACCAGATCGAGGTCGGCATCCCGGCCATGCTGGGCGACGAGAAGCAGGCCATCAGCCAAATTGTCGAGCTCGGTCTCAAGCCGTCGATCCTCGCCTGGAACCGCGCGGTCGTCTCCGACATCCAGCACTCCATCGACTGCGGCGTCGACGCCGTCGCCATCTCGATGTCGACCAGCGACATCCACATCGAGCACAAGCTCGACAAGTCGAGGCAGTGGGTGCTCGACCAGATCCGCGAATGTGTGGCCTTTGCCAAGGAGCACGGCAAGTACGTCTCGGTGAACGCCGAAGACGCCTCGCGCGCCGACCTCGAGTTCCTGCTGCGCTTCGGCCGGGCGGCCAAGGACGAGGGCGCCGACCGCCTGCGCTTTTGCGACACGCTGGGTATCCTCGACCCCTTCGACACCTACAACGTGGTGAGCTTCCTCACCCGTCAGGGTCTCGAGATCGAGATGCACACCCACGACGACTTCGGCATGGCCACCGCCAACGCGCTGGCCGGCATCAAGGCGGGCGCGACCTACGTCAACACGACCGTCAACGGGCTCGGCGAGCGGGCCGGCAACGCGGCGCTCGAAGAGGTCGTGATGGCCCTCAAGTTCCTCGGCCACGTCGAGCTCGGCCTGCACACCTCGCGCTTCCGCGAGCTCTGCGAGTACGTCGCCGCCGCCTCGGCGCGCACGATCCCCGCATGGAAGAGCATCGTCGGCACCAACGTCTTCGCCCACGAATCGGGCATCCACGCCGACGGGGTCATCAAGAACCCGCTTAACTACGAGGCCTACGCTCCCGAAGACGTCGGGCTCGAACGCCAGATCGTGGTGGGCAAGCACTCGGGCTCGCGCACCATCTACCGCAAGTTCCAGGAGTTCGGCATCGAGCTCAGCAAGCGCGACGCCGACGAGTTGCTGAAACTCGTGCGACAGACCGCGGTCGAGCTCAAGCGGGCGCTGTTCTCAAAGGAGCTCATGTACGTCTACCAGGACTACATCGCGCGGCTCGGCGACGAGCTGCCAGCGGCCGGCAGCCAGGCGGCCCCGGCTACGCCGGGTCGCCCCTAGGACCGCGCCGTGCCCGCCACCATCGCTGAAAAGATCATCGCCGCCCACGCCGGCGTCGAGTCGGTGGCCGCCGGCCAGATCGTGGTCGCCCTGGTCGATCTCGCCGTAGCCCAGGACGGCACCGGGCCGCTCGCCATCCAGCAGCTGCGCGACCTCGGCCGCCTGCAGCTCAAGGTGCCGGCCGCCGTGTTCTTCATCGATCACGCGGCGCCCTCGCCGCGCGCCGAGCTCTCCGCTGCCCACCAGACCATCCGCAGCTTCTGCGACGAGACCGGGGCGACGCTCTCCGACATCGAGATGGGCGTCTGCCACCAGCGCGTGGCCGAAAGTTACGCGAAGCCCGGCGACGTGGTGATCGGCGCCGACTCGCACACCTGCACGGCGGGCGCGCTGGGCGCCTTTGCCACCGGCATGGGCTCGACCGACGTCGCCATCGGCATGGCCACCGGGCAGACCTGGCTGCGCGTGCCCGAGACCTTCCGCATCGAGGTCGGCGGGCGGTTTCCCGAGGGGGTCATGGCCAAGGACCTCATCCTCACGATCATCGGCCGGCTGGGCGCCGACGGCGCCACCTACAAGGCGCTCGAGTTCGGCGGCCCGGCGATCGAGGCGCTGCCCATGCACGAACGTCTCACCCTGACGAACATGGCCGTCGAAGCCGGCGCCAAGACCGGACTCGTGGGAAGCGACGAGACCACGCGATCGTACCTGGCCGCCCAGGGCCGCGAGGGCGACTGGCGGCCGATCGCCCCCGACCCGGGCGCCGTCTACGAGCGCTCGCTGTCGTATCTGGCCGACGAGCTCGTGCCGGTCGTCGCCGCGCCGCACACGGTCGACAACGTGCACCCGGCGAGCACGCTGGCCGGCACGAAGGTCGACCAGGTGCTGATCGGCACCTGCACCAACGGCCGCCTCGAAGACCTGCGCGCGGCGGCCCGCGTGTTGCGCGGCCGCCGCCGCGCGCCGCGCACCCGCCTGATCGTCACGCCGGCCTCGCAGGCCGTGTGGCGGGCCGCCGCCGACGAAGGGCTGCTGCAGGCCTTCGTCGACGCCGGCGCCGTCGTGACCAACCCCGGCTGCGGCGCCTGTGTCGGTGTGCACGAGGGCATCCTCGCCGACGGCGAGGTCTGCGTGAGCACCGCCAACCGCAACTTCAAGGGCCGCATGGGCAACCCCCAGGCCCACATCTACCTGGCCTCGCCGCTCACCGCGGCCGCAGCCGCGGTCGCCGGCGAGATCGTCGACCCGCGCGAGCTGGCCGCGACCGGCGAGCTCCCACCAAAAGGAGAACAGCATGGCTAAGCAGTACGACGCCGCGCCGCCGATGGTCACCGACTCGGCCAAGCGCTACAGCGCCACCATCGCCACCGAGCGCGGTGACATCGTCGTCGAGCTCTACGCCGACAAGGCGCCGGCCACGGTCAACAACTTCGTCTTTCTGGCCCGCGACGGCTACTACGACGGCGTCACCTTCCATCGCGTCATCGCCAACTTCATGGCCCAGACCGGCGACCCCACGGGCACCGGCCGCGGCGGCCCCGGCTACAAGTTCTCAGACGAGTTCGAGCCGAGCCTGCGCCACGACGGCCCCGGTGTGCTCTCCATGGCTAACGCCGGCCCCGACACCAACGGCTCGCAGTTCTTCATCACCCACAAGGCCACGCCGCACCTCGACGGCAAGCACGCCGTGTTCGGCCGCGTCGTAGAAGGCATGGACGTCGTCTACTCGATCCTCGAGCGCGACCCGGGCAGCGCCCGCGAGCCCGGTCTGGCCATGACCAGCGTGACCATCACAGAGAGCGACGCCTGACCCATGGCGACCCCCGGCGGCAGCGACGACATCCTGCGCGGACGCGCCTGGACGTTCGGCGACGGCATCTCGACCGACCACATCGCGCCGGGCCGCCTGTTCCACCTGCGCACCGACCTGCCCGAGCTCGCCAAGCACGTGCTCGAAGACGCCAACCCTGAGTTCGCCAAGCGCGTCAAGGCGGGCGATCTCGTGGTCGGCGGGCGCAACTTCGGGCTCGGCTCGAGCCGCGAGCACGCGCCGCGCATCATCAAGCTCGCCGGCGTCGCCGCGGTGCTCGCACAATCGTTCGCGCGCATCTTCTTTCGCAACGCGATCAACGTCGGGCTGCCGGTGCTTACCTGCGACACGAGCGCCATCGAGCAGTGGGACGACCTCGAGGTCGATCTCGCGGCCGGCGAGGTGCGCGACCTGACCACGGGCGCCACGGTGCCCTTCGCGCCGCTGCCGCCGGTCATGCTCAAGATCCTCTCCGACGGCGGCCTCGTCGAGCACTTCCGCAAGTACGGCGAGTTCCATCTGCCCGAGGGATGATCGTGACCGACCGCCCGACCGACGGCGTGACCCATCGAGTGACCCACTGCGTCACCCTCATCCCCGGCGACGGCACCGGTCCTGAGCTGGCAGAGGCCCTCGAGACGGTGCTGGCCGCCAGCGGCGTGGCGATCGCCTGGGAGCGCCACGAGGCCGGTCTCGCCGTGCTGGAGCGCTGCGGCACGCCGCTACCCGACGAGGTCATCGATTCGATCAGAGCCACGAAGGTGGCCATCAAGGGGCCCATCACCACGCCCGTCGGGTCGGGATTTCGCTCGGTCAACGTGGCTCTGCGCAAGGCACTCGATCTTTACGCCTGCCTGCGTCCGGCGAAGTCGCTCGCCGGCGTGCCCAGCCGCTACGCCGGCATCGACCTGGTGGTGGTGCGCGAGAACACAGAAGATCTTTACGCCGGCATCGAGCACCAGATCACCCCCGACGTCGCCGAGTCCATCAAGATCACCACCAGGGCGGCCTCCGAGCGCATCGCGCGCTTCGCCTTCGACTACGCCCGCGCTCACGGTCGCCACAAGGTCACGGCCGTGCACAAGGCCAACATCATGAAGCTCACCGACGGCCTGTTCCTGCGGGTGACCCGCGAGGTCGCCGGCTCGTATCCCGAGCTCGCCTTCGACGACTGCATCGTCGACAACCTCTGCCAGCAGCTCGTGCTGCGGCCTGAGCGCTTCGACGTGCTCGTGGCGCCCAACCTCTACGGCGACATCGTGAGCGACCTCTGCGCCGGCCTCATCGGCGGCCCGGGCGTCGCGCCGGGGGCCAACATCGGCGCCGAGGCCGCCCTGTTCGAGGCCGTGCACGGCAGCGGGCCCGACATCGCCGGGCAGAACGTCGTCAACCCGACGGCCTTCCTGTTGTCGGGCGTGCTCATGCTCGAGCATCTCGGCGAGACCGAGGCCGCCGGGCGCGTCTATGACGCCGTGGCTGCGGTGATCGCCGAGGGCCGTCGGACGACCGCCGACCTGGGCGGCACGGCCGGCACGCGCGAATTCGCGCGCGCCGTGGTCGCCCGCCTCTCCTAGTCCCTGTCCCACTAAAGCCCCCTAAAGGAGGCCCCGGTGCCCGAATCTGAGGATCGCCGTTTCAACATCCACGCCACGCCCGAGATGATGGCCGGCGTCTATGCCAACTTCGCCAACGTCAGCCACTCCGACTACGAGTTCTCGCTCACCTTCATGCGCTTAGACCACGAGAGCGAGACCGACGAAGAGGTCACCGGCGTCGTCGTGGCCCGCGTCAACGTCTCGGCGCGCTTCATGAAGGAGCTGGCCGACGCGATCAACGACAACCTCGGCAAGTGGCAGGCCGGCGAGAACATCCGCAACCTGCCCGAGGCGCCCGACCACGACTAGCGCCGCGGCCCCGGCGGTCGCCAGCCGCGCCGCCGGCCGAGGTGCGAGGGACCGTTGTAGGCGGGCCGGCAGAACGCCGTTTTGTCGAGATGAGCGGGCCTTCTGCGCCAAGCACGCGATTGTCGGGCCGCTCGGCGAGTCGCTACAATAGCTGGACCTACCATCTCGCTGCGGGCTCGCGCGACGCCATCCGGCGCGGCACTCCCGCCAAGCTGAACCTGAGCAACTTAGAGGGAGGGCGCTTTGGACTTCTACAAGGGACACGTGCTCAAGATCGACATGAGCACGGGCACCGCAGAGGTCGAGCCGTTGAACATGGAATGGGCGCGACTCTACGTCGGCGGCAAGGGCCTGATGCTGCGCTACCTGTGGGACTTGACCGAACCGGGCATGGACCCCTGGTCGCCCGAGAATCCGCTGATCGTCGCGCCCGGTCCGTTCGCCGGCACCAACGTGAGCACCTGTTCGCGCGTCGTGCTGGGCGGCAAGAGCCCCGCTAACGGCACCATCCTCGACAGCTACTGCGGCGGCTCCTTCGGCTCCGTCCTCAAGTTCGCCGGCTACGACCTGATCATCGTTCAGGGTTGCGCGGCCGAGCTCACGGCAGTGCTCATCAAGGACGACAAGGTGAGCTTCGTGCCGGCCGCCAAGTATGCCGGCATGCTGACCGCCGACATCGAGGCCGCCCTGCGCGCCGACTTCGACCCGCACATGACCTCGCTGTCGATCGGCCCCGCGGGCGAGCACAAGCTGCCCTGGGCCTGCGTCTCCAACGACCAGTACCACAAGGCCGGGCGCGGCGGCACGGGCGCCCTGATGGGCTCCAAGAACCTCAAGGCGATCGCCGTGGCCGGCACCGGCCGCGTCACGGTCGGCGACGCGCGGGCGTTCCTCGAAGACATCGAGCGCATCGACACCGACTACATCCTCACCGACTCCAACTACTGGGTCCACGAAGAAGGCACGCCCGTCCTGGTCGACGTGACCGACGGCGCCGGCTGCCAGCCCACGCGCAACTACTCCTCAGGCACCTTCAAGGGCGCCGGCAACATCAACTCCGAGGCCTTCAAGAAGATCCGCGTCAAGAAGCGCGCCTGCTACCAGTGCACGCTGGCCTGCCGCAACTTCCACCGCATCAACGACATCGAAGGCGAAGGCCCCGAGTACGAGACCATCGCGCTGTGTGGCTCGAACGTCGGCGTCGACGACATCGCCGCCCTCATGCAGTTCAACCACCTCTGCGACGAGTACGGCCTCGACACCATCTCGACCGGCAACGTGCTCGGCCTGGCGATGGACATGACCGAGAAGGGCATCCACGACTTCGGCCTGCACTTCGGCGACATCGAGGCCTATCTCAAGATCCCCGAGCAGCTCGCTCTGCGCACCGGCGTCGGCGCCGAGCTGGCCATGGGCTCCCGCGCCCTGGCGGCCAAGTACGGCCACCCCGAGCTGGGCATGCAGGTCAAGGGCCTCGAGGCGCCCGGCTACGACCCACGCGGCTCGTTCGGCATGAGCATCGCCTACGCTACCTCCGACCGCGGCGCCTGCCACATGCGCTCGTTCCCGATCGGTGTCGAGATCGTCGAGGGCACCATGCCCGCCGACACTCTCGACGAGAGCAAGGCCGAATTCAACGTCACCTTCCAGAACCACTACGCCTTCAAGTTCTGCGGCGTCTGGTGCGACTTCTGGGCGATCGACTACGAGCAGATGGGGATGCTCATGAAGCACCTCTGGAAGCGCGAGGTCACAGAAGAAGAGATGACGCAGGTCGGCGAGCGCGTCTGGAACCTCGGCCGCCTGTTCAACCTGCGCGAAGGCTACAGCAAGGCCGACGACGTGATCCCCGAAGCCTGGCTCGAGAAGCCGTTCAGCGATGGCGTCTCCGCCGGCAAGATCATCGGCACCGCACGATTCAACGAAGTCCTGGGCCAGTACTACGCTCTGCGCGGCTGGGACGAGGACGGCGTACCCACCGAGGCCAAGCTCACCGAGCTCGGCATTGACGTGCGGCTCTAGCGGCTGACACGCGGCGAGAAAGGGAGTCATATGCCTCACGTGATGATCAGCAGCAAGAAATGCACTGGCTGCCATATGTGTGAACTCGGCTGCTCGGCGTGGCACGAAGGCGGCTTTCAGCCGTCGCGCGCTCGTCTGTTTGCCGACGTCAACCCGACGACCGCGGTGATCAAGGGCCATAGCTGCCTGCAGACCGGCTGCGCCAAGTGCCAGGAGGCCTGCCCCAACGACGCCATCGTGGCGCGCGAGATCACGGTCACGCCTTCCGGCACCTTTGCCAGCAAGGAGAAGGTCGGCGACTCGGTCACCGGCATCGTGCTCGTGGTCGACGAGGAGAAGTGCAACAACTGCGGCGACTGCTACGACGTCTGCCCCTACGGCGTGATCCACGAACACCCCGAGCGCAAGGTGGCCTTCAAGTGCGACCTGTGCGACGGCGACCCGCAGTGCATCGCCTTCTGTCAGAACCAGTACGTCCTGGCCGTCGATCTCAAGGTCGACAAGGCCGACAGGGCGCTTACCGCGAAGGCCTGACCTTTCGCACCGAGCGCAGGCGGGGCGGCAGACGCCGTCCCGCCTGCGCCGGCGGTTCGGCCTCGCCGCGCGTCCTGGGCGGCGGTTCGGCCCCGGCGCGTTCAGGCCGGGGCCGCGGCGGATCTCCCCACTTCTTCACAGGACCCCTCCCTCGTGAGCTCTGGTACGATTGGGTCTGATGATTCGCCGTGCACCATCGCCAGACCTTCCAGGGTTCGTCGCCGCCGTCGAGGGCCGCCACAGCGTGCGCCGCTTCACGGCCGACCCGGTGGCGCGCGCCGACGTGCGCGAGATGGTCCGTCTCGCGACGCTTTCCGCCAACGCCGGCAACGCCCAGCCCTGGCGCTTCGTCGCGGTCGATGACCCAGCCTTGCTCGCCGCGATGCGCGCCGCGGTCGAAGAGCGCCTCGACGAGGTGGCGCGCTGGCCCGAGGCCGAGGGCAGCGGGGCCGCGCCCAACGCGCCGGCTGTGCGCAAGGCCACGACCCTTTTCGCCGACGCCCCGCTGACCATCGCCGTGTTCGGCCTGCCCTACGAGTCGCGCATCGATCGCCTGCTCACGCTGCGCGGCGTGTCGCGCGAAGAGCGCGACCGCTTGCGCGCCAGGCCCGACCTGCAGAGCGTCGGCGCCGCCGTGCAGGTGCTGCTCGTGGCGGCGCATCTGCTGGGCTACGGCGCCTGCTGGATGTGCGCTCCGGTGCTGGCCGCGCACAGGCTCGAGGTGCTGCTGGGCGCCGAGGAGCCGGCCCATCTGGCCGCGCTCGTCGCCGTCGGCGTAGCCGCCGGGCCGCCCGCCGGCGGCCGCCCGCCGGCTGCCGCCGGTCGCCTGCCGCTCGACGAGGTGCTGCGCTTCCTGCCGGCGGAGCCCAAGGACGAGGGAACGTGAGCGGCGGTCTTCGGCGCTTGCCGGAGATCCTCGAGCGCGCCCTCGACGGGCAGCCGCCCGCCGGGTCAGACATCGCCACCCTGCTGGCCGTCACCGACCCGCATGACGCCGCGGCGCTCTTTGCCGCGGCCGGCGAGCTGCGCCGCCGCCACTTCGGCGACGCCATCTTTCTCTACGGCTTCGTCTACTTCTCGACCTACTGTCACAACGAGTGCACCTTCTGCCTGTACCGCCGCGGCAATCCCGAGAGTCCGCGCTACCGCAAGTCCTTAGACGAGGTGGTCGCCATCGCCTGTGGGCTGGCCGCGTCGGGGGTCCATCTGATCGACCTCACGATGGGCGAGGATCCGCTCTACTTCGCGACCAACGAGTTCGACGCACTGGTCGAGCTGGTGCGGGCCGTCAAAGAGGCCACCGGGCTGCCGGTCATGATCTCGCCCGGCAAGGTCTCGGCCGACGTGCTCGCCGCCCTGCGCGATGCCGGCGCCGAGTGGTATGCCTGCTATCAGGAGACCCACGCGCCCGAGGTCTACGCGCGGTTGCGCGTCGGCCAGGACTTCGCCGCCCGCGCCGCCGCGCGGACCGCCGCCGCGCGTCTCGGCATGCTGGTCGAGGACGGCATGCTGCTGGGCATCGGCGAGACCGTGGGCGACCGCGCGCTGAGCGTGGCCGCCATGCGCGACGAGCCGGTCGACCAGGTGCGCGTCATGAGCTTCGTGCCGCAGCGCGGCACGCCGCTCGAGCACGAGTCGCCGGCCGGCAGCCTGGGCGAGCTCGTCACGATCGCCACCATGCGTCTCGTCATGCCCGAGCGCCTGATCCCCGCCACGCTCGACGTCGACGGCATCAACGGACTCGAACCCCGCATCGCCGCGGGGGCCAACGTCGTGACCTCGATCGTGCCGCCCGACCTAGGCCTGGCCGGCGTCTCGCAGTCCGAGCTCGACATCGACGCCGGCCTGCGCACAGCGGCCGAGGCGAGCTCCCGCCTGACGGCTCTCGGGCTGCGCGCCGCGACGGCGGGTGAGTACGCTGGGTGGGTCGCCGGCGCGCTCGAGCGGCGCGCCGTACGGCGATGAGGCTGGCGATCGTCGGCGGCAAGCTGCAGGGTACGGAAGCCGCCTACCTGGCCGGTGAGGCGGGCTACGAGGTCGTGCTCATCGATCGCCGGGCCGAGCGCCCGGCGGCCGGGCTGGCCGACGAGTGCCACGTCTTCGATGTGACGAGCGACCCGGTGCGGGCGCGCGAGCTGTTTCGCTCGTGCGACGCGGTGCTGCCCGCCTGCGAGGACGACCACACGCTGGCCTTCCTCGCGTCGTTCGTGCCGGGGATCGGTGTGCCCCTGCTGTTCGACCTCGACGCCTACACCGTGACCTCGTCGAAGCTGCGCTCCAACGCCCTGTTCGAGCGACTCGACGTGCCCCGGCCGCTGGCTTGGCCCTGCGGCTTTCCGGTCGTGGTCAAGCCCGCCGTGGGCAGTGGCAGCGCCGGGGTGAGCGTGGTCTTCTCGGAGCCCGCGCTCGAGCTGGTTCGCGCCCACCTGGCGGCCGAGGGCGCCGACGCCGTAGTCGAGGAGTTCGTGAGCGGTCCCTCGCTGTCGATCGAAGTGCTGAGCCTCGGCGGCGAGGCCGTCACGCTGCTGCCGACCTGGCTCGAGTTCGACGCCGTGCTGGACTGCAAGCGGGTGGTCGCACCGGTCGATGGGGAGGGCGGCGCGGCGACGGTTGGCGGCGGTGGGGAAGACAGTGCCAAGCGAGGCGGCGACTCGACAGACACAGGCGCCGAGACCACACCCGGCGCGACCGCACCCGACGCAACCGCAGCCGCCGGGGCGGACCGTGTGAGCGCCGCCACCATGCGCGGCCTCGACCAGGCCGCTCGCCGGCTGGCCGAGGGTGTGGCGCTCGGCGGCGTGATGGACGTCGAGGTGATGGTGGCGCCCGACGGCACGCCCAAGGTGATCGAAATCGACGCGCGGCTGCCCAGCCAGACGCCGGCCGCCGTGTTCCATGCCAGCGACGTCAACATTGTGGCGCTGCTGGCCGAGACGTTCGCGGGTGGCCGACCTCCGGCCGTAGACCCGCGCGCCCGGCGCGGCGCCGTCTACCAGCACGTGCTGGTCGAGAACGGCAGGGTAGAGGTGCTCGGCGAGCACGTCGTCGGCTCAGCCGGCCCCCTGCGCCGCTGTGACGGCCTCTACGGGGCCGACGTGGTGCTCACCGACCTCCCAGACCGTGGACGCGCGCAGCGGGCGCCAGGCGCCGTGCAGGAGCGCTGGGTGGCCGTTCTGATGACGCGGGGCTCGACGGCGGCGGTGGCCCGCGAGCGGGCCACCGCCGCCGTCGAGCGGCTGGCCGACGAGCACGGGCTGGAGCTCGTGCCCGAGCGGGGGCCGGAGCAGGTTGGCGCGAGCGGCGCCTCTGACGCGCGCGGCTCCGCGCCGATGCACGCGCCCGACTCCGCAGGTGATCGCCAACCACGGACGGCTCGGCCGTGACCCGCCTGATCGAAAGCGACGTGCGTAGCCTGACCGCGCATCTCATCGAGGTCGAGGCGGCGCTCGTGCGGCTCACCGGCTGTGACTTCGTGGCGCTTGGCGCCAGGGCGTGCGGCGTTGGCGAGGGCGTCGCGCGCGACGCCCTCGCCAACGCCTCCGTGGCCGTCGTGCCCATCACGACCGGCGAAGGCCTCATCCCCGGCTTTGCCGAGTGCGTCGCGGCGATCTGCGCACACCTCGGCTGCCACGCGCGGGTCACTGTGGCCTCCGACGTCGCCGGCTTCGCCGAGACGCTCCGCTTTGGCGACGATCTCGTCTTCGCCGCCGATGACCGCAAGTTCCTCGCCTTCGACTTCGCGCGCCGCACGGTGGCAGACGACGATCCCTGCACGGCCTGGGCGTATGCCGCGGCGCTCGATCGGGCGGCCGGTGTGGCGGGCGCAAAGGCTGTGGCGGGTGCGGGCGGCATGACCGGCGCGAAGGGTGTGGCGTGCGCGGCCGCGGGAGAGAGCGTGGTCGATGCGGACGGCGTGGCGGGCAAGCCGGTTCTGGTCATTGGCCTGGGTCCGGTGGGCACGGCGGCGGCGGTGCGCCTTGTCGAGCTCGGCGCCGACGTGTTCGTCGCCGAGCTCGACAAGGCGCACCTCGAGCGCGTTGCCGGCGAGCTCGAGATCACACCGGTCTCGCTCGTCGACGGCCTGGCGCGATGTCGACTCGTGTTGGACGCCACGCCGAGCGCCGATCTGATCGACGCCGACTGGGTGCGCGGCGACGGCGTGGTCTCGTCGCCCGGCTTGCCGCCCGGCGTCACGCCCGCGGCGGCGACCGCGCTGGGTGATCGGCTGGTGCATGAGCCGCTTGCCCTGGGGGTGGCCGCGATGGCTCTGCATGGCCTTTTCGCAGAGGCGCCCTGACCCGACACCCGGCGGTGCGCGCCGGTTGGCCGCCAGCCGCGCATGCGCTAGCCTGTCAGTTGGCGCGGGGGGTCGATCGGAAGGATCAGCGCGGACTCTAAATCCGCGTAGAGGGGTGTAACTCCCCTACTCCCCGCCAACAGAGCTCGGTCAACCTGAGGGCGTTGCCAAGGTCGGCTGTACCCGCTTCGCGCGCAGGCGGCCGATCGTTCGCCGGTGGAGACGCATCGCGCGGGCGATCGGAGCGGCTGTGCGCGGGGTCAGCGGCACGGGCAGCAGCACCGGGTGCGCCCGGTGCAGGCGCTCGTACCGGATCAACAGCGCAAAGCTGCGCCGGTAGAACCCGATCCTGGCCGGCGGGAACTGCGGCGTGCAGAGCACGTCCTCGTTGCGCTCGCGTGACCCGCGGAGACGTCTGGAGAGCAGCCCGTGAGCGTCGCAGTACTCGGCAAGCTCGGTGCCGGGGTACGGGTAGAACACGGAGATGATGGCCCCGCGCGTCGCGAGGCGCGCGTTCAGGCGTACGGTGTCGAGGAACATCGCCGGTGTCTCACCCGGGGTGCCGATGATGTTCTGGCTGACCGCCGGTATGCCGGCGTTCTCAAGAAGCTTGAAGCCGCGCACGATCGCCTCGTCGCTCACCCCTTTGCGCATGACGTCGTTGCGGATGTGAGCGTTGCCGGACTCGACGCCGACGTAGATGCGTTCGGCCCCCGCCTCGGCGAGCAGACGCGCGTCCTGGGCATCGAAGCCGTCGGCTCGCAGATTGCACGAGAATGGCACCCGGACCTCGTCGGCATAGCGGGCCACGAAGCTGCGAAACCACTCGCGGTCGAGGGTGAAATTGTCGTCGTGGAACGCCACCCTCGTGAGCCCGGTGGCGGCATGACTCTCCTTGACGACACGGATGGAGGCCTCGACCGAGGGCCGCGGGATGTGCGGTCCCATCACCTTGCGAAGCGCGACGTTGGAGCAGAAGGCACACCGGTACGAACAGCCACGAGCGAAGATGATCTCGAGCCTCTGGCGCTCCCGTGAGAAGTCGGGGAACCTGGCGAACTCGCGCAGGAAGAGCCCATGATCGAAGCCGAGCAGCTCGTCGGCGTCGCCGAAGGTGACGCTGGGCGGGTTGCGTTCGATGGTCGCGCCAGCGCCGATCTGACCGTCCCGACGGGCCACCCAGAAACCTTCGATGCCCGCGAGGTCCCGGCCGGCTCGCAGACGCTGCACCAGCTCGAGCAGCGGACGCTCACCGTAGCCGATGCAGACGGCGTCGAGCGAAGGCGCCTCGAACAGGCTCTCGGGGCGGAGCGTCACGTGCGGTCCACCGCAGGCCTGGAACAGCCCGGGCGCCTGCCGGCGGATGGCCATCGACAGACGCTGAAGGGCGGGAAAGCCGGAGGACGGGCTGTAGAAGCCCACGAGGCAGGGGTCGGCGCGGCGCACCCGGTCGAGCGCGTACGGCAGATCGCTCTCGCGCCGATAGTAGACAAGCTCGGAGGTCAGCCCATGACTGGCCAGATGCGAGGCGATCGAGGCCACGCCGAGCCCGCATGTGTAGCGCGTATGCGCGGTCACGTCGTTGTAGACGAACACGATATCGGTCACGCGTGACCTTCCCCCATTGAGTGGGCACTTCCTATAATAGTACCGGAGCCGGACGCTGTGACGATCGGGATCCCTTGCGAAGAGCAGCGGGCATCTGTCGAGACGGCAGCGCTTCTGCGCCCGGCCGACTCAAGCGATGCTTGAGAGTTTCCGATAAGGGAACCAAGAGAAACGTACAAAACAATCGTATTGCACGTTTCGGTAGAAACGATCACAATGGGGCAGCCGCCCAGCAGCGTGAGGAGCTATCATGACCACCGTCACAGTCTCTGACCTGCGTGATCACCTTCCCGACCGGATCGACGACGTCCGTATCTCCAACGAACGGATCATTGTTCGCAAGCACAAGAAGGATGTGGCAGCCCTCGTCTCAGTCGAAGACGCTCAGCTTCTCGAGGCGCTTGAGGACTTCATCGATCTTCGCGCCGCCCTCGAGGCGCTGGAGGACCACGAGCGCGACGGCGCCGGCATGAGCATCGAGGACTTTCGCAAGGAGCTCCGGCTCTAGCTCGGTCTCCAGAAAGGACGCTCGCGCGTGGCGTACCGCGTCGAGATCTTGGCCGCGGCGCAGAAGGACATACGTGCCCTCAGAAAGCCCGACCAGCGCAGAGTGGTCGATGTCATAGAAGCGCTCGGCAGCGACCCTCGTCCTCAGGGCTGCAAGAAGTTGAGAGGGCTCGAGAGCCTCTATCGCATTCGCCTGGGCCAGTATCGGATCATCTACACAGTCTCGGACACGAAGACGATCGTTTTGGCTCTTCGGGTCCGCCATTGCCGAGACGTCTACGATCATTTGCAGGATCTGAACAGGCACGTGCGAGACATTCAGGCGCTGCTCGACAAGACGCTCGACCAGCCGTAGCGGAGCAGGTAGTCCCCAGCCGCTTCGCCGCGCTCGCCGATTCTGAGAGAATAGCGGCGCCATGACCGCCTCAGACACAGCCCGACTCGAGCGTGTGACAGCCGCCCTCGCGGCTATCGACGAGTTCGTCGCCGCGCGCCTGCCGCTCCTCGACACCCCCGGCGTGGCGATCGGGCTGACCGATCGCGAGGGCGCCCTGGGGTTCGTCTGTCGCGGCCTCGCCGACGTCGCGTCCGGCACGCCGGTCGAGCCCGACACGCGCTTTCAGATCGGCTCGATCAGCAAGTCGTTTGCGGCCGCAGTCGTGCTGCAGGAGCACGACGCCGGCCGCGTCGATCTGCAGGCCCCGGTCACCGACTACGTCCCCTGGTTTGCGGTGCGCTCACGCTTCGGACCGATCACGCTGCACCATCTGCTCAGCCACACCTCGGGCCTGATCATGGGCACCGAGTTCTCAGCCGAGGCCGGCGGCGCCGTGTGGACGCTGCGCGAGACCGACACTGGCTTCGCCCCGGGCGAACGCTTCTGGTATTCCAATGACGGCTACAAGCTGGTGGGCCTGGCGCTGGAGGCCGTGACCGGCCGGCCGGTGCACGAGCTCGTCGCCCAACGCCTCGTCGCGCCGCTGGGCATGGTCGCGACCGAGACCGTTATCCGCCGCGACTCGCTTCGACCGGTCGCCACCGGCTACGAGCGTCGCGGCGACGACCGGCCGGCGCACACCGGCCGTCCGCTCGACGTGGCGCAACTGGTCGAGAGCTGCAGCGCCGACGGCAGCATCGTCTCGTCGGCGGCCGACATGCTGGCCTACGCGCGCCTTATCTTGAATCGCGGCGACGCTCCCGGCGGCCGCCTGCTGAGCGAGGCCGCCTTCGACCGCTGGTGCGCAGCGGTGATCGAGGATCCCGACGAGCCCGGCTCCTTCTACGGCTACGGCCTCGTGTCGCGCACGATCGACGGCTACGCCTGCATCGGCCACTCCGGCGGGATGGTCGGCTTCAACTCACTGCTTCTGACCGAGACCGGGACCGGTCTCGGTGTGATCGTCCTGCTGAACGGCAGCGGCGACCGGATGGAGATCGCCACCTACGCTCTGGCGGCGGTGCGGGCGGCGCTGGCGGGGGCGTCGGCGCCCCCGCCAGCGCCGCCCGCCGATCCCGCCGCCATCGGGGCTGCGGCAGGGGAGTACGTTGGGGAGTACGTCCTGGCGGATCCCGACGCCGCCGTTTCGCCCGCCGCTCGCCTCGTCTTCGCCGCCCGCGACGGACGCCTGGCGCTGGTCACGCCGACCGGCGGCGAGATCGTCCTCGAGCGGCGCGACGACGACCTGTTCCTCGCGCCACAGCCCGACTGGGACCGGTTCCACCTGCGCTTCGAGCGCGACGACGGCGGAGCCGTCGTCGCGCTCTCGCTTGGCCCCGACTGGTATGCGCGCGCCGGCCACACGGCGCCGTCCGCGCCGGTCGCCGACCCTTCGTGGGCGCAGCTCGTCGGCACCTACCGCTCGTACAACCCCTGGTCTCCGGTCTTTCGCGTCTTCAGCCGGCGCGGGCGTCTGCTCATGGTCGCCCCCTGCCTCTATCCGAGCGACGAGCTCGAGCTCGTGCCGCTGCCCGAAGGGCGCTTTCGGGTCGGCGCCGCCGACTGGCTGCCGGACCGCCTCTGGTTCGACACGGTGGTCGACGGCCGCGCGATCCGCGCCGTCTACGACGGCGCGCCGTTCTATCGCACCTTTACCTGAGCGGGTCGTCGCTCGACGGGGATTGCATCGCCCGGGCTCAGGTCGCCTCGCCGGCGCCCGGTCGCGGTTTCGTGTGGATGCTAAACTCAGGCAGAGATGCCGACTGACCCCAACAAGGCCGTCTACTACCGCAAGCAGGTGCCGCTCTTTCGGCTCGTCGAGAAGCTGAAGCTGTGGCCCTCGCGGCGCGGCCTGCTGCACGGCATCAAGGAGTTCGAGGTGCTGGGCACGCGGGCACGGCTCACCACTCACTGCGGCAAGACCATGATCGTGCGAGACTCCAAGAACAGCCGCTCGGCCCGCTGGCTGCGTAACAAGCTGTTCTTCGAGGCCTGTCCGGAGTGCCGCATCCCCGAATGGAAGCTGCAAAAGTACGCCGCCACAAAGTTCAAGCGCGGCTACGGTTCGTACCTGCGCGACGAAGGCCGGTGAAGCCGGCGCCGTAGGCGTGCCTCGGTCGGCCCCAGCGATCTTGCCGTGCCGTCCGGACGCACGCCGCGTGGTCGCTACAACAGCCGCCACTCCTCGGGCTTGAGCCGCGCCCGCTCGGGCGCGGCCAGCACGCCGTCGAGAGCGGCCAGCATCGCCTCCTTGTCGTGCGGCAGCCGGCCGCCGACGGGCAGGTAGTTCGAGGCGTGGTTGGAGCGGAACACGGCGTCGCTCACGGTCGTGGCGGCGATCATGCCGCGCAGCTCGCCGAGCATGGTCAGCGCGTCGGGTACGATGAAATCGCCGCTGCGCACCCGTGCTTCGGTGCGTGTGCCGGGTTCGACCATGAGGCTGAGCACGCCGATGTACTCGGGGTCGATGGCCGACAGCGCGACCCCGGTGGCCTCGGCGTGGAGCGCCGAGCGCTCGGCGCCGGCCAGCCCCAGGATGGCCGTGACCGACAGGCCGAAGCCCGCCGCTGAAGCCTTGGCGCAGCCCTCGATCTGCTGAGCCACCGTGACGCCCTTGTGGATGGCGGCCAGCGTCGTATCGTCGCCTGACTCGAGACCCAGGTAGAGCAAATCGAGGCCGGCCTCGCGGATCGTCCGCAGGTCGTCGGGGCTCTTCTTCAGCAGGTTCTGGGCGTTGGCATACGAGCCCACCCGCTCCAGCGCCGGCAGCTCGGCGCGCAGCAGGGAGAGGATGTCGGTGAGACGGCCACGCGACAAGGCGAGCGCGTCGCCATCGGCGAGAAACACGCGGCGCACGCGCTGCTTGATGCTGTCCGGCAGACCGTTGATGTCGTCTGTGACCTCGTCGGGCGGACGCACGGCGAAGGGCTTGTCGAGGTAGGTCGAGCAGAAGTCGCACGAGGCGTTGGAGCAGCCGTAGGTGACCTGCACGATGAGGCTCGAGGCTTCGCTTGGGGGTCGGATGACTGCGCCGCGGTATCGCATGGTGTCCAGTCTATCAAGCCGACTGCGCCCCGACCGCGCCCCGCGCGGGGGTCCTGTATACTTGGCGCGACGCGAGACGGCCCTCTGCC